>JAUIJB010000060.1 GCA_030430455.1 Verrucomicrobiia bacterium | reverse complement strand
CACGGACCCTGCGCCAGCCCATTAAAGACTGGCCAAAGACCAAGAAGCCGAGCTCGAAGCCCCTGCTAAAGCACATCGAAATCACCAATCCTTAAAGGCATTGGGCTTCAGTCGGCCCGAGTGACCCTTGCGGATCCGCCTTGGCGGTGCGGGTGCGGACTGAAGTCCGCGGTCCGATGGTATCCCTCCCGGAGAGTCGCCGTGGATGGTTTCCATCCATCCTAGTCGGGAGTCCCCGGCCATCCGATCGACGGGTCGCTGGACGATTCGCCGGCGATTCCCGCCAGTGCCTCGAGGTGGGCCAGCGCGGTGCCGCAGCAGCCACCGAGGACGGTCACGCCGTGGCGATGGTGAAGCGCGGCCATTGAGGCGGCCCAAGATTCAACGGGATCCGCCTCGGTGGCGGTGGCGCCGTCGAGGGCGGTGACATCACGCGAAGAGCCGTTGGCCTGGATGCCGGCAAGTCGGTCGAGCGTTCCCGGCGGGTAGGCCTCGAGCAGGAAGCGCGGGTGGGTGCAGTTGACGAAGTAGCCGAGCGGGGGGTCGCGGAGTTCGTTGTCGAGCCGGGTCATGGCCTCGGGCAGCGGGTTGCCGTCGAGGACACGACCATCGGTGCCGGTGCAGAAGCTGATCAGGTAGGGCTTGCCGCCGGCGGCCACCGCCCGCGCCAGGCCGAGTGCCTCGTCGACCGAGGGAAGCGTCTGGGCAAGCAGGAAGTCGGCCGCCGTGGTGGCCAGTTCGCGGACTTGCGGAGTGTGAAAGGCCTCGGCCTCGGCGGCATCCGGCGCGAGATCCGGTCGGTAGCAGTCGCTTCGTGGGCCGACGAGCGCTCCGACCGCGACGGGTGGTCCCCCCTCGGCAAGCTCGTCGCGCAGAGCCGTGAGAAAGGCAACGGCATCGGAGTTGATGGTGGCCGGCACCCCGGCGTCGGCCACGCGCGCGGCGTCGAGCCGCCAGGTCGGCGCGGTGAGCAGCAGCGGGAGGCCGGCCCGCCGCGCGGTGTCGAGGTACTCGCGGTAGATGGAAATCATCGCCTCGCGGGCCGCCTCGGGGCCGTAGATCAGCGGGGTGTTGAACAGGGTCGGGTGGAGCTCCACCCCGGGCATGCGCCGCAGCCGCTCCGCCACGGCGCACTCGGCGAGAACGAGCGGGTGCTCCTCGAGAAGCGTTGCAAGCATGGCCACAGCTTCGCGCCGGAGGCCGCGGGGGTCGAACCCCTTTCGTCCGGTCCCGCCATTCGGCGCCTTGCCGTCCGTCCTGCGCCCTTGCCGGCGGGCCGGATCCGGGGATGGTCGGGGGCGTGAAGCCCTACGTCAACCTCGCCAAGGCCCGCCTGGCCGATGGCACCGTTTTCTCGCTGCACCGGCACGACGGGAAGTTCTACCTCAAGAACGACGGCCGGGAGTTGATGAGCACGCGGATGACCTTCTCCGAGCAATTGCTCGCCGAGCTGGGCTGTGCGGCGCTGGCGGAGGGCAGGGCCGGTCGTCCCTCCCACCCGAGGATCCTGATCGGCGGGCTCGGCATGGGCTTCACGCTGCGCCGTGCGCTGGAGGTGGTCGGTCACCCGGCCACCGTCGAGGTGGCCGAGCTGATGCCCGAGATCATCGAGTGGAACCGCGCTTTCCTGGCCGAGCACAACGGGCCGATCCTCGACGACGAGCGGACCCGGGTCCACCAGGGCGACCTCTACGAGTGCCTGGCGAAGTATGGCAAAGGTAGTATCGATGCCCTGCTGGTCGACATCGACGACGGCCCGGACATGCTCATCACCGAGGGCAACTCGCGGCTCTACACGCCGTCGTTCTTCGCCAAGGTCCGCGAGGCGCTCCATCCCGACGGCTGCGCCGCCTACTGGATGGCCCACCCCACGCCGGCCTTCGAGAAGAAGCTGCTGCGCGCCGGCTTCCGGGTCGAGGCGGTTCCCGCCAAGCCCCACGAGAAGTCCAAGAAGCCGCGCCACTGCATCTACGTGGCGAAGAAGGGGTGAGGCGAATGCCCCGGCGCCGCGCAGATCTTCTGAAGGCGGGACGGTCCCGCGGCGCTTGCGCAAGGAGGTTCAGCCCGCGTCGCTGTGGCGGATGAAAATCAGGTCGGCGGCACGCATCTCGAGGGGTTCCTCTCGTCCCCGGCTGAAGTCGACCAGCAGGCGGTCATCGGGCAGCCTCGAAACCACCGTGCCGAGCGAGCCGACCCGGAGCTGCGCCGTCGGCGGGTTCCTCCGCACCGTGACCTCGGCGGATTCGACGAAATCGGCGGGGCGGTGGAAGGCGCCCTGGGCCTCCGCGAGCTGCGCCTTCCGGAAGGTGATGTATTTCTCCCAGTGCTCCCAGAACGCATCGAAGGGGACGAAGGGGAACTGGACGGAGGCAAGCGGGGTGCAGGGCGCGCTCTCCAGGTAGACGTCCTCGGTCCCGGCGACGGGGGTCTCGTCGACGATGAGGGAGCTGCTGAAGCGGAACTTCGCCCGCGCGATCGATGCCGTCTCCTCGAGCTTGTCGATCACGAGGGTCAGGTCGTTCGCGGTGATGACGTCGAAGCGGTTCGACCGGTTGGTCCGGATGCAGTCCTCGAACTTCCCGGGAAGGTGATCCCGAAAAATCTCCCGCTCCTTGAGGAAATCGAACTCGCGGTCCCCGTGGCGGATCGAGAGGCCGTAGCAGTAGGCTCCCATCCGGTATTCGCCGAGGGTGTTCAGTTCGTATTGAAACACCCGGTCGGTGTCCTGGCGGTCCCGTCGTGGGCCCGGCGGATGGTGCTTGTCGAACTCGTCCGCCAACTCGACGGGAAGCACCATGGAGCCGCCCACAGGCACGGGCTCCTCCGGCAGCTCGTCGCCGTCGTTGCGCAGCTTGCTGTAGTGGCGTCCCAGCCCGAAGACCGCTTCCTCTTCGTCCATTTCAAGGAGTCTGCTGGGGCGCCGGGGGGCGGGTCGAGGGGAAAGGCGGGGCTTGCCGGCAGGGATGCGGGGAGCGGCGAGGACCGGCACTTGTGGTTTGTGTTGCCGGCCGTTTCGGCGGATGGTTCCGTGTTCATCGGGCGCGATGGCCCTCCTCGCGGGGGCGCGTGCATGAACCGGCATGAACCGGCATGAACCGAATCCCAAACCCATGAGTGCCCATCGTCAGCTTGCCCGGCGGGCCGCCGCGCTGCTTGCCTTGGCGACCCCGGCCGTGGCGGCCGAGGGGGCGATCCCGAGCCGGGCCTTCGATCCCTCCGAGCAGTGGACGATCATCAGCCCGCAGATGAGCGACCGCCACATGAACCAGCCCTCGGTCTTCAATGGCTACGCGATCCTCGCCGGCAACGCCGTCCACGAGGTGTGGGACATTTCCGACCCGTATCTCCCCGCCTTCCGTGCGGAGATGGTCTCCGACCACGCCGCCGGGGAGGCGGAGTCGCACCAGGTCGCGTATGGCCGGGATGCCGCGGGGAAGTACTACCTCGCCACGACTTCCGGCCGTGGGGTCGACCTGTGGAACCTCAGCGACACCACCCAGCCGGTCCTGGAGGCCGGCTTGATGCTCGAGGGGATCAACTACGGCGACGTCGCCGGGGCGGTCTGGGGGCTGGCGTGGCAGGGGGGCTATCTTTTCGTCGGCGCGACCACCAACGGGGTCTATGTCGTCGATGTCTCCGACCCCGCGGCGCCGCGGCATGTCGCGACCGTCTCGCGCGCCGAGCTCGGCGGCGTCGTCGCCGGGCCGCTCTTCGCGCTGGGGGACCTGCTGGTGGTCACCAGCCCCAAGGGCAGCTCGGGCGTGGCGACGGTCGACATCAGCACGCCGGAGGACCCCGCCCTGCTCGACTCGCTGGACCCGCCGGCGGATTCCTACATCGGCGGCTTCCACGGCAGGAACGCCTACCTCATCACTCCCTTCCGCGCCTACGACGTCACCACCGATCCGCGCAACATCGCCGAGCTGTCGTCGGTCCCGGTGCCGGCCAGCGAGTACCACTCCTACTCGGGCCACCACCTCTTTCTCGGCGGGCTTCGCGGGGGAACCGAGGGGATCCACAAGTACGACATCAGCGACCCGGCCAACCCGGTGCTCGAGGGGCGGGTCGTCGGCCGTGACTCGCGCTGGGACGACCAGTTCTCCTGCTGCGTCGGCAACCTGCTGCTCATCGCCGACGACCAGCGGGTCGACGACCAGTACGTCGGCGCGGTCATCGCCGTGCACGACACGGTGCCGGACACCACGCCGCTTGAGGTGGTGCAGGTCTACCCGGCCGACGGGGCCGTCGACCAGTCGACCAGCGGCCAGGTCGCGGTGTCGTTCTCGAAGTGGCCGGAGTTCGCTTCGGTCGACCCGGCGAGCTTCGTCCTGCGTCCGGTCGGCGGGACCGCGCTTGCGGGAAGCTGGGGGTGCGGCGCCAGCGTGCTGAGCTTTGCCAGCGAGGCACCGCTCGAGCCCTTGACCGAGTATGAGCTCGTGCTGCCCGCCGGCGGGATCACCGACCTGGTCGGCAACCCGCTGGCCGCCACGGTCATCTCGACATTCACCACCGGATCCGGCGAGGGAAGCGGCGGCGGCGAGGAGGTCGTGGCGCCGGACCCGGTCGAGCTCGGTGGGGTCAGCGAGTTCAGCATCGCCAACCCCGCCCCGAACCGGATCTACCACTGGGATTTCGGCGACGGCAGCGGAGCCGAGGGCGCCACCGTCAGCCACACCTACGCGAGTGCCGGGCGGCACCAGGTCCTCGTCGAGGCCAGCGAGGCGACGGTCCAGCAGTTCGAGGCCGAGGATCCGGCGCATGCGACGCTCGAGGGCGGGGTCGTCGTGGCGAGCAACAACGCCGGCTACACCGGCACGGGCTTCGCCGACTTTCCGGCCACCTCCGGACCCGGGGTCCGGCTCACCTTCACCGTGGAACTCGCGGCGGCCGCGACCGTTGACCTCGAGTTTCGCTACGCCCTGTCGGAGGGGGCGCGGCCGCTGAACCTGGTCGTCAATGGCGGCGCGGCGACGAACCTCGATTTCACCTCGAGCGGGAGCTGGACGAGCTGGGAGACGTTGGCGGTCCCCGGCGTCGCGCTGGAAGCCGGCAGCAACACCATCGCGCTGGTCGCCGATGCGGGCAGCGTCGGCCCGAACATCGACCAGCTCGCCCTGCAGCTTGCGGACGCGGGCGAGAGCACCTCGCTGGCCAGCTTCGTCCACCTCGTCCACCGGCCGCTGACCGCGATGCCGCCGGCCTCGAGCCAGCCGCTCGTCCAGGCCGCCGGCCGGATTTGGGTGGTCAATCCGGATGCCGCCAGCGTGTCGGCCGTGGACCCCGTCACGCTGGCCCGCGGCGACGAGCTCGCGGTGGGCGCGCATCCCTGCGCGCTGGCGGAGGCACCCGATGGACGACTTTGGGTGGTCTGCCGCGATTCCTGGGAGATCCAGCGCATCGACCCGGCCGGTGGGGTGCTCGTCGACTCGCTGCCGCTGCCATTCGCCTCGCAACCCTCGGGCATCGTCTTCGCCCCCGACGGCTCGGCGGCCTTCGTCACGCTGCAGGCACTCGGGCGGCTGCTGAAGCTCGACCCGGCGACGGGGGCGGTGGTGGCCTCGCTCGACCTCGGCCCGGACGCTCGCGGGATCGTCCCGGAGCTGCGCGGCCTCGCGGTGAGCGCGGCCAGCGACGCGGTTTACGTCCCTCGCTTCATCTCCCCGGACAGCGCCGGCGAGGTTTTCGTGGTCGATCCGGCGAGCATGACGCCGATCGACCCCATCGCGCTGGAGAAGAGCGAGGGCAGCGATGGCAGCTCCTTCGCCCGCGGGCTGCCCAACTACCTCGCATCGATCACGATCAGTCCCGATGGGGCCCGTGCCTGGGTGCCCTCGAAGAAGGACAACATCGACCGCGGCGGCTTCCGTGACGGCCAGGAGCTCGACCACGACGTCACCGTCCGGGCGATCACCTCGACGATCGACCTGGCCACCGGGAGCCACCTCGTCGGCGAGCGCATCGACTTCGACGACAGCGACCGCTGCCACTCGGTGACCTTCAGTCCGCTCGGCGATTTGGTCTTCGCGACGCTCCCCGGCAACGAGCGGGTGGTGGTGGTCGACGCCTATTCCGGGGCGATCGTCAGCGAGCTGCCCACCGCCGCGGTACCGGAGGGAGCGCTGCTCGATTCGGTGACGGGCCGGCTGTTCGTGCTGAACTTCCTGTCGCGCAGCCTGTCGGTCATCGACGTCTCCGAAATTCTCGCCGGAGGGGTCGTGGCGGATGACCTGGGTGAGGTGTCCCTGGTGGACGTCGAGCCACTTGCCCCGGAGGTCCTCCATGGCAAGCGCCTGTTCCACGACGCCCGCTCGAAGCGGCTCAACCTGGCGGGCTACATGAGTTGCGCCAGCTGCCACCTCGACGGCGGCGGCGACGGCCGGGTGTGGGACTTCAGCGCGCCGATGGGCGAGGGCCTGCGCAACACGATCGACCTGCGCGGCCGCGCCGGCACCGGCCACGGCCGCGTCCACTGGAGCGGCAACTTCGACGAGATCCACGACTTCGAGGGCCAGATCCGCCTGCTCGGCAAGGGCAGCGGGCTGATGGAGGATGCCGGTTTCGACGCCGGCACCCGGGCGCAAGCGCTGGGCGACCCGAAGTCCGGCGTCAGCGCCGACCTCGATGCCATGGCGGCCTACCTCGGCTCGCTGGTTGACTTTCCACCCAGCCCCCACCGCAACCCGGACGGATCGCTGAGCGCTGACGGAGTCGCGGGCAGGGCGATCTTCACGGGCCTGAACTGCCACTCCTGCCATGGTGGCGAGGCCTTCACCGACAGCTTGCTGGGCGTGCTGCACGACGTCGGAACGCTCACAGCGGATTCCGGCCAACGTCTCGGCGAGCCCCTTGACGGCCTGGACACGCCGACCCTGCGCGGTGTCTGGGCCACCGCTCCCTATCTCCACGACGGCTCGGCGGCGACCCTGGAGGAGGTCCTGACCACGGCGAACCCGGCGGACCCGCACGGGATGACATCGAACCTCGGACCCGCCGAGTTGGACCAGCTCGTCGCCTACCTGAAGCAGATCGACGGCCTCGAACCGCCGGCTCCGGCCTTCACGGGGGTCGGCACGGTGACCTTCGCCTCCTTCGTCGCCGACGCGGGTCTCGCGGGTGCCGACGCCACGGCCGAGGCGGACCCCGACCACGACGGCTGGCCGAGCATCGCCGAGTTCTGCCTTGGCGGCACCGACCCGGACGACGCCGGGGATCATCCGGGAGGGAGCCTCGGAAGCTTGGCGCTCGGCACCATCGACGGCCACTTCCACCACGCCTGGCTGCGCCTATCCGGTGGCGTCTGGGAGGGAACCCGCTACCGTCGCGGCGGGGTTCTGTGGGACCCGCAGGCAAGCCTCGCGCCGATGGTCGACTGGAACGAGGCGGTGTGGATCGTCCCGAACCCGGCCGGGCTGCCCCCGGCCCCCGACGGCTACGAGTGGGCCACCGGCATCATGGCCGCGCCGATGTCCGCCGCCGGCCGGGGCTTCATGCGGCTCGAGATCGTCGCGGAGTAGCTCGTTGGGTGGGATCACGGGAGGCACGGCACGAGGAGGGGACCCGGAAGGGATCGGATTGTGGACGGACCGGACCGCGCGACCCCAGTCGCGCGGTCCGGAGCCCCGTATCCCCATTCATCCCATCCATCCTGGTCCCCCCTCCCACTGCGCGGCTCCGTAGAACCGGTCGAGGTCCAGCGTGCGGTATGGGGTCGCCTCGAGCAGGTGGTTGGCGGCGATGCCTTCTGAGCCATCGAGGTCGTCCAGGTTCCGCGTGAGCTTGAGGATGCGATCGTGGGCGGCGCTGCCTGAAGTCTCGGAGGGTGCGCTTGGACACCACCTTTTCCATGGCAGCAGTCCAGGTTCCGAGCCACTTCTTGGACAGGAGGATTCGATGTGGATCGAGCCGGGGTGGCAGAGAAGTTGCCGGACCAGGATGGTCCGGCCACGGAACGCGGTAGGATGCCGCAGCCACGGTCAGGTAAAACTCAGCGCATCCATGTCGAAGACGACGGTGACGTCCTCGGGCAGCGGGTTCCTGGCGAGGATGCGCTGGACGTGGCGGGTGAGGGGGCGGGCGCTGGGCCCGCGCAGCATCAACTGGAAGCGGAACTGGCCGTGCGCCTTGACCAGCGGGCTGGGCAGCGGCTCGCCGATGAGGATGCCGGGCGGCGCGTCCTCGCTGAGCCGGCGGTGGAGGGTCTGCAGGGTGAACTCGGCGCGGCGCTCGTGGGTCGAGCGGCTGGTGAGCACCGCGCAGCGGGCGAAGGGCGGGAAGTGGAACTGCTCGCGCATCTCGAGCTCCTGCGCGGCGAAGCCGTCGAAGTCGTGGTGGCGGGCGAACTGGATGCTCGGCGAGTGCGGCGTGAAGGTCTGCACGATCACCTCGCCCTCGAGCTCGCCGCGGCCGGCGCGGCCGGCGACCTGGGTGATGAGCTGGAAGACGCGCTCGCCGGCGCGGAAGTCGGGGACGTGCAGGCCGATGTCGGCATTGAGGATGCCGACCAGGGTGACGTTGGGAAAGTGCAGCCCCTTGGCGATCATCTGGGTGCCGACGAGCAGGTCGACCTTGCGCGCGCGGAAGGCGTTGAGCAGGTCGCGCAGGGCGTTCTTGCGGCGCAGGGCGTCGGCGTCGACGCGTGCCACCCGGGCCTCGGGAAAGACCTTGCGCAGCACGTCCTCGACCTTCTGGGTGCCGAAGCCCTGCAGGGCGATCGACGGGTCGCGGCACTCCGGGCAGCGCCGCGGGACCACCGCCTGGTGGCCGCAGATGTGGCACAGCAGGCGGTCGTCGCTGCGGTGGTAGGTCAGCGCCAGCGAGCAATGAGGGCAGGTGCAGACGTGGCCGCAGGAGGGGCACTGCAGCGAGCGCGCGAAGCCGCGCCGGTTGAGGAACAGGATCGCCTGCTCGTTGTTGGTGAGCTTGCGCTCGATTGCATTGCGCAGCGGGTCGGAGAGGAAGGCGGTCTTCGACTTCTGCTTGCGCGACTCGAGGCGCATGTCGACGACCCGGATGACCGGCAGCGAGCGGGCGTCGGCGCGCTCGGTCAGGCGCAGCAGGCGGTACTTTCCGTCCCTCGCGTTGTGGAACGACTCGAGCGAGGGCGTCGCCGAGCCGAGCACGACGGTCGCGCCCTCGAGGTGGCCGCGCAGCACGGCGATGTCGCGGCCGTGGTAGCGCGGCACCTGGTCCTGCTTGTAGGAGTTCTCGTGTTCCTCGTCGACGAGGATCAGCCCGAGCTCCGGCAGCGGCGCGAAGACCGCCGAGCGGGCGCCGATGACAATCCGCGCCTGGCCCTTGCGGATGCGGTGCCACTCGTCGAAGCGCTCGCCCTGTGACAGGTTCGAGTGCAGCACGGCGACTTGGTCCTGGATGTCGGCGAAGCGGGCGCGGAAGCGCCGCACGGTCTGCGGGGTGAGCGAGATCTCGGGCACCAGCACCAGCACGGTCCGGCCGGCCTCCAGCGTGTGGCGGGCGGCTTGGAGGTAGACCTCGGTCTTGCCCGAGCCGGTGACGCCGTGGAGCAGGAGCGGCTTCGCCGCGGGGGGCGCCTGACCGTCTTCAGCCTTTCCGGCCTCGCCCGTTTCACCCGTCTGGCCCGCCTGATGCGTTCCGCCATCCCCGCGGACCGCGGGGACGGTGGCGAGGATCGCGTCGAGGGCTTCCTGTTGCTCGGCGTTCAGCTCGAGCGGGGTGTCGGCGAGGATTTCGGCCTGGCCGTCGGCCTCGGGGTCGCGGCGGACCTCGCTGTCGACCAGCTTGACCAGGCCCTTGGAGGCCAGCGACTTGACCGAGGTGGCCGCGGCGCTGCCGAGCTCGGTCAGCGGCAGGCGCTGGTCGGGGGCGTGGGCGAGCAGGCTGAGGATGGTGTGCTGGCGCGGGGCGCGCTTGGCGAGCTGGGCGAGGGTTTCCTCGTCGGCCGGCTGGTCGAGGACCACCGTCTTGCGGGTCTTGGCGGAATTTTCCTCGGTGCGCACCGCCTCGGGCAGCAGCACCCGGACGACGCTCTCGAAGCCGCAGCCGTAGTAGTCGGCGATCCAGCGGCCGAGCTCGAGCAGCTTCGGGGTGACCAGCGGCTGCGGGTCGGTCAGCGCGTCGAGCGGGCGCAGGGCGAAGCCGGAGTCGGTGGCGTCGACCAGCTGGAGCACGGTGCCGGCCGACGAGCGGTTGCGCAGCGGCACCCGCACGCGGCAGCCCGGGACCACCGGCAGCCCGTCCGGGATGGCGTAGTCGAAGACGAGCTCGGAGGGGCCGTCGATGAGGACGCGCGCGGCGGGCATGGGCGGTGAGGCTGCGCCTCAAGTCACCAAGATCCAATCACGAAGCTCCGACAAGCGCCCGGCTAGTTTTTCTCGTCCTCCCAGCGCCAGTTCGGCTGGCGGGTGAAGCCGAGGGCCTCCTTCACATCGACGCCGGTCTTGGCCTGCTTGGCGAGGAAGGAACAACGCTGCTGCCATTTGCGCAGCGCCTTCGGGTCGGGCTTGAACTCCTTGCGGCAGGGTGCCCGGTTGCCGACCAGCATGACCAAGAAGCCCTCGACGCCGAAGTCGTTGACGAAGTCGGGCAGCAGGTGGCGGATGAGCACCGAGGGGCCGTTCTCCTCGTAGAAGTCGAGGACCTCCTGGATGCCCGAGAGGTCGGTCTCCTCGCGGCAGCGCTGCCAGAACGGGGTGTCGAGCGCGGTGTTGAACTTGTAGTGCAGGCCGAGGAAATCGCGGATCAGGCTCCACTCGCGGTCCTGCAGGCGGTTGTACATCGCCCGCATCGACGACGAGACCTCGAGGGTCGACTGCTGGAGGATGGTGGCCAGGGCCTTCGACTGGTTGCAGACGACCATCAGGGCGGTGGCCTCGAGGGGTTCGACGAAGCCGGCCGAGTTGCCGATGGCGAAGACGTTGTCGACCCACGGGCGGCGGCGGTGGCCGGCGGTGAAGGGGACGAAACGAGGCTCCTCCGGGACCTTCGGGTTCTTCCTGCGGAACTCCTCGAAGGCCTCCTCGTCGGAGATCATGTCGGAGCTGAAGACATAGCCGCGGTTGACGTGGTGTTCGTGCTCGATCTGCCAGCACCAACCGCTGCTCATCTGTTCGGCGGTGGTGTAGGGGAGGATCGGCTCGTCGCCGCGCTCCCATCCGCCGACCACCGCGCGGTCACAGAACAGGGTCTTGTCGAAGCTCACGAAGGGCTCGCCGAGGACCCCGCTGATCAGCTCGGCGCGGAAGCCGCTGGCGTCGACGAAGAAGTCCGCCTCGAGCCGCCGTCCGTCGTCGAGCAGGATCGCCTCGATCCCGTTGTCGTTGCGCTCGGCGCCGGACATCCTGCCATCGGTGATCCGGACGCGGGCGTCGTTGGCCTCGGCCTCGAGGGTCTCGACGAGGTTGTGGTTCTCGATGTGGAAGGAGAACCATTGCTGGATCTCGGGGCTTCGGTTCGGCTTGCGGATGAAGGCCTTGCCCGCACCCATCAGGGCGGAGGAGAGCGAGGCGTTGTCAAGGGTCTC
This sequence comes from Verrucomicrobiia bacterium, assembly GCA_030430455.1. Taxonomy (GTDB): domain Bacteria; phylum Verrucomicrobiota; class Verrucomicrobiia; order Verrucomicrobiales; family Akkermansiaceae; genus Haloferula. The sequence goes on along the minus strand of JAUIJB010000060.1, from coordinate 16,369 downwards.
CCCGCAGAAGAACCCGTTGGGGACCTTGAGCTCCCTGTACTCCTTGTCGAGCTGCTGGTCGAAGGTGTAGTCGAAGTGCCCGCGCGGTCCCCACTTGAAGCGGATGCCCAGCTTCCAGGTCGGCTTGGCCATGTCGTAGAATCGCTTCCGCTTGATGCCGACGAAGTTGAACAGGTGGTGGACGAAGTTCGGTGTGCTGCCCTCGCCGACGCCGATCACGCCGATGTCCGGGTCGCGAACGATCTCGACGTCGAGTTGGGGCAGGCGGCGCTTGAGGGTGAGGGCAGCCAACAATCCCGCACTGCCGGAGCCGAGGACGATCACCTTCTGGATCATGGCGGATACTGGATGCGGAGTCGATGAAGATCAAGGGGTCGTCGTGCCCGCGGAAGGTGACGGGTCCCGAAAAAACAAGGCGGACCCGTTCGGGCCCGCCTTGCGGTGAGAAGTCCAGTCTTGCCGTGCCTTAGCTGCGGCGGCGGCGGAGCAGACCGAGCATGCCGAGTCCGCCCAGCACGGCGATCGAGGGCTCGGGGACGAAGGTGGTGTCGACACCGGAGGTGTAGTGAACATTGTCCACCAGAAGCCTGGATCCGTCTTCGCCGGCGGCCATGAAGCCGAGGGCGTTGAGGTCGACCCCCGTGAAGCCGTTCCGGTAGACGGTCGCGGTTCCGCCGAAGGTTCCATCGTCGGTCCCGGTCGAGTAGTAGACCGAATAGGTCTCGGCCGCATTGTCAACGACGAGCCAGACGTTGTACCAGACATCGGCGGTCATGTTGAAGATCACGTCACCACTCAGGCTCGCGTCGGTCATCCGGTAGGCGAGGTCGCTTCCGGCCGTTCCTGCCACGAAGGGCATCACCGCGAAGTCCTGCCAAGCGTTGGTGGTATCGATGTTGGAGGTCTCGGCGCTGAGGCCGGTCATGACATCGAAGCCGCCGCCGCCGAATTCGACGTTCGCCAGCATCTGGAAGAAGACCGTTCCCGTCTCGCCGGTGGCGATTCCCGCCGTGCTGCCGATGTCCGTCGTGCCGCCGCGCCAGGCGGCACCCCCGCGGGTTTCGAGAGCCTGGGAGGGATCGGTGGATCCGGCACCCATGGCGCCGCCGGTGACGATGTTGGAATTGCCGGTGCCTTCGAACACTCCGTTCCAGACGCCGCCGGTGGCCGCGGTGGTCGCGCCGGTCGCGTAGCTGTCGAAGTTGTCGAGGAGCGTCCAGACGGCTTGGGCCGGGTTGGTGGCGAGGGCAAAGGCGCCCGCGGTCGCGGCGAGGGTGGTCAGCCGGTGGCGGCTCGTGGTTGGGTTTTGCATGATTCGGTGGGGTAAAATGGGGTGTTGGCGTTCGTCTCAGTGGCCCCGGGGCATCCTGACTGCGCGTAACCTCTCCTGCCGGCGCTGCTGAGGCAATCCAATCAGGCCTCCCATTTCGTGTAGGTGCCCCGGATGCCCCAGCGATCGTTTTGTGCAAGTCGCTCTGGTCCAGCAAGTTTGGTTTTTTTCGGGCCCGGCTTCAGCCCAGCAGCTCCCGCACCGCCGAGCGCAGCTGCGGCGGGAAGTTCGGCTTGAAGTGGACCGTGCGGGCGTGGGTGATCCAGAAGGCGGTGTGGGTGGGGATGTCGTCCGTGGCGATGAGGACCCGGATCCCGCGCAGGGTGGCGACCCCCGGGCTGCCCTTGCGGACCCGCAGGGTGCCGGAACGGATCTCGAACCACTCGACGGCATGTCGCTCGAGGTGGTGCATGCGGGCAGGGTCGGCCGGACGCGGGCCGCGGACAAGCCCGCGGGCTCGACAATCGACCGCCCGCTTGCTGGGGTGCCCGCGGTGAGCCATCCGGATCCCTATGCCCCGCCGGCGGCGGAGGTCGTCCCGCAGGAGGGTCTGGAGGTCGGCGAGGGCATCCGCGTCGATGACCCGATGCCGCTGGCGTGGTGGTCGATCGGTCTGCTGCTGGCCAGCGACGGGCTGGCGCTGGTCGAGCAGGCGATGCGGGCGCTGCTTCCCTTCGACGGCGCCGATGGGCTGTGGAAGCTCCAGGAAATCGCCTCGCTGGTGATGATCTGGCTGTGGTTGGCCTACCTGGTCGTCTTTCTCTGCTGGATGTACCGGGTTTCCTGGAATGCGAAGCGTCGCGAGCCGGCGGTGGTCACGATGAGCCCGGGCTGGGGCGTCGGCAGCTTCTTCGTGCCCATCGCCCACCTCTTCGTGCCCTGCCGGATGCTGATGCAGGTCAGCCGGGCGACCCGCGGCGAGGTCCGCCTGGTGCTCGTCTGGTGGCTGACCGCGATGCTGGTCTTCGCCATCGCGGTCGTCTGGGCGGTGCTCAGCGTCCAGACAGCTGTCGCCGAGATGCGTGAGTCCTACCAGAACGGCTCGGAGGCGGCGGTCTCCCTTGCGCCCGGAAGCGCGCGCCCCGGGCTGCTCGAATGGCTGATGCTCTGCGTTGACCTAGTGGTCCTATGGCTCGAGGTGGTGATGGTCCTCGCGCTTTCGCGGCGCCAGCTCGGCTGGATGGCAGCTTGAGCGGGGGCCGGATCCGGGAGTCGGAGGCGGCCTTTTCCCTTGCCAATCCGGGCCCGGATCCCTATCCCGCCGCTCCCTTCCTCGCGCCGCCTCCGAAACTACGGAAATCCGAAGGGCCCTATACGCGGCGGGGTTTCCCCAATTGCCCGACCTGATTCAAGGCGGGACACCCAACGACATGGTTAACGAACTCATCAGCGAAATGGTGGACGCCGGCGTCCACTACGGCCACCAGACCAAGAAGTGGAATCCGCGGATGAAGCCCTACCTCATGAAGGACAAGGGCGGCATCTACATCATCAACCTCGAGGAGACCGTCAAGTGCCTCGACAAGGCGGCCGACTTCCTCGGCGGCCTCGCCGGCAAGGGCAAGAAGATCCTCTTCGTCGGCTGCAAGCGCCAGGCCCAGGACGCCATCCGCGAGTCCGCCGATGCGACCGACCAGTTCTTCGTCAACCACCGCTGGCTCGGCGGCATGCTCACCAACATGGCGACGGTGAAGAAGTCGATCGAGCGCCTCAAGTGGCTCGAGAACATCGAGCGCCAGCCGGAGTTCAAGTCGATCTCGAAGAAGGAGCTCGCCGCCCTGAACCGCGAGAAGGACAAGCTCCTGCGCAACCTGCGCGGCATCCGTGGCATGGACGGCATGCCCGACGCGCTGGTCATCGTCGACTCCGCCCGCGAGACCATCGCCGTGGCCGAGGCCCGCCGCCTGAACATCCCGATCGTCGCGCTGGTCGACTCGAACGCCGACCCGGCGCTCATCGACTACCCGATCCCGGGCAACGACGACTCCGTCCGCTCGATCCGCATCGTCCTGCAGAACCTGGTCGACGCCATCCTGGCGGCGAAGAAGGGCTGAGCCATCCTGGCCAACCTGGAAATCCCGGAAACGTCACCCGCCGCCGGTTGAATGGCCGGCCCGCGCGGCGTGGGTTTCCACCCGACACCAATCATCCACCAAGAACACTCCCATGATCACTGCATCCGACGTCAAGGCACTCCGCGACAAGACCAACGCGGGCATGATGGACTGCAAGAAGGCGCTCACCGAGACCGACGGCGACATCGAGGCCGCCGTGAAGTGGCTGCGCGAGCGCGGCATCTCGAAGGCGGCCGGCAAGGCCGACCGCGAGGCCAGCGAGGGCATCATCGCCGCGCGCCTCAGCGACGACGGCAAGAGCGGCATCCTCATCGAGGTGAACTGCGAGACCGACTTCGTCTCCCGCAACGAGAACTTCGTCGCCTTCGTCGACGAGGTCGCCGACACGCTGGCGGCGAGCGACGCGAGCGACGTCGACTCCGCCCTCAAGGTCGCCAAGGGCGACGGCACCATCGAGGACTTCATCAAGGCGAAGTTCATCGAGCTCGGCGAGAACATCAAGCTACGCAAGTTCGAGCGCTTCGACCTCGCCGACAACGGCGCGATCGCCCAGTACATCCACATGGGCGGCAAGGTTGGCGTGCTGGTCGAGGTCGGCGCCCAGCAGGGCGAGACCGCGGCGAAGGACGAGTTCCGCGACCTGGTCAAGGACATCACCCTGCACATCGCCGCCGCGGCGCCGAAGGGCCTTTCGCGCGACGACATCGCCGACGAGGTCGTCGAGGCCGAGAAGGAGATCTACCGCGCGCAGCTGGCCAACGAGGGCAAGCCCGAGCAGATCATCGACAAGATCATCCAGGGCAAGATCGGCAAGTTCTTCTCCGAGAGCTGCCTGCTCGAGCAGGGCTTCGTCAAGGACCCCGACACGAGCGTCAGGAAGCTGGTCGAGGAGACCGGCGGCAAGCTCGGCGACGAGCTGGTCGTGCGGCGCTTCATCCGCTTCGGCCTCGGCGAGTAGGCCGGTTCGCCGGTTCACTGGTTCGCCGGGTGTTCCCGGACCTTTGCAGCGCCTGCTTCCCGCGAGGGAGGCGGGCGCTTTTTGATCCGGCGGCAGGCTGTCGCCGACTCATTCCCCACCGCCTCGTCCCGGACCGGTTTCATCCGGATGCCGGAGGCCGTGGAGTGCGGCGGCTCGACGCCGCTTTTGCGAGACGTTGGGGGAAGGCTTTGGTGTGGGAGGTGACGGATTGCCCTGGTCGTTGCTCGGGTGTCGGTGAGGTCCGCCGTTATTCCCGGAGGTGGCGAACGGTGATCCCGACCCGGCACCGAACGAACTCGCATGGATCGAGAACGACACGAAAGCGGCGTCAAGCCGCCGCACTCCAAGGTTTCAACCGCGACACGACGGTCAGGAAGCTGGTCGGGGAGGCCGGCGGCAGGCTGTCGTGGATCCATTTCCCCACCGCTTCGCCCCAGACTGGTTTCATCCGGATGCCGGAGGCCGTGGAGTGCGGCGGCTTGACGCCGCTTTTGCGAGACGTTGGGGGAAGGCTTTGGTGTGGGAGGTGACGGATTGCCCCGGTTCCTGCCGAGCCCTTACTCGAACGGTGGCAACTCGGGCTCGATGGGGTCGGGCAGCGCTCCGGGTTCGTCGGCGGGGGGCGGGGCGTCGGGCGGTGCGGCGGGCAGCGGTCCGGGATCGAGCCCCTGGTAACCCTCGAAGCCGGTCGATGCGGCGTTCTGGCGCTCCTCTTCGGCCTGGCGCTGCTTTTCCTCGGCCTCGCGCTGGCGCTCCTTCTCCTCGCGACGGGCCTTGCGCTTGCGGTGGCCCTCGATGGGTGCCTCGACCGCCGCGGAGGCGACCTCGGCAGTGGCATTGACCAGCCCGCCGGCGACCCGGAAGGGCGCCTGGACCAGGCCGCAGGACGGGAGCAGCAGCGCGGCGAGCGGGAGGCTCCATCGGGCGGCGGTTGCGAGGGGCGGCCGGGTGGTTCGGGGCATGGTCACTGTTCGGGAAGGCGGGGTGGCGTGCCGAAGGCGGCCGCCAGGTTGATGAGCAGGCGCTCGGCCGGGTTCAAGCCGGCACGCTGCTCCAGCACCTTGGCGGCCAGCGCGGGTTCGTCGGTGATCAGCCCGTCGACCCCGCGGCTCAGCATCGACGACATGGTGACCGCGTCATTGATCGTCCAGACGTGGACCTGCACGCCGGCCTCGGCCGCGCGCTCGATCAACCCGGGCCGGGCCGCCCGGGCGTTGAGGCCGAGGAAGTCGACCTGCAGCGAGGTGAGGTCGCCGACCGCCACCGACGACAGCAGGCCGAGCTTCCAGCCGGGGCGCAGCTCGCGGAACTTCCGGATGGCGGCATACTTGAGCGACATCACGGCGACCTGGTCGCTCATGCCGGCGGCCTCGACCAGGTCGATCACCCGCTGCTCGAGCTTCTCCTCATGGCCGTAGTACTTCAGCTCGATGAGCACCCGCGCCCTGCCGCGGCAGGCCTCGAGCACCGCGGCGAGGGTGGGCGTGCGCTCGCCGGAGAAGCGGGCGTCGAACCAGCTGCCGATGTCGATCTCGTCGAGGTCCGCGCGGGTGGCTTCCCAGATCTTCAGGTCGCGGCCGCCGAGGCGCTTGAAGTCGCTGTCGTGGAAGACGACGACGTCGCCGTCGGCGGACTCCTGGACGTCGATCTCGATCCAGTCGGCGCCGGCATCGATGGCCGCCTCGATGGCGGCCATGGTGTTCTCCGGGGCCTGGCCGGAGGCGCCGCGGTGGGCGATGATCACGGCGTCGTCGGGCATCCGCAGCTGGTCGAATCCGCGGTAGGTGCCCAGCGCCGCCAGTCCGACGAGCAGGGTGAGCCCCAGGCCGATGGCCCAGCGTGACCGCGGCAGCCGCAGCAGCCGGCCGGTGGGGGTGGGCGGGCCGGTGTCGAGCGCCGCGGCGCGGAACAGCCGGATGCTCTGCAGGGCGAAGAGCTCGAGCCCGTAGAAGCCCACCAGCAGGGCGATCGCAGCCTGCAGCAGGACGATCAGCCCGATGCTGAACGACAGCAGCGGCAGGCGCTCGGCGAGGTGGGGGCTGAGCCACAGGGCGAGCCACGACAGCGGCGCGCTGAGCGCGGCGACCGCCAGCGGGGTGAGGCTGAGGCAGAGCGCGAGAAGGAGGATGATGCGGCGGCGCTGGCGCGAGGCGGCCGCGATGCTGGTGCGGCGGGCCTCGTGCGGCGAAACTCGGTTGAAGAGCACCAGCGGCAGGGCGTGGATCCAGGTGATGGTGACGTTGACCAGGAGGACCACCATCGCCGCGAGGAGGGCCGCGGAGAAGCCGAGCGCGAAGAGGAACACCGGCGGCTTCTCGGTGAGGTAGTAGTTGATGTCGTTGCCGCGCAGGGTGAGGAAGTAGATCAGCCCGATGGCAGCGAGGAAGGGGACGGCCACCGCGACGGCGCGCAGCAGGTAGTGCAGCGAGAGCCGCGCGACCGGGACGAGGCGTGATGCGACCAGCGCGAAGGTGTCGATGGTGGTGAAGGACTCGCCGCGGAGGGTCGCCCGCGCCGCCACCAGCAGCGCCGACAGGTTGATCGTGTGCAGCACCAGGACCAGCGTGCCGGCGACCAGCGCGGCGATGGCGCCGCCGGGGCTCAGCACGAAGGCGGCGATGTCGGTGTCGCTCAGGGCGGCCTCGCCGCTGGCGCGCACCGCCTGGCGGACGACCAGCGCGGTCGCCGGGCCGATCAGGACGAAGCCGGCGGCGAGCGCGGCGAGGTGGATCCCGAACATCGGCCAGAATCCGCGCCAGGCGCAGCGCCACAGGCCGGCGTCGGCCCGGGCGGATGCCGCCGTGGCGGCACTGCCGCCTTCTCTTCCCTGGTCGCTCCCGCTCACGGCGCGACTCTCCCTCACTTGGCCGGACAGGTCACGCCGGATCCCGGCGGCCTCGTTTCGCCTTGATCGGAAGGATGGATTGCGACAGGGGGACGGCGTGGCGGAGACCCTGGAAGGCCTCGATTTCGAATCCCTCGGCGAGCGGCTGGTGGCCGACGGGGTGAACCGTGTCCACGCCCTGCCGCTGTTCCAGTCGCTGCACGGCCGCGACGGGGTGCGCTTTCCGCCGCCGCTGGCGCGCTGGATGGCCGGGCGGGCGGCCGACGAGCGGGTGGTGGCCGAGGAGTCGGCGCTGACCGAGAGCGGCGACGGCTGGACGCGGAAGTTCCTGCTGCGGCTGCGCGACGGCGCCGAGGTGGAGTCGGTGCTGATGGGCTACCCGGGGCGCTTCACCGCCTGCCTCAGCACCCAGGTCGGCTGCGCGATGGGCTGCGTGTTCTGCGCCACCGGCCAGATGGGCTTCCGCCGCCACCTCGAGGCGGGCGAGATCGTCGCCCAGGCCCACCACGTCACGCGGAGCTCCGAGCAGTTGTTCGGCGAGCGGGTGCGCAACCTAGTGATGATGGGCATGGGGGAGCCGCTGCACAACTTCGACTCGACCGTCCGGGCGCTCGACATCCTCACCGACACCCGCGGGCTGAACATCGGCCCGGCGCGGGTGTCGATCAGCACCGTCGGCCACGTTCCCGGGATCCGCCGGCTGGCGCGGCACCCGAAGCGCTACACGCTGGCCGTGAGCCTGCACGGCGCGAGCGACGAGGAGCGCAGCAAGCTGATTCCGGTGAATCGCCGCTGGCCGCTGGCCGAGCTGCTCGACGCGATCCGCGAGTTCGCCGAGATTCGCCGCCAGCGGGTGCTGGTGGCCTGGACGCTGATCGGCGGGGTCAACGACGACCGCGGCACCGCCGAGCGGCTCACCGCCCTGCTCGAGGGCCTGCCGGTGCAGGTCAACCTGATCCCGCTCAACCCGACCGATGGCTACGCCGGCGAGGTCTCGCCGGGCGAGCGCGTCCACGAGTTCCAGCGCACGCTGCAGCAGGGCGGCCTGCCGGCGACCGTGCGCCAGCGGCGTGGCATCGACGTCGATGCCGGCTGCGGGCAGCTGCGGGCCCGCAGCGGTGCTCAGTAGCGGCAGTAGGGCCCCGGCCGGTAGTGGGGCCGGTAGGGCCGGTAGTAGGGCTGGTAGTAGTAATTCTTGCGGTTGTGGTTGTGGCCGACCGCGTAGCCGACGGCGGCCGCGGTGATGGCGGCTGCGGCGGCGGCGCCCGGGTCGACGGTTTGCATCGGGTTGCCCTGGGCGTCGTAGGTGGTCATGCAGGAAGTCGCCGCGAAGGCGGCGACCGCGGCCGCGGCGATCCGGGACAGGAGCGATTTCATGGTCGTGGGGTGGTCGTGGTGGTCGTTGTTTCCCGGAGGGGTGCGGACGGGCGATGCCGGCTGGTCGTCCCTTTCCGGGGCTTTCCGGGTCAGACGGCCGGCGGGGGATCAATATTCGATCCCGAATGGGGGCGGATGGGAGGCGGATGGGGGCGAATGGGGGGCGAATGGGGGGCGAATGGGAGGCGAATGGGAGGAGGCCTCCAGTCGGCGAGGGATCTCGGGGATTGCCCGCGACGGGCATGGCGGGCAGACTCCGGCCATGATCGCGCGACGGGTGATTTTCGAGGGCCGGGTGCAGGGGGTGGGCTTCCGCTACACCTGCAAGGACCTGGCGAGGGGATTCGAGGTCGTCGGCACCGTGCGCAACCTGCCCGAGGGCACCGTCGAGCTCGAGGTCATGGGCGAGGCCGAGGAGGTCGAGGACTTCATCAACGAAATCGCCGAGGAAAGCCCGATGGCCCACAACATCAAGGGCATGCACGTGACCAACATCTCCCAGCTGGACGGCGTCCGGGGCTTCACGATCACCGGCTGAGCTCGCCGCGGAGCCAGTCGAGGTAGGCCGCGGAGCCGGCGGCGACCGGCAGCGCGAGGACCTCCGGCACCTCGTAGGGGTGCAGCTCGAGGAGGGCCTGCTCGAGCCGCGGGTAGGCCTCGCGGGTGGTCTTGATCACCGCGAGCACCTCGGCCTCGTCGTGCACCTCGCCCTGCCAGCGGTAAATCGAGCGCAGCCCGGGGATCACATTCACGCAGGCGGCCACTTGCCTTTCCACCAAGGCTGCGCCAATCTGTCGCGCCTTCTCCTCGTCGGGACAAGTGCACAGCACCACCAGAACCTCGCTGCTCATGACTCCTCCTGAACACCGAAAACCGAAATCTGGCAAACTTCTCCGGTGAAATCCGGCTTTCTCGAGAAGTTGCTCGCCCGCCTCGACCGGATCGACCCGGTCGAGGCCCAGCAGCTGTTGTCCCGGCTGATCCGGGAAAAGGGCTTCCTCGAGCAGGTCTTCGAGGCGCTGCACGAGGGGGTCATCGTGCTCGATGGCAAGGGCGTGGTCACCTTCGTCAACGAGGCCGCCCAGAAGCTCTTCGGCCTGCCCGAGTCGGTCATCGGCGAGACCCTCGAGCAGCGGATCCCGGGGCTCGACTGGGAGGCCCTCGCCAAGCCGGGCAAGCAGGTCTCGCGCGACCTCGAGGTGTTCTACCCCGAGAACCGCTACCTCAATTTCTACCTCGCCCCGATCACCACGCCGGACGGCTCGGGCGGGCTCGGCTGGGTGATGCTCGTCCGCGACCAGACCCGCAGCCGCCGCGAGGCCGAGGACATCCTCGAGAGCGAGCGGCTCAATGCGCTGACCCTGCTCGCCGCCGGGGTCGCCCACGAGATCGGCAACCCGCTGAACTCGCTCGACATCCACCTCCAGCTGCTCGAGCGCAAGCTGCGCAAGCTGCCGCCCGGCGACCGCGCACCGCTGGAGGAGCACCTCGGCACCGCGCGGCGCGAGATCCAGCGGCTCGACACGATCCTGCGGCAGTTCCTCGAGGCGATCCGGCCGACCACCCCGAACCGCGAGCGCTGCGACCTCCACGCCCTGCTGCACGAGACGATCCGGCTGCTCGAGCCCGAGCTGTCGTCGCGCGGCATCGCCGTCGAGCTCGACCTCGACCCGGGGTTTCCCGCGGTCGAGGTCGACGCCTCGCAGTTCCAGCAGGTCTTTTACAACCTGGTGCGCAACGCCTACCAGGCGATGCGCGGCCGGGGCGGCCGGATCCGGGTGGCCACCCAGGTCACCGACTACGAGTATCGTATCTCCATCTCCGACAACGGCAGCGGCATCTCGCCGGAGCAGATGGGCTCGCTCTTCGAGCCCTACCGCACGACCAAGCAGTCGGGCACGGGCCTGGGCCTGCTGGTGGTCCGGCGGGTCGTCCGCAGCCATGGCGGGGAGATCGAGATCGAATCCGAGCCCGACCGCGGCACCACCGTCACCGTCCACCTGCCCCGCGGCCAGAAGCCCGTCCGCCTGCTCGAGACCAAGGCGGAGGTGATCGATATCGATTGAGCCGGTGAGCCGGTGAGCCAGTGAGCTAGTGAGCAGTGAGCAGTGAGCAGTGAGTTCCGCAAATTCCCAATCTCCCAATCGCCAATCTCCCATCCGTCTCCATGACTCCGACCTTGCTGATCGTTGACGACGAGAAGGCCACCCGCGACGGGCTGCGGGCGGCGCTGGACGAGGACTTCGACGTCTTCACCGCCTCGAGCCATGAGGAGGCGATGGCGGTCCTCAAGGCGGACCCGGTGGACCTGCTGCTCACCGACCTCCGGCTCGGTGGCGACTCGGGCATGGAGATCCTCGACGACGCCCTGGCGCTGCCGAAGCCGCCGGTGGCGATCATGATGACGGCCTACGGGTCGGTCGACACCGCGGTCGAGGCGATGCGGCGCGGCGCCTGGCACTTCGTCACCAAGCCGCTCAACCTCGACGAGGTCGAGATGCTGCTCAGGCGGGCGATGCGCAGCCGGCAGCTCGAGAGCGAGAACCGCCAGCTCCGCGAGCAGGTGCCCGACCCGGCCGGGATCGGCCGGCTGACCGGCAAGTCGCCGGCGATCCTGCGCGTGGTCGACACCGTCAAGCAGGTCGCGCCGACCCGCGCCACCGTGCTGATCGAGGGCGAGAGCGGCACCGGCAAGGAGGTGGTGGCCCACGCGGTCCACCAGCTGAGCGGGCGGCCCGCCGACAAGATGGTCATCGTCCACTGCGCAGCGCTGTCCCCGCAGCTGCTCGAGAGCGAGCTTTTCGGTCACGAGAAGGGGGCCTTCACCGGGGCGGCCCAGCGCCGCATCGGGCGCTTCGAGCAGGCCGACGGCGGCACCCTCTTCCTCGACGAGATCGGCGAGATCGACTCGGCCACCCAGGTCAAGCTGCTGCGCGCGCTGTCCGAGCGCACCATCGAGCGGGTCGGGTCGAACACCCCGGTCAAGGTGGACGTGCGGGTGGTCGCCGCCACCAACCGCGACCTCGCCACGATGGTCGAGGCGGGCGATTTCCGCGAGGACCTGTTCTTCCGCCTCAACGTGGTGCGGATCTCGATGCCGCCCCTGCGCGAGCGGCGCGAGGACGTGGTCCTGCTGGCGGCGGGCTTCCTCCGCGAGTTCGCCGAGGAGAACGGCCGGCCGGTCAAGCCGCTCAGCGACGAGGCCGCGGCCCTGCTGCGGCGCTACGACTGGCCCGGAAACGTGCGCGAGCTGAGGACCGCGATCGAGCACGGCGTGGTCATGAGCAACGACCCGCTCATCGAGGTCCGCCACCTGCCGGATTTCCTGCGCGGCGGAGGGCTGCCGACGGGGGTGGCGGACGGCGGAAAAATGGCCCTTGCGGGGGCCCCCGAATTCAACTTGCATGCCCTCGAAACCCGGGCCATCCAGGCGGCTTTGGCGCATGCCGAAGGCAATCGGACCCGCGCCGCCGAATTGCTGGGCATCAGCCGCCGGACCCTCCAGCGGAAGCTCAAGGAGTTTGATGAGTCGTCCCCGGGTGGAGAACCGACCCCATGATCAAGAACGACTCCGAATTCGACACCGCGGTGCTCATCCGTCGGGCGCTGTTCTTCCTCGTCCTGGCCCTGCTCCTGTGGGCCCACCTGGTGCCCCTGTTCCGGGGTCTCGGGACCCCCGCGGCGATGGACCAGGCGCAGATCGCCCGCCAGGTGGCGCGGGGCGAGGGGCTCACCACCAAGTTCCTGCGCCCGCTCGACTACCACCTCGCCGAGAACGAGGAGGAGGCGCCGGTCTCCTTCGTCCTCTTCAAGGACAGCTACCAGTCGCCGCTCAACCCGCTGGTGCTCGGTGCGGTGATGAAGCTGGTCGGGGCCGACAACGCGGAGAACTGGGAGATGGGGGACAAGGAGATGATCTACCCGCTCGACCGGGTGGTGGCGCTCGTCTCGACCCTGTTCTTCCTGATGGCGATGGGCGTGACCTACCTGCTCGTCGGCCGGGTCTTCGACGCCAAGATCGCCGGGGTCACCCTGGTGATGATGCTGTTCTGCAACCTGCTGTGGAGCTTCGCCCAGAGCGGCCTGCCGCAGATGCTCATGCTGCTGCTGTTCTCCTGCGGCCTGTATTTCTCCTACCGCGCGATCGAGGACCAGGCCGAGGGCAAGGGCGGGATCGCCCAGCCGGTCATTGCCGCGGTGTTCTTCTCGCTGCTGGTGCTGACCCACTGGCTGGCGGCGTGGATCTTCCTCGGCTTCCTGGTCTTCGCGGCGATCGCCTTCCGCCCGCGCGGGATCATCGCGCTCGCCGCGCTCGGCGTGCTGGCGGTCTTCGTGATCGGCCCGCTGGTGCGCAATGCCGGCATCGTCGGGCAGCCCTTCGGGACCGCCTTCTACGTCCTCTACAACGGGCTGGCGAACGGCTCGGAGGAGGCCGTCATGCGGACCACGGACATCGGCTCCGAGCCGCTCTACCTGAACGGCCTGCTGCTCAAGATCCTCTCGACCACCCTGGTGCAGGCCACCGACCTGGTCCCCTTCCTGGGGGGGATCCTCGCCGCGCCGATCTTCTTCGTCGCCCTGCTCCACCCCTTCCGCCGGCCCTCGATCTCGAGCTTCCGCTGGCTGGTGGCGCTCATGTGGCTGTTCGCCGCCGTCGGGATGGCGATCTACGGCATCGATGCCAAGCAGGGCCTGCACGCCAACCAGCTGCACATCCTCTTCGCGCCGATCATGGCCGCCTACGGCCTCGCCTTCCTGTCGATCCTGTGGAGCCGGCTGGAGGTCGTCAACGAGGTCCCCATGCTGCGCAACGCGCACCTGTTCGCCATCGTCCTGCTCTCGGCCGCGCCGATGCTGCTCTCGCTGCCGCGTGAGGTGCGCAACTACGTCCAGGTCTTCAAGGCCGGCTTCCCGCAGTGGCCGCCATACTACCCGCGGGTCCTCAATCTCGGGCTGACCGACTGGGTGGACCGCGAGGGCAAGCAGCAGGAGATCGTGGTCAGCGACCAGCCCTGGGCGGTCGCGTGGTATTCCGACTGCGTCAGCCTCTGGCTGCCGAAGGACCTCGAGGGCTTCGACCTGATGGAGGAGAAGGCGTCCAACCTCGGCACCCCCTTCGCCGGGATCCTGGTGACCCCCTCGTCGCATTCCTCCGGGACGGGCATGGAGGTCGCCAGCCAGTACGGTGACTTCGCCCCGATGGTGTTCGACGGGCGGATCGCCCAGCTCACCAAGCCGGATCCCAACAGAAGCGGGCTGGTGATCTACGACAAGACGCCCCAGCTCGAGAGGCTTTCGCGGCGCTACCCGCATCGGGAACCCGTGATCGGGAACGAGATGATCTACTACAGCGCCAAGGAGCTGAGGCCCACACCCACCCGCTGAACCGATGGCGCGCAAGAAAGCCAAGTCCGCCGCGGCGGGTGATCCGAGCTTCGAGGAGGCCATGGCCGGCCTCGAGGAGATCGTCGCCGCCATGGAGGAGGAGGAGCTGCCGCTCGAGGAACTGGTGGAAAAATACGAGACCGGCACCAGGCTGTTGAAGCGCTGCGAGGAGGTCCTCCGCTCGGCGAAGAAGAAGATCCGGACGATCGCCGAAGACCGCGACGCCGGAGGGGACAACGAAGTACTGACTGATGGAAGCGAGGCCGAAGGAATCGACGGGGATGACGCAGGAGGCGCAGGAGGCGCAGGAAAAGACGCAGACGCAGACGATGACGACATCCGACTCTTCTGACAGCCCGCGGCTCGGGCCGCTCCTGTCCGGGATCGATTCGCCGGATGACGTCAAGGAGCTCAGCGACGCGGAGCTGCTCCAGCTGGCCGACGAGATCCGCGAGGCGCTGATCCACAACCTCGCGCGGACCGGTGGCCACCTCGGTCCCAACCTCGGCGTCGTCGAGCTGACCATCGCGATGCACCGCGTCTTCCGGACGCCGCGCGACCAGTTCGTCTTCGACGTCGCCCACCAGGGCTACGTCCACAAGATGCTGACCGGCCGGGCCGACCGGATCCACACCATCCGCACCTACCGGGGGCTCAACGGCTTCCTGCTGCGCAGCGAGTCCGAGCACGACTGCTACGGCGCGGGCCACGCCGGCACCGCCCTCTCGGCCGCGCTCGGCATGGCGGCCGCGCGCGACCTCCTCAAGGAGGACTCGCACGTGGTCGCGCTGGCCGGCGACGCCGCCTTCACCTGCGGCCCCACCCTCGAGGCGCTCAACAACATCGCCGAGACCACCAAGCGCTTCATCGTCGTCCTCAACGACAACGAGTGGTCGATCGACAAGAACGTCGGCGCCATCGCGCGCTACTTCAACGCCCTGCAGACCCACTCGACCTACGCCTCGGTGCGCAACGCGGCGGCCGAGTTCGTCGAGAAGCTGGCCGGCAAGGCGACCCGCAACCTCGCCCACAAGGTCGAGCAGAGCGCCAAGAACCTGCTGTTCCCGAACGTCCTCTTCGAGAAGTTCGGCATCCGCTACTTCGGGCCGATCGACGGCCACGACCTGCACCTGCTGGTCAAGACCTTCGAGTACCTCAAGACGCTCAACGAGCCGGTGGTGCTGCACGTCATCACCGAGAAGGGGCGGGGCTACCAGCCGGCGATCGACAACCCCGGGAAGTTCCACGGCCTCGGCCAGTACCGCGTCGCCGACGGATCGACTTCCGGTGGCGGGCACCCGACCGCGTCGCAGATCTTCGGCCGCACCGTGACCGACCTCGCCAAGGAGGACGAGCGGATCGTCGCCATCACCGGGGCGATGCCGGGCGGCACCAAGCTGGACATTTTCAAGAAGGAGCTGCCGGAGCGCTACTTCGACGTCGGCATCGCCGAGGAGCACGCCGCCCTCTTCGCCTGCGGCCTGGCCACCCGCGGGGTGCGCCCGTTCCTCGCGATCTACTCGACCTTCATGCAGCGGGCCTTCGACATGATCGTCCACGACATCGCCCTGCAGGGGCTGCCGGTCCGCCTGTGCATGGACCGCGCGGGCCTGTCGGGCGACGACGGCCCGACCCACCACGGCCTGTTCGACATCGCCTACCTGCGCGGGATTCCCGGGATCATCCACATGGCGCCGAAGAACGAGGCGGAATTCGTCGCGATGCTGCGCTGGATGGCGGAGTACGACGACGGTCCGACGGCGATCCGCTACCCGCGCGGGGAGATCGCCGGCACGCCGGTCGACGCCGAGGTGGCGCCGATCGAGCTCGGCAAGGGGGAACTCATCGCCGAGGGCGGCGACGTCGCCCTGATCGGCCTGGGCACCCTCTTCGGGATGGCGGAGGAGACCCGCCGCCGCCTCGAGGAGGAGGGCTACTCGGTGACCCTGGTCAACCCGCGCTTCATCAAGCCGATGGACGAGGAGCTGGTCGAGAAGGTCGCGCGCCGCTGCCGCGTGATCTGCACCTTCGAGGATCACGTCCTCCACAACGGCTTCGGCTGCGCGGTCATCGAGCACCTCCACGACGCCGGCATCGACACGCCGGTCGCGCGAATCGGCTGGCCGGACGAGTTCGTCGAGCACGGCAAGGTGCCGGTTCTCCGCGAGCAACACGGCCTGACGGTCGAGCACGCACTCGAGCAGGTGAAGAAGCACCTGTGAGCCGCCTGTTGCGGAGACGGAAACCTTGAGGTGGCCGCGCTGCCGGGTCGATCGGAGCGCCGACTTCAGTCCAATGCCTTTAAGGATTGGTGATTTCGATGTGCTTTAGCAGGGGCTTCGAGCTCGGCTTCTTGGTCTTTGGCCAGTCTTTAATGG
>JAUIJB010000059.1 GCA_030430455.1 Verrucomicrobiia bacterium | reverse complement strand
GCCTGGTCGAGGATCAGCGGGATCGGGTCGAGGTCCCAGCGCCGGCTGCTCTCCGGCGCGCCGGCCAGCAGGCTGTGGGCGATCCCGCTCTCGCGCAGCATGTCCTCGCCGCGCTTCCACGCGGCGGCGAGGCCTTCGGCGCCGAGCTGGTCGAGCCGGGCGGCGAAGCGCTTCCAGCCGCCGTCGGGCGGCCCGGCGGACATGCCGGCGACGAACTCGTCATGCACCCCGGCGCCCGGCTGGTAGCCCGCGAACATCGAGGCGGCCGGGCGCGTCCCGGCGGCCTGCTGGGCCGGCGGCGGGCCGGGGGGTGACGATCCTTGGGACTGGGCTTGCATGCAGCTGGCTTCGGGCGCCCGCGGCGGCCGCCCGGGCCGATGTTAGGCGCCGACCCGCTGGAGGTCGAGGGTCATCGGGTACTCCGGATCGGTCCGCGGCGGGGCCGGGTCGAGCACGCCGGGGGTCCGGTTCATCGCCTGGAAGCGCGAGCGGCGGCGGCTCTCGGCGACGAAGGCGTTGAGCGGGACGTCGTCGTAGGCCCGGCCGCCCGGGTGGACGACGTGGTACTGGCAGCCGCCGACCGAGCGGCGGTTCCAGGTGTCGACGATGTCGAAGGTCAGCGGCGAGTGGATCGGCACGGTCGGGTGCAGCGCCGAGTGCGGCGACCAGGCGCGGTAGCGGATGCCGGCGACGAACTCGCCGCGGGTCCCGGTCGGGTGCAGCGGCACGGCGGCACCGTTGCAGGTGATGCGGTGGCGGCCGTCGGTGAAGCCGCGGACCTTGAGCTGGACGCGCTCGACCGAGGAGTCGACGTAGCGCGAGGTGCCGAGGCTGGACTGTTCCTCGCCGAGGACGTGCCAGGGCTCGATCGCCTGGCGCAGCTCGAGGTCGAGGTTGCGCTGGCTGTACTCGCCGAGCCGCGGGAAGCGGAACTCGTGGTGCGGCTCGAACCAGGCGGGGTCGATGTCGATGCCGTGTTGCTGGAGCTCCTCGACCAGGTCGCGGAGGTCGTCGCGGATGAAGTGCGGGAGCATCCAGCGGTCGTGGATCGAGGTGCCCCAGCGGACCGGCTTCTGCGGGTTCGGCTCATCCCAGTAGCGGGCGATCAGGGCGCGCACGAGGAGCTGCTGGGCGAGCGACATCTCGGGATGCGGCGGCATCTCGAAGCCGCGCATCTCGACCAGGCCGAGGCGCCCGCTGGAGCTGCCCGGCGAGAACAGCTTGTCGATGCAGATCTCCGCGCGGTGGGTGTTCCCGGTCATGTCGACCATGTGGTTGCGCAGCACCCGGTCGACCAGCCACTGGCTCTGGTCGAGCGTGGTGTCGCCCTTCGGCATCGCCCGGAAGGCGGTCTCGAGCTCGTAGAGCGTCTCGTGGCGCGCCTCGTCGAGCCGCGGCGCCTGCGAGGTCGGGCCGATGAACAGGCCGCTGAAGAGGTACGACAGCGACGGGTGGTTGTTGAAGCAGGTGATCAGCGAGGGCAGCAGGTGCGGCCGGCGCAGGAAGGGCGACTCGAGCGGGGTGGATCCGCCGACGACGATGTGGTTGCCGCCGCCGGTGCCCGAGTGGCGGCCGTCCTCCATGAACTTCTCGGTGCCGAGGCCGATGTTACGGGCTTCCTCGTAGATGATCCGCGTCTTGTCGCGGAGCTCGTCCCAGCTGGCCGAGGGGTGGATGTTGACCTCGATGACGCCGGGGTCGGGGGTCACCGAGAACGAGCCGATGCGGGGGTCGGGCGCCGGCTTGTAGCCCTCGAGGCGGACCGGGGTGCCCAGCTCGCGGGCGGTCTCCTCGATCGCGCCGACCAGCTCTAGGTAGTGCTCGGCGTGGACCAGCGGGGGCATGAAGACGTGCAGACGGCCGTCGCGCGGCTCGACGCACAGGCCGGTGCGGATCTGGCCCGCGGCCGACCGGTGGAGTTCCGGCGCGCGCAGCGCGTCCTCGCTGGCCTTCGACGGCCGGCGACCGTCGCCCTTCCTGCCGTCCCTTTCCCCGTCGCCGGGTCTCTGGCGGCGGATGCGGGCGGCGGCCTCGCGGACCTCCGCCGGGACGCGGCTGGCGCGCAGCGCCTGGGGCAGCAGGCGCTCGCTCGGCAGCGCGTCGCGCGGGATCGACGGGTCGTAGGGCTCGAGGATCGGCTGGTCGATGCGCTTGGCCCAGGGCAGGCCGTCGATCGGCAGGCGGTAGCCCATCGGGTGGTTGCCGGGGGCCAGGAACAGCTCCTCGCCGCGCAGGAACCACGGACCGGTGACCCACTCGTCCGGGTGGACGCCTCGGGCCAGCGGCAGCAGGTGGCCGACGGTGCTGCCGAGGCCCTGCTCGAAGACCTTGGCGATGGTCTCGCGCTCGAGCTTGTCGTCCAGGCGCGGGTCCTCGACGGTGACGTTCATCGGCAGGCGGCGCTCCTTCCAGAGGTAGTAGAAGATGTCTTCGTGCGCATCGCGGATGTGCTTGGGGGAAATCCCGAGGTTGCGGGCCAGGAGGTCGGCAAAGGCCTCCGACTCCTTGCTGCCGAAGCCGTATTCGACGCGGTGGTCGGCGAACAGCGAGGGGTCGTTCCAGATCGGCTGGCCGTCGAGGCGCCAGTAGGAGGTGAAGCCCCAGCGCGGCAGCGGCTCGCCGGGGTACCACTTGCCCTGGCCGTGGTGGAGGAAGCCGCCGGGCGAGAAGCGGGCGTGGAGGCGGCGCAGGAACTGGTCGGCGTAGAGCTCCTTGGTCGGCCCGAGGGCATCGGTGTTCCACTCGTCGGCCTCCATGTCGGTCGACGACACGAAGGTCGGTTCGCCGCCCATGGTCAGGCGGATGCCGGACTTCTCGAGGCGCTCGTCGAGGCGGTGGCCGAGCTCGTCGATCGCGGCGACCTGTTCCTCGCTGTAGGGCAGGGTGACCCGCGGGGTCTCGCGCATGCGCGAGACCTTCATGTCGAACTCGAACTCGGTCTCGACGCCCTCGATCGAGAAGAATCCCCCGGAGATCGGCGCGGCGTTGCGATAGTGGGCGGCGGAGCACAGCGGGATGTGGCCCTCGCCGGCGAGCAGGCCGGAGGTCGGGTCGAGGCCGACCCAGCCGGCCCCGGGAAGGTAGATCTCGGTCCAGGCGTGGAGGTCGGTGAAGTCCTCGGGCGGGCCCTCGGGGCCGTCGCCGACCGGCTTCTGGTCGGCCTTGAGCTGGATCAGGTAGCCCGAGCAGAAGCGTGCGGCGACGCCGAGGCGGCGCATCAGGTGGACCAGCAGCCAAGCGCTGTCGCGGCACGAGCCGGAGCGCTTCTCGAGCGTCTCGACCGGGTCCTGCACGCCGGGCTCGAGGCGGATGGTGTAGTCGACCGCGTCGTGGACGACCTGGTTGACCTGGACCATGAAGTCATTGACGAGCATGCCGTGGGTCACCGGCAGCGAGTGGAAGAACTCGTCGAAGAGCGGGTCGTCGATGTCGCTCACGAGGTAGGGGGCGAGGTCGGCGGCGAGTTCCCCGGAATACTTGAAGGGGAATTTCTGGGCGTGGTCCTCGAGGAAGAAGTCGAAGGGGTTGATCGTCGCCAGGTCGGCGATCAGGTCGACCTCGATGCGGAACTCGCGGACGGGTTCCGGGAACACCAGGCGGGCGAGGAAGTTCCCCTGGGGGTCCTGCTGCCAGTTGATGAAGTGCTTCTCGGGCGAGATCTTCAGCGAGTAAGAAGGCACCTCGGTGCGCGAGTGCGCGGCGGGACGCAGGCGGATCACCTGGGGGCCGAGGGCGACCGGCTTCGAGTAGTGGTAGCTGGTCAGGTGGTGGAGCGAGCAGTGGATCGACATGGGCGGGCGGCGGGTTGCAGTCGGCGGGCGGGCCGGAGCGGTTCGGTGGTGGCTGGAATCAGGGGCGGGCGGGTGCCCGGCGGGGCCGGGCCGGGCGCGGGCGGCGGCTCATGGATCAGGCGGGAGCGCTCAGGCAAGCTCAACCTGCACGTCGACCTGCATTCGCGCGTGGGCGGTGCCGACGTAGCTTCCCTTGATCGGGGCGACGTCGTCGTAGTCGCGGCCGACCGCCGCCTTGATGTAGCGCTCGTCGGCGATGGTCCCGTTGGTCGGGTCCAGCCCGACCCAGCCGCTCTTCGGCAGGTAGACCTCGGCCCAGGCGTGCGAGGCCTGCGAGCCGATGAGGGTGCCGCGCGGGCCGTTGTAGAGGTAGCCGGAGGCGTAGCGCGCCGGGATGGCGGCGGCCCGGCACAGCCCGATGAGGACGTGGGTGAAGTCCTGGCAGACGCCGGCGCGGGTCTCGTAGACCTCCTCGAGGTGGGTGTGCACGTGGGTGGACTCGGGCTGGTAGGTGAAGTTCTCGTGGATCCAGTTCGAGATCGTCCGGGCCTGCTCGAAGACCGGCGTGATCCCCTTGGTGAGGTCCACCGCAGTGCGCCAGATCGGCGGCGGGAAAGAGACGTAGCGGCTCGGCTGGAGGAACGACCAGGTGATGTCGCGGACCTCGGGCACGTTGATCGCGTCGAAGCCGGCCTCGAGGTCGGAGTCGAGGATGACGAGCGGCAGGTTCTCCACCTTGAGCTGGCTGTCGATCTCGAGGCTCAGGTGGGGCTTGGTGATCTCGAAGTGATGGGTGGGATTGTCGTAGAGGTCCTGGAAGCGGGTCAGCCGCGTCGCCGGCAGCACCCGAACGAGCGAGGACAGCGTGCGCTGGAGCGGGAAGGTTGGGGGTTGCAGGTGAAGGGTGTTGTTGCTCTGGGTGACCGGGGTCACGTAGTCGAAGCGGGTCCGGTGACGGATCTGGTAGCGGGGGCCGGTGCTCACGGGTTGGATGTTCGGGCGGTCGCGGCCTCCTATTGCTGCTGCTGCTGCTGCTGTTGCTGTTGGAGTTGCCAGGCAACCACGGCGGAAACCGACTCCGCCGGGATCGGCGGGCGGGACTCGTCGCTTTCCGGAAGCAGGACGTACTCGCGGAAGACCGCCTCGCCGATCCGGTTGAAGTGGGCCTGCAGGTCGTCGAGGAAGGTGTGCAGGCCCTCCTCCATGATCTCGTCGGCGGAGCCGTAGGCGAGCGAGGCGAGCAGGCGGCCCGAGACGCGCTCGGCCTCGTTGGCGAAGGAACCGCGCGGACTTCCGGAGATCTGGTGCAGGGCGGCATCCGCGCGGTCGATGCAGTAGCGCACCGAGCGCGGGAACTCGCGGTCGAGGACCAGGAACTCGACGATCTTGAGCGGGGTCGGGTGCTCGCGGTGGATCGTCTGGAACACGTTCCTCGCGCCGCAGGCATGGAGGATCGCGGTCCAGTGGTGGTCGACCAGCGAGGCCTCGGCGCCCGTGCTGGGCAGGAAGGAGGTGATGTCGAGCAGGCGGGTCGTCTTGTCGGCCCGCTCCATGTTGCGGCCGAGGTCCATGAAGTGCCAGGCCTCGTCGTGGGCGAGGTTGGAGGAGACGATGCCGTTGATCACGTAGCCCGCCTTGCGGATCGTCTCGTGGAAGTGCGGCGGGTTCGCCCGGAGCAGCCGCTCGGCATCCTCCGAGCGCAGGAACAGGTGGAGGCCGTTGAGCTCCTCCCACAGCGCCTCGGACAGCTGGTCGCGCACCGTCCGCGCGTTCTCGCGGGCCTGGGCGATCGCCGAGCGCACGCTGTTCGGGTTGCGCTCGTCCATGCTGAGGAAGTGGACGATCTCGCGGTTGCCGCCCTCGGGGTGCAGCTCGTTGAAGAGCTCCTCGTCCCCGGTGCTGAGGATGATCGGCCGCCAGAAGGTGTCGTGGAGGGCGAGGCCGGGCTCGGCGACGTCGAGGAGGAGCTGCTCGTTGACCTCGAGCATGCGCGCGAGGTTGTCGGCGCGCTCGATGTAGCGCACCATCCAGTAGAGGGCGTTGGCGACTCGGGAAAGCATGGGATGTTAGTGGCTGAGGACCCAGGTGTCCTTGCTGCCGCCACCCTGGGAGGAGTTGACGACGAGCGACCCTTCCTTGAGGGCGACCCGGGTGAGGCCGCCGGGGACGATGCGGACGTCGCGGCCGTAGATGATGTAGGGCCGCAGGTCGATGTGGCGGCCGCGCATGCCACCGTCGGTCCAGGTCGGGCAGCGTGACAGGGAGAGGACCGGCTGGGCGATGAAATTCGCCGGCTCGGCGGTGATCTTGGCGTGGAACTCCTCGATCTCCTTCTTGCTCGCCGAGGGTCCCATGAGCATGCCGTAGCCGCCCGACTCGTTGGTCGACTTCACGACCAGCTCGTCGAGGTGCTCGAGGATGTACTTGCGGTCGTCCTCCTCGGCCGCCAGGTAGGTCGGCACGTTGGGCAGGATCGGGTCCTGGCCGAGGTAGTAGTCGATCATCTTCGGCACGTAGTGATAGACCGCCTTGTCGTCGGCGACCCCGGTGCCCACCGCGTTGGCGAGCCCGACATTGCCGGCGCGGTAGGCGCCCATCAGCCCGGGAACCCCGAGCACCGAGTCCTTGCGGAAGACCAGCGGGTCGATGAAGTCGTCGTCGATGCGGCGGTAGATGACGTCGACCCGGACCAGCCCCTGGGTGGTCCGCATGTAGACGAACTGGTCGCGCACGACGAGGTCGCGGCCCTCGACGATGGGGATGCCCATCTGGCGGGCGAGGTAGCAGTGCTCGAAGTAGGCGCTGTTGAAGCAGCCCGGGGTCAGCAGGACGCAGACCGGGTCGATCTCGCGGTGCGGCGAGATGTAGTGGAGCATCTCGAGCAGGTCCTCCGGGTACGACTGCACCGGCCGCACGCCGGCGCCCTCGAAAACCGTCGGGAAGGCGCGCTTGAGGGCGTTGCGGTTCTCGAGCAGGTAGGACGCCCCCGAGGGGCAGCGGCCGTTGTCCTCGAGGACGTAGTACTCGCCGTCGCCGCCGCGGACCAGGTCGGTGCCGCAGATGTGGATGTAGATGTCGCCCGGGACGTCGACGTGGCGGAACTCCGGACGGTAGTGCGCCGCGCCCTCGACGAGGGACGCGGGGACGACGCCGTCGCGGAGGATTTGCTGGTCGTGGTAGACGTCGTGGAGGAAGAGGTTGAGCGCCGTGATCCGCTGGGTCAGGCCGGCCTCGATGTGGTCCCACTCGTTCGCCGGGATGACCCGCGGCATGGGGTCGAAGGGGAAGATCCGCTCGGTGCCCTTCTGGTCGTGGTAGACGTTGAAGGTGATGCCGTGGCGGAGGAAGTGGGCGTCGCAGGCCGCGCGGCGGGTGGCGAAGTCCTCTTCGGGGATCCGACTGAAGCGTTCGATCAGGGTCTGGCAGAAGGGACGGGGCGAACCGTCCGGGAGAAACATTTCGTCGTAGAAATTATCGGTGCCGTAGCCTTCGAACATGGAGGGGGTGGAGGTTTTGTGGATCAACTGCCCGTCCCAGCCAAGTGCCAAACGGGGTCCGTGGCAACCGGCAGTCCCGACTTTTTCGCCGAGCAAGAAATGAGCAGGGGAGCGGGGGAGCAGAAGCCGGGCCAGAATTCGCCGGCGGGGCGGGAATCTGCGTGTCGCCGCGGCACCCGGAATCGGCCGTTCGGCCGGAGGGGTTCTCGCCGTCGATTTGGCTTCGGCGCGTCCCTGCTTGGCCCGGCTCTTGCTTCCCCTGCGGGTTGGGCCCGGCCAGTCCGGGACCGATTCAACCAACACCAACCAAGAATGGAATAACCACATCGATTGCCATGAAGACGACCTACGACCTCCTCCATCACGTGGACACTCAGAACACCCACCTGAACGCAGCCACCCGGGAAGTCCTCGAGCGCCGCTACGGGCACCTGCAGCGACTCCATCCGGACCTGCACCGGGCCGAGGCGCACCTGTCCGCGCAGCGCGGGCAATCGGAGGTCCACCTGCTGGTCCACGACTCGCGGCATCGCCTGATCGAGGCGCACGCGCAGGGGCGCAGGCTCAACCAGGCAATCGTGCGATGTTTCGCCCGCATCGAGCGCCAGCTCGAGAAGCCGAAGCAGCTAAGACGGGCGGCGTAGCCCGGGCCCGGCGGGGCGCTTGTGTCGCCAGCACTGGAGAGTGTGGACCCGCGCCATGAGGGTGGCGCGGGTTCTTGCTGGGTTTGGGGTCGGCTTCCGGGCGCTCCCCCGGCCGGCAGCCGGACCTCACTCGGCCGGCATCGTGTCGATGTCGCGGAACAGCAGGACCAGGCCGGTGACGGGGAGCAGCAGGCTGACCGCCAGGCCGCTGGCGTGGTGGCCGGTGAGGTCGCGCAGCAGGCCCATCGGCAGCGGGGCGATGGCGGCGGCGGTGAGGATGACGGTTCCCGCCGAGCCCTGGATCGCGCCGAGGCCGTCGCGCCCGTAGAAGCGCGCCCAGGTCACCCCGCCCATCACGCTCGAGCTGCCGGCCACGGTGCCGAGCAGCAGGGTGTAGGTCCACACCAGCGCCCCCGGCTGCAGCAGGTGGGCGAGCCCCAGCGCGGCGACCTGCAGCATGAGCAGGGTGCGCAGGACCCGGCGCACGCCGAAGCGGTCGACCAGCGGGCCGGTGGCGAAGGTGGCACCCGCCGCGGCGACCGCGAAGACCGACAGCATGGCGGCGGCGGTCTCGCCAGCGATCCCGCGGTCGCCGAACAGTGAGGCCTGGTGAAACACCAGCGCGGTCACGATGAAGGGAGCCGAGGCGAGGGTCAGGGCGAGGATCCAGAAGCGGGCGCTGCGGAACACCCGGCGGTCGACCCGCCGCCGCGGGGGGGCGGGTGCCGCGTCGCGGTCGCCGTCGAGCCGCTGGCCGAGGTCCTCGGGGCGGTTGCGGACGAGGAACCAGGCGACCGGGAGGAGGACCGCCGCCAGCAGCGCGCCGATGGCGAGATAGCTGTGGCGCCAGCCGACCGCGCCGATGGCGGCGAAGCAGGCCACGGGGAGGACCGCGTTCGAGGCCGACACGCCGAGGCCGGCGAGCGACATCGCCCGGCCGCGGTGGCGCGCATACCATTGCATGACCAGCAGGCTGCCCAGCAGGGTCATGGTGCCCTGGCCGAGGGCGCGGAGCACGGCGAGGGAGGCCGAGAGGGAGACGAGGCCGGCGCTGGCGGACATCCCGGCGCAGGCCGCGGCCATCACCACGGCCGCCACGGCGAGGGTACGACGGACACCGTAGCGGTCGGCCAGGCGGCCGGCGATGGAGGCCACCATGGCGCTGAGCAGGCTGCCTGCGGCGTAGATGCCGGCGAAGGTCCCGCGCGAGATCCCGAAGTCCTCGAGCAGGAAGGGCTGGAAGACGGAGAAGGTGAAGGACTGCCCGGGCCCGGAACAGAAGCCCATTAGGAACGCCGCGAGGATCATGCGGCGGCCGGAGAACTTTGCCGGGGTCTCGGTCACGACCCCGCGCTTACTTCACCCTCGTGCGATGCGCCACTGAAACCGGTGGGGCCGCGTCGGTTGGCAGGCTTTGCAGGATTGGCAAGGTGACCCGCAAGGCCCGAGTGTGCATTCGCCGCAGGCGCCTTGGAGTGCGGCGGCTTGACGCCGCTTTGGTGTCGTTCTCGAACCCCGCCAGCCACATGGCTCCCGGACGATGGGAACGCTTCGCAGCCTCCACGCGGAACGGCCGTGTTCTCATCGGACGCACGAGCAAGCCTGAGCCAGTCCGGGTCCTGCAGCTCCCGGAGCCTTCCCCGAACGACTCGCAAAAGCGGCGTCAAGCCGCCGCACTCCACGGCCTTCGGCCAAGGTGGCGGCGTGGGTTGCTTCTTTCGGGGCGCTGGGGTGCCGGACGGGTGCCGGCTCACTCCAGCGTGGTGGTGAAGCGGAGGAAGCCGGTGTCGCCGGCCGGGAAGCTGAAGCGCGCCTCGCCGGTGGCGTCGCGATCGAGGGAGTCCGCGCCGTCGAGGAAGTGGACGACCGGAAGGTCGGGCCAGTCCGGGGTGGCGAGGTCGGGCGAGTATTCGACGCCCAGCGCGTTCCGCAGGCCGTCGTCGGGCAGCGTGATCGTGACGACCGGGCCTGCCGGCGTGTTCGCGACCCCGATGGGAAGACTCGTGGCATCGGCGGGGAGGTCGAGGGCGTAGAGGATCCCGTAGGCGATCCCCGCCGGGTTGGGGTCCTCCGGGGCGGGCTGGTCGAGGCCGTTGTCGCCGGCCCAGTCCGCGTAGTCGGTCGGGATCGCGAAGGTCCCGGTCTGCGCGGTGACGGTCCCCAACTCGGTCTCGACGACCGGAAGGTTGAGCGAGGCGGTCAGGCCGGGCAGCACCTTGTCCTCGAACTCGTTGAACTCGATGTCCAAGGTCGCCCGGATCGTGCGCTGGTGGATGGTGGACGAGATCTCCTCGATGGAGGGCGTGGCTGTCCCGCGAAAAGGAAGAAGCGCCGGGCTGATGGTGTAGTTCACCAGCACCGGAGGCTGGATCGAGCTGCCGATGACCGCGTTCGAGACCGTGCGCCCGGTCACCTGGCTGCCGCGGTCGGCGAAGAGGAAATACTGCGAGTTGTCGAGCGTGCCGTCGGGCAGCAGGGCGCCGTCGGCGGCGTTGAAGGTCAGCGGTGTGAGCCGGAAGTGCGCCGGGGGAAAGTCCGGGTGCGGCTCGCGGATGATGTAGGTGACCGCGCTGCCGATCGGCGGTGCGTACTGGACCGTCGCGAGGAGCTCCAGGGTGTAGCCGCTGGTCAGGATCTCGCCCTCGTCGAAGAGGAAGTTCGCGACCCCGAGGGACTGGTTGTCGACCACGAAGGTGGCGACGAAGTTGCCGCTGAAACTGCGGGTGGCCGTGGCCCCGACGACCCCGCTGACGGCCTCGGTGACCAGGCCGACCTGGGTCGAGGATGCGGGTTGGATGAAGAAGGCCCGGGTTTGCTCGACGAGCCCGGCCGATGCCGTCGGCGGGGCGAGCAGGGCGGGGAGCCCGAGGGCCATGAGGGGGAGTGCGGGTTTCATCGGGCCGGTCGCCAGACTGGCGCGCCGCGGGGCGGGATCAAGCGAAACCAGGAGTCGCTGCGCGCGCGGCAGCTGGCAGGGAGCGTGTTTTCCACTGGCGCGGGCGGCGGATCTGGCAATGGTCCCGGGCGTGACGACCAACCGGTTCCAGAAGATCGCCGCGGCGGCCCTCGTCTCGGTGCTGGTGCTGATCTTCGTCGGCGCGATCGTCCGCGTCAGCGGGGCCGGGCTCGGTTGTCCCGACTGGCCGACCTGCTGGGGATGCCTGATTCCGCCGTGGAAGGTCGAGCAGGTCGACCTCGACAAGCTTGACTTCGAGAAGTTCCAGCGCAAGGCCGAGCGCCACGGCATGGACCCCGAGCGGGTCAGCCGCGAGCGGATCCTCGAGAGCTTCAATCCGCGCCACGTCTGGACCGAGTTCATCAACCGGCTGTTCTCGCTGCCGGTCGGGATCTTGTCGCTGGCCACCCTGGTGGCCTCGCTGCGCTGGCGGCGGCGACTGCCGCTGGTGACGGCGGCGGCCTTCGTCGCGGTGGTCCTCGTCGGGGTCAATGCGGTGATGGGCGCGCGGGTGGTCTACAGCGGGCTGAAGCCCGGCGTGCTGACCCTGCACATGGCGCTGGCCATGCTGCTGATCGCGATCCAGAGCTTCATCGTCTGGCGCGGCACCGAGCAGCCGTGGAGGCTTGGCGGCGGGAGCCTGCTGCGCCTGCGCTGGATCCTGTTCGGCCTGCTGGCGCTGGTGGTGGTCGAGGGCATCATGGGCACCCAGATCCGCGAGATGACTGACGAGATGGCGAAGTCGCACCACGGCGAGCCGCGCGCGGAGTGGATCGGCGAGCTCGAGCGCAGCGCCCTCTATCTGGCCCACCGGAGTTTCTCCTGGGTGATCGTGGCGGTGACGGCCGCCGCCGCGGTGGTGTCGCGGAAGACGGCGGGCCGGCTCGGCTGGCCGGGGCGGGTGGTGGTCGCCGTGGTGGCCGTGCAGATGTTGCTCGGCGTGGTGATGGCGCACATCCAGGTCCATCCCGTCGCCCAGGTGCTTCACGTCGGCCTGGCGGCGCTGCTGCTGTCCGCGCTGGTCTTCTGGTGCTGTGGGACCTTCCGTCCGGGTCGCCTTCCCGCTGCGGGGATTGCGGCTTGAGTTCCCCCACCGGCGGGGCCAGCTTGCGGCAGCCAATGAAGCATCTGACCACCCTTTTCTCGATTGCCGTTTTCTCCTCCGCGGGCGCCCTGGCCGAGGCTCCCGCGGTCCTTTCCGTGTTGCCGGAGGGGGAGATGGTGAAGGGGGCGATCACGGTCGTGGTGCCGCCACCGGAGCTGGACAAGTACGTCGCCAAGGTCGAGGAGGCCGCCCGCAAGAACCCGGAGTGGTTCGACGAGCACTCGAAGAAGACCCCGCCTGGCGTGCCGATCGCTTGGGACGAGAGGACCGGCCTGACCAAGGAGGAGTACGACAGCTACCTCGAGCTGTGGAGCAAGCGGGAATACCGCGCGATCGAGGCGGTGATCCTCCAGCTCAAGCAGGGCGCCGACAAGATGTGGAAGATCACCGCGGCCGGTGGTGCCAACCCGATCTCGACGCTGAAGTACGACCCCGCTAAGGACGTCTTCGTCTCGCCCAACGGCACGCTCTCCCGGCTCGAGGACATCAAGGCCGACAAGATGAGCATCCTCGGCGAGTGGACCGGATCGGAGTGGAAGTACGAGGAGGAGAACTCGCTCGGCAAGACCAAGGAGAACTTCGCCATTGGCAAGACCGCGGACGGCAAGTTCGGCCTGCTTGTGTACCGCATGCAGGAGGTCACCAGCCAGGGAACCCGGCTCTACGACAAGAGCGTGGTGGTGCGTTTCCCGATGGGTGAGGCCGGGATCCTCAAACCGGGCGCGCCCTAGCCGTCATGAGCGCCAAGGGCCGGCACCGGCCATGGTGGCGGCGGGTGCTCCGCCTGGGTGGGTGGCTGATCGTTGCCCTCCTCGGACTGCTGGTCGCCGGGCGCCTCTGGCTCGCCGGGCCGTGGGCGCGCGACTGGCTCGCCGGGCGCCTCGAGGCACGCATCGGGCTGCCGGTTTCGATCGACTCGCTGGCGTGGTGGCCGGCGAGCGGGGTGGTGCTTGGCGGGGTCGAGGTCGGCCAGCCGGAGGCGCTGCGCGACGCGCTCGGCGAGCCGCTGCTGCGGGTCGAGCGCCTGCGCGTCTGGCCACGCTACCGGAGCTTGTTGTCGCCCGCCGACCGGGTCGCCGGGATCGAGCTCGACCAGCCCCGCCTGGTGATCGCGGTGGAAATGCTCGCCACGCTGGGGGCCGGGGCGATGGAGTCGGCCCCGGCGGTCGAGACCATCCCGGCGGTGGCCCTGAATGACGCCGACCTCGAAGCGGGGGTTGGCCGGGAAGCCCCCGATGATCCGTCGCCCGTGGCGACCCCGGCACCTGACGGAGCGGGCGGGTCGGATCCCGACGGAGCGGGTGGGTTGGATCCCGCTGGAGCGGGTGACCCGGGGCCGGACCGTCCGCCCGGCGAGGCAACGATCGCGTCCGCCGCGGAGCGGACCCATTGGGCGACGCTCCGCGGCGGATCGATGACCTTGGTCGGCCTCGGGGTCCGCTGGGGGGCGCTCGAGGGCATCGAAGCCGATCTCCCCTGGGGGCCCGGAACGGCGACCGGGCGAGTCGAGATCGATGCGCTGGAGCTGGGTCGAGAGGGGCGGGCCGGAGCGCTCAGCGGGGTCATCCGGAACGGCCCGGCAGGGCTCGAGATGACGATTCAGGAAAATTCGGGAAAATTACTTCAGTTAACTGGAAATCTGACACTCGCAAACAAGCGCGGCCTGCCATTTCGGGTCCGTTTGGGAGTGCGGCGCGAGCGGCCGGTTGAGCTGCTTCGTCCCGATGGGAATGGCGTGCGCTGCGAGGGCTTCGCGGTCCAGGGGGCGATGATGGGGTGGCTGACGGCCCCGGCGAGCTGGCAGGGGGCGGCGGGTGGAACGGTCGAGCGGCCGGCGATGGCGTGGGGGCCGCTGCGCGCCGAGTTTGCCGACGGCGAGGTCCAGCTCCAGCTTGCCGGTGGTCGCCTGGGCGTGCCCTCGGCCCGGCTCAGTTCGGCCCAGCACAGCCTGCTCGGCAACGGCCGGCTCGATCGCGAGGGGGGCGCCGCCGTGCTGCGGCTGGTGGTCCCCCCGGAGCATGTCGGGGCGATCCGCAACTGGGTGGCCGAGCGCACCGGTGGGGCGAGGATTCGCTTCGAGTCCTTCGATCCTCCGGACCGCCGTTATGCCGACCTCGAGGCGGTTTCCTCGCCGGAGGGCTGGCAGGTGGAGCTCGGTGCGGGCGGCACGGTCCTGCCCCTGGGGGTCCTTTTCGAGGCCTTGGGCGGGCTGCAACCGGAGGGCTTGCGCGGAGCGTCCTCGCCTGCGATTTCCGGGGAGTGAGGATCATTGCCGGCAGCGCGGGAAGGATGCGGATCCGGGTGCCGAAGGGCGTCACCCGGCCGACCTCCGACATGGTCCGCCAGGCGCTCTTCTCGCTGCTCGGCGAGCGTGTCGTCGGGGCGCGGGTCCTCGACCTCTTCGCGGGCAGCGGGGCGCTCGGCCTCGAGGCCCTGAGCCGCGGTGCCGAGTCGTGCTGCTTCATCGAGGAGAACCGCGCCGCGGCGGCCGTCATCCAGGACAACCTCGCCACCACCCGGCTGGGGGGCGGCCGGGTGCTGCGGGCCGAGGCCGGGCGCTGGCTGGCGCGCTGCGCGGCCGAGCCGGGTTTCGACCTGGTCTTCGCCGATCCGCCCTACCTCAAGAGGGCGGGCGATCCCAACCCGCTTGACCGCCTGCTCGGCGAGCGTGGCGTCGCCAACTGCCTGGCCGACGGCGGTCTGCTGGTCATCGAGGCCGCCGCCGACCAGCCCGAGGGCTGCGGGCCGGGCTGGCGGCTGCTCGACCGGCGGCGCTACGGCGGCAGCGCCATCCTGCTTTACGCCCGCGAGGGGGATTCCTAGGGTCCCGCCGATGAGCTACGGGCTGTACCGCTTGCTGTTGCCCGTGCTGGCGCTCGTGTCGCTGCCGGGCTGGCTGGTGAAGATGGCACGCCGCGGCGGCTGGAACGCCTGGTTGTGGGAGCGGCTGTCGTTCTACCGCGGCGACGAGGCCTTCGAGGTGGCCGATCGGGTCCACGTCCACGCCGTGAGCGTCGGTGAGGCGGTTCTCGCGCTGAAGCTGATTCGCCGCTGGCGCGAGCGCCGGCCCGACGCCCGCTTCGTCCTCGCGGTGGGCACCGCCACCGGCTTCGCGATCGCCCGCCAAGGTGGCATCGAGGACCTGCGGGTGACCTACGTGCCGGTCGACTTCCGCTGGATGGTGCGCCGCTATCTGGAGCGCT
The DNA here is from genome assembly GCA_030430455.1 of Verrucomicrobiia bacterium. Taxonomy (GTDB): domain Bacteria; phylum Verrucomicrobiota; class Verrucomicrobiia; order Verrucomicrobiales; family Akkermansiaceae; genus Haloferula. Next base: position 13,503 of record JAUIJB010000059.1, on the reverse strand, counting down.
TCCGGCCGACCCGGCTGGTGCTGGTCGAGGGCGAGATGTGGCCCAACCTGATGGCCGCCTGCGAGCGCCGCCGGATTCCCGTCGCGCTGGTGAACGCGCGGATGTCGCCGCGCTCGCGGCGGCGCTACGAGAAGTTCGCCGGGTGGATCCGCCCGGTGTTCGCCAAGCTCGACCGCGTCGCCGTGCAGCGCGACGAGGACCGTGCGATCTGGCAGCGGCTCGGGGTCGCCGGCGGGCGGGTCGGGGTCACCGGCAGCCTGAAGTTCGACCCGCTCGGCATGGCGCAGCCGGCGCGGCGGGCGGAGTTCGCCGCGCTGCTCGACCCGCTGGCGGCGGGACGCCCGGTGGTGCTGGCGGCGAGCACCCATGCCGGCGAGGAGCTCATGGTGGCCCGGGCCTGCGCGGAGGCCGGGGGATTTCCGCTGATCGTGCCGCGCCACGCCGAGCGCCGCGACGAGGTCCGCACGGCACTGGAGGACGGCGGGTTCGGCGTGACCCTGCGCACGGCGGGACGCGCCGGCGGGCCAGTCGAAGGGGGTGGGGCCTGCCTGGTGGTCGACACCACCGGCGAGCTGCGCGACTGGATCGCCCACGCCGCGGTGGTGGTGATCGGCAAGAGCTTCGCCGGCACCGGCGGGCAGAACCCGGCCGAGGCCCTGCTCGCCGGGGTGCCGGTCGTGTTCGGGCCGCACATGGAGAATTTCGAGCCGCTGGCCGGGGAACTCGAGCGGGCCGGGGCGGCCGAGCGGGTCGCCGACGGCGACGCCCTGGCCGCCGCCTTGCGGCGGCTTCTCGGCGACCGCGCGGTGGCCGCGCGGCTCGGCGAGGCGGGGCGCCGTCAGTTGGAGGTCCACGCCGGGGCGGTCGACCGCACGCTGGATTTCCTCGATTCACCTCCCGACGGGCCCTGATCTGACGAAAAAGTAAGCCATCGGGCGCCCGGCGGGTTTGTCATTTGGCGAAGCGCCGCTAACGTCTCGCCCGTGAGCGATGCTTCCGACAAGAAGGGCGAGAGGGGCGACCCCAACAGCCTGCTGGCCGCCTTCGAGCTGGGCCCCGACTGGGCGCGCGGCGACGCGCCCGAGAAAAAGTACGACAAGTATCGTGGCGACGAGGGCGACAAGGGCCGCGGCGGGCGCGGCGACCAACGCGGTCGATCGGGCGGTCGCGGGGATTTCAAGGGCGGCCAGGGCCGGCGCGACTTCGGTGGCGGCGGTGCAGGTGGCGGCGGTCGCCGCCAGGGTGGCGAGCGTGGCCAGCAACGCGGCGGCCGCAAGGGCCATGGCCAGGGGCGCCGCGACGGCCAGCAGCGCGACCTGCCGCAGCCGGCACCCGGGGTCCGGGTGACGCTGGCGCCGTCGAAGCAGGCGGTCCACCTGGTGGGCAAGGAGATCCAGCACGTCGCGCGGGTTTACTCGCTTTTCGACATCGCCCAGCTGCTGCTCGCCTCGCGCGAGCGCTACCGCCTGAGGATCACCTCCGACCCGAAGCGTCCGCCGATGTTCCGCGGGCGCAAGGACGAGTCGCTCTTCCTCACCCGCGAGGAGGCCGTGCGGCACTTCTGGCAGTCCGGGCCGGTCGACGAGTTCTATGAGAGCGAGGAGACCGAGACCGAGCCGCCGAGCGGCAACTTCCAGGTCGTCGCCCGCTGCGGGATGTCCGGCGAGTGGCTCGGCCCGCCGAACTTCCACGCCTACCAGTCGAACCTGCGCCGCCTCCACCGCGAGCGCTTCGCCAACATGCCCTTCGAGGTCTTCGCCTCGCGGGTGAAGACCGAGCGCGGCGAGGAGGCGGTCAACGAGTGGCTCGAGTCGATGAAGAAGCGGGTCCGCTGGCGGCCCAAGGGCGGCGACGACGACAGCTGGACCTTCGACCGGGCGGAGGTCGAGCGCGACTTCTCGCAGCGCTTCTTCGGCGAGGCCTTCGAGGAGACCCGCGATGCCGACCTGTCGGGCGACGTCGAGGCGATGAGCCTGTCGATCGGGATCCTCGCCGCCGTGAAGATCGCCGGCTCGCACGCCCGCCGCCACCCGGCGATGCTGATTCCGGCGGTCTGCCGCCTGCTCGAGAACGAGCACCTCGCGGTGTTCAAGAAGCAGGGCAAGCTCTACGCCGGGCCGGCGCGGCCGCACCCGCTGGCAAGCGACGCGATCCTCGCCGAGCGGCCGACCCGGATCGTCGAGTGGCTCGATGCCAACCCGGACGCGAAGCTGGGCGCGCTGTGGCAGGCCCTGCTGCCGGAAGGAACCGAGGATCCGCCGAAGGAGTGGCTCGTCGACCTGTTCTGGTTGCTGACCCAGGGGCACGTCCTGCTGTTTGCCGATGACACCCTGGTGCTTCCCAAGCGGCGCAAGGGGAACCCGGCCGGCGGGGAATCGAAGACGGGCAAGCAGGCGCAGCCAGCACAGAAGGCGAAGGCCGCGAAGGCCGCGAAGTCGCCGAAGCAGGCCGCGGCGGCCAAGTCAGATGCCAGGACGGGCACCAGGACTGGCACCAAGAGGGACGCCAAGAGGGACGCCAAGAGGGATGCCAAGACGGACAAGTCGGCGCCGTCATCGCCGCAAGGCTCTCCGAAGGGCGGCAGTGCCTCGGCGGCCATCGTGGTTCCGCCCCGCGCCAGGCAGGTGCGGCGTATCGCGATGATGTCGCCCGGCCAGATCATGGCGCTCCGGGGCGAGGAGGGCAAGTGGGCCCGCCGACTGATGCGCCGCGAGCGGATCCGCTCGCTGGTCGAGGAGTAGGTTTCCGGGCAGCCGGTTCCTGCGGCCGTTGTCAGCGCCGCAGCGGGGTGAGCCCGGGCGAGGCGCCGAAGCGGCGGGTCGCCGTTCGAGTCGTGCCGGTCGAGTCGTCGTCGGTCACCCGCATGGTCAGCACCCCGCCGGTGGCGACGGTGACCGTGGCCGGTCCGGCGAGGGTGAAGGGCCGCTGCAGGCTGACATTGAAGTCGACCTCCTCGCGCGGAGCGAAGGCCCGGTCGGGCTCCCAGTAGGTTCTTTGCGACTGGACCTGACCGACGGTGAAGTACTTGCGATGTTGCCCGGGTTTCTCGTAGCGGACGACGATCGGTTCGGAAGCCGAGACAATGAAGGCGGCTTGACCGGATGCGAGTTCGATCGAGTCGCCGGAGCCGGACAGGCTGGTCCATTCGTCGGCGTGGGCGAGGGGAATGACGGGGAATACGGTGACGAGCAATGCCGCCATCCGGGGGGATGTCGTCTTCATGGCGCTTCCACCCTCGCGCGGTTCGGGGGATCCGCAAGCGATCCATGGCGCGATGGCGGGTCTTGCCATCCCCGGGGCGAGTCCCCAGAGTCCGCGCCATGCCCTCCCCGATCGACGCCGACACCCTTCTGCGGATCCTCGACGAGGCCTCCGAGGCCATCCTCGATGTCTACGGAAAGGATGACTTCAACATCGAGACCAAGGGGGACAGCTCGCCGCTGACCGAGGCCGACCGCAAGGCCAACGAGGTGATCGTCGCGCGCCTCAAGGAGGCCTACCCGGAGATCCCGATCCTGTCGGAGGAGTCGAAGGAGGTTCCCTACGAGGAGCGCCGTGGCTGGAAGCGCTTCTGGCTGGTCGACCCGGTCGACGGCACCAAGGAGTTCATCAAACGCAACGGCGAGTTCACCGTGAACATCGCCCTGGTCGAGGACGGCCGGCCGGTGTGGGGCGGGGTCGCCCGCCCGACCGAGGGCGTGATCTTCTTCGGCGGGCCGGAGGACGGCGCCAGCCGCCGCGACCGCGACGGCTCGGTGGTCCGGCTCGACCAGTCGGACAAGCCGCACTTCCGCGAGTTGGACGAGGTCACCGTGGTGGCCAGCCGCTCGCACCTGACCCAGGAGGTCACCGACCTCGTCGAGGAACTCAAGGGGCAGGGCAAGACGGTCGAGTTCCTCTCGGCCGGCAGCTCGCTGAAGCTCTGCCTCGTGGCCGAGGGCAAGGCCGACGTCTACCCGCGCTTCGGCCCGACGATGGAGTGGGACACCGGCGCGGCCCACGCGGTGGCGCTCGGCGCCGGCCGCCGGGTCAACCGCGCCGACAACGGCGAGCCGCTGGCCTACAACAAGGAGAACCTGCTCAATCCCTGGTTCATCGTCGAGTAGCGCCGGCGGGAGACCCCTCAGCGGTCGCCGACGAACTCCTCGGCGGTGCGGAAGGAGATCCGCCCGGTGTCGGGGTTGGTGTAGAACAGGACGTAGGTCCGCAGCCCCTCCTCGACCGGCCAGCGGGTGTTGCTGAGGGGCTTGTCACCGGAGGCCTCGCGCACCGAGATGGCGATCTCGTAGGCCGTGGCCGAGCGGCCGGGTTTCGGCCGGACGTACTGGCCGGCGCCCGGCTCGACCTCGAGTTCCGCCCCGCCCACCGAGCCGACGATCGTCTCGCCGGACCCGTTGTGGAAGTAGACGTCCCCCGCGCGGAACTTGCGCCCGCCGGTCTCGATGATCGCGGCGGCGTAGCCGGTGGCCGTGGTGGTGAGGAAGACCACGAAGTCCTGGCCCCGGTCCGGCAGGGTGATCGTGGCCAGCGCCTCGCCGCCGCCGGACGGCCGCAGCTCGAACTCGCGGTCGGAGACCTCCAGCGGGGGGGAAAGCTTGGCGACGGGGAGTTCGAAGGGAACGGAGGCCTTCTTGCGGACGTTGACCACGACCTTGCCGGTGTCGGCTGCGACATGGTCGGCGAGGAAGGAGACCTTCGGCTTGGCCCCGGCAAGCGGTGGGACCAGCAGGAGAATGGCGGCGAAGATGGGTTTCATGATGTCGATCATCCGTCAGTCAAGGGGAGACGTCGGCGGAAGTCAATCCAGCGGGCGCTCCGGTCCGCCCGGCGGGACCCGGGGGGATCGGGACCAGGATGGATGGGATGGATCGGATGTTTGGGAAACGGGGTGCCGCGCACCGCATCCATCCCGGTCCAATCCCTCACAGCAGCGCCTCGCGCTCGGAGCGGGCGATCTTGATGAAGACGTCGTCGAGGTCGCGGCCGTCGATGCGGGCGGTGATCTCGTCGGCGGTGCCCTCGGCCAGGATCCGGCCTTCGTGGAGGAACAGGACGCGGTCGCAGACCTCGTGGATGTCGCGCATGTTGTGCGAGGTGTAGAGGATCGCCGGGTGACGCTCGCGCTGGACCCGCCGGACCAGCTTGCGGACCTTGTCGGCGATGTCGGGGTCGAGCGATGCGGTCGGCTCGTCGAGCAGCAGCAGGTCGGGGTTGTTGACCAGCGCCTTGGCGAGGTTGACCCGGGTCGACTCACCGGCGGAGAGCTGGCCGGTGATCTTGTCGGCGAGGTGCCCGATCTCGAGCAGCTCGAGGAGTTCGGCCACCTTTTCCTTCGGGTGGCCGACGGCGTAGAGCCGCGCGAACACCTCGAGGTTGTGGCGGACCTTGAGGTTGCCCGGGAGGGTTGCGTAGGTCGTGCAGAAGTTGGTGCGCTTGAGGATCTCGACCCGCTGGCTTGCCAGGTCCATGCCCAGGGCGTGGATCGACCCCGAGGTGGGCGTGATCAGGCCCAGCGCCATGTTCATGAGCGTCGTCTTCCCGGCTCCGTTGACTCCGAGCAAGCCGATGGTTTCGCCCGTGTTGACCGTGAGCGAGACACGATCCACCGCGGTGAAGCGTCCGAAGCGCTTGGTGACTTCCCGGAATTCGATCATGGAGGTGGCAATCTGGGGTTTCTTCTCGTTCGTGGGGTTTCTTCGCGTTCGCCCCGCAATCTCCGGGTGGATTCCGCCATCGTCCGGACGATGTGCCTGCGCCGGCCTTCGCGCTCTTTCCAGCTCTCTGCCCGCGCGAGCATGGCGCGTGAAGCGGGGGGCGTATAGCCGAATGAGCCCGCTTGTCGGGACGAAACCCGGCGCCTGGGTTTCACTGACTTCCGCCGAGTCCGGTCCAGGTGACCGGCCTCCGCTCCGCCGCTGTGGGAGCCGGGGCGGCCATGCGGTCCTCAGTCCCGGCCGGGCCGCCGCGAAACCGGGCTGGAATTGGCGGATTCGCCGGCAGAGTTCACGGCGGAGACGGCGAAGCGGCAGGCGAGGCCGGGCTTGAGCCCGACCTCGCGGTGGGTCGTGCCGGTGACGTTCGCGATGATGACCTCGGGGCCGCCATCGGGGGCGAGCCGCTTGACCCGGTAGCTGTCGGCGTCGGGGACCGCCCGCCATGACAGCTCGACCTCGGTGGCCCCGACGCGGGCCGCCTCGGGCGCCTCCGGCGCGACGGGGGGGTGGAGTCCGCGGACTTCGCCGAGAAACTGGATTTCCGCGACATTGCACCAGCGCTCTCCCTCGGTCGGGATGTAGCGCAGGTAGCGGAAGCCGCCGGCATCGCCGGCCTCGGCGACATCCCGCGCGGTCAGCACGCCCTCCTCCGGTTGCGTGCGGATGGTGAAGAGGTCCACCACTCCCGCGCTGAAGTCGGCTGTGTCGGATCCCTGGAAGGTGCCGCCGACCATCCGTTCCGCCGCGTTCCGGCGCGGGCAGTACTTCACGCCGGTGACCACGGCCTCCACGCCCTCGCCGAGGTCGAGACCGACCCAGGCATCCCTCACCGGCGGATCGAAGTAGTTGTCCAGGTAACCGTCGAAGACCGTCCGTTTGTCCGCCCCGGAACCCTTGTGGGAGCCGTCGGTGCCGATGATGCTCCCGCGCAGCCGGCCGTCGGCGGTGGCGGCAGCCGGTTCGCTGTCGGCACTCTCGCCATGGGGGGTGTTGGCCGAGACGACATAGTGGTAGGTCGTCCCCGCCCGGAGGCCGGAGTCGACGTGGTGCTGCAGCGGTGGCCTCACCGTCGCGAGCGTCTCGTAGGGGCCGGCTTCGGAGGTCGCGCGCTTCACGTTGTAGCTGGTGGCGTGGGCCGATCCCGACCAGGAGAGGGTGACCTGGCGGCCCTCGACGTGCGGCCGCAGGGCGCCGGGTGCGGCCCCCTCGGCGATCGGGTCGAGGCTGTGCGTCAGGGTGGTGAAGCCGAGCCCGTCGAAGCCGCCGCTGCTTCCACCGTAGTTGAAGCCGCCGCCATCGGGCCGCACCGTCTCGGCGTAGCGCCCGGTCCAGGGGGCGGACAGCCCGCGGCGGTTGACGTAGTGGTGGTAGATGAGGTCCCAGCCCGGCCGCCTGGTGCCGCGGGCATGGGATGAGATTTCGTTCTGAACCCAATACTGCTCCCTGCCGGGATGCCCGTGGGCATAGACGTAGGTGACGAAGGGCACCTCGTGGCCGAGATTGTACTTCGAGACATACTCGACCCCCGCGAGGGGCCGGTTGAGGCGGGCCCCGTAGAGATCGATGCCCTGGTTCCAGGCGATCTCGCAGATGGTGCCGAGCAGCATGGGCCCCATGACCGAGTGCCCCTGGTCGCGGCCGGACTCCTGCCACTGGCCGAGACCGTTCGGGTGGACGAAGACGACCGCCTTTCCGATGTTCTCGTTGCCGCTCCCGTTGTGGAAATAGTCGACGGCCCGGTCGAAGATGGCCCGGTCGTCGCAGAGCACGCCGATCGCCATCATCGAGGCCTGGTTGGCCTGCACCCAGTTCGCCCAGTAATGGGTCGGCACCGTGCCGTGGCGGTTCTCGAGGAAGTCCATGTTGTGGGAAAGGAAATCCCGCCTCATGTAGTCCTGGAACGCGCGGAATTCCCGCGGTTTCCAGCCCGGGTAGTCGCGCATCAACTCGGCGGCGCAGGCGAACTGGTAACCGTAGAGGCCGGCTCGCAGGCGGACATTGCTGTCGCCGTCCCAGCCCTCGTGCTGCTCGGCCCAGGCGTTGAAGATCGTGACGGCCCGGTCGCCGAAGCGCTCGTCGCCGGAGATCCGGAAGCGCAGTGCGAGCTGGTAGGCGCGAGCCGCGTCGCGGGCCAGGCGCATGTAGTTCTCGCCGCCGCCGCCGGCCTTGATCCGCGGCTGGACTTCGGGGGAGTCGTCGAGAAAGCCGTCGGTGTTCCCGACCAGGATGTCCCAGCTGCCCTTCCACGGCTGTTCTCCGGCGGCGACCTTCGCCCTCATCCGCTCGAGGTCCGCTCGGGTCGACAGGCACCCGGGGTGGGTGAAGCCGGGCTGGGCGGATGCCGCGGTGAGCAGGGCCGGCAGGAAGGCCGATGCAAGGAGGAAGCCGCGGATCGAGGGCCGGGCAAGGCGCCCTGGGCGGCGGGGGGAGGCGATCGCTGAACGGCTGGATTCCATCATGTTGCCCCGCAATACGCTGCGGGGGGGCAGGCTATCGCAAGGAAGTGGGGTGGTCTTTCACGCCACGCTTCAAGGATCGGCGCCGCTCCGGATGGACCCTTGACCAGGCGGGGGCGGATCCTGACGCTCTGCAGGCTCGCCGCCGGTGCCGCCAGGGACTACGCCGTCCGCGACCGCCGCCCCGCGCGGCGGGCCGGTCACCTCACCCATGGACCTCCCGGCCACCTCACCCATGGACCTTTCACTCCCGCCCATCATCTTCGGATCCAGCGCGCTGGGGAACCTCTACGAGGTGGTGCCCGACGGGACCAAGCGGGCGATCGTCGCCCAGTGGATCGAGCAGCAGGACCAGCCGCTCATCGACTCGGCCGGCAAGTACGGCGCGGGCCTGGCGCTGGAGAACATCGGCCGCCTCCTCAAGGAGCTCGGGGTCGACCCGCGGGCGGTGCGCATCAGCAACAAGCTCGGTTGGAAGCGCGTGCCGCTGACCGCCGACGAGCCGACCTTCGAGAAGGGGGCATGGTTCGGCCTCGAGCACGACGCCGAGCAGTGCATCAGCCACGACGGCATCCTCGAGTGCCACGAACAGGGCAACGAGCTGCTCGGCGACTACCGGGCCGAGCTGGTCTCGGTCCACGACCCGGACGAGTATTTGGCGGCGGCCGACACGGAAGCGGACGCGGCCGCGCGCTACGAGGACGTCCTCGGGGCCTACCGGGCCCTCGCCGGGCTTCGCGAGGCGGGCGAGGTGGGCGGGGTCGGGGTGGGTTCGAAGGACTGGCGGGTGATCCGGCGGCTGTTCGCCGACGGGGTGCCGCTCGACTGGGTGATGCTGGCCAACAGCTTCACGCTGTTGACGCACCCGCCGGAGGTCATCGACTTCCTCGCCGAGCTCGATGCCGCCGGGGTGACGATCGTCAACTCGGCGGTCTTCAACGCCGGGTTCCTCATCGGCGGCCGCTACTTCGACTACCAGATCATCACGCCGCAGAGCCATCCGCAGCTCTTCGAGTGGCGCGAGCGCTTCCTGGCGCTCTGCAAGGTTCACGGTATTTCCCCGGCGCTGGCCTGCTGCCAGTTCGCGCTCTCGCCCCCGGGCGTGGTGGCGCTGGCGCTCAACACCAGCAATCCGAAGCGGGTGGCAGAAAACGTCGCCTGCGTTCGCGAGGCGGTGCCGGCCGGCTTCTGGCAGGCCCTCAAGGACGAGGGCCTGCTGGCGCGCGACTATCCCCACCTCTGAGCCATGGTCATCGACGCCCACCACCACTTCTGGAGCTACGACCCGGTCGAATACGACTGGATCGACGAGAGCATGGCCCGAATCCGGCGAAGTTTCCTGCCGGAGGACCTGGGCGCCGAGATCGCGTCCGCCGGGGTCGACGGCGTGGTCAGCGTGCAGGCAAGGCAGGTCGTCGGGGAAACCGACTGGCTGCTGGAACTCGCGAGGGCGAATGACTTCATCCAGGGCATCGTCGGCTGGTTGCCGATCGCGTCGGAGTCCCTCGACGCCGAGCTCGACCGCCTGGCGGCCGAGGACAAGCTCAAGGGCCTGCGCCACGTGGTCCAGGGCGAGGCGCCGGGCTTCCTCGACGGCGCGGACTTCAACCACGGGATCGCCCGGCTGAGCGACCGCGGGCTGGTCTACGACCTGCTGGTCTTCGAGCACCAGCTCGAGGAGGCCATCCGCTTCGTCGACCGGCACCCCGGGCAGCCCTTCGTCCTCGACCACATCGCCAAGCCGCGCATCGGCGAGAACGAACTCGAGCCCTGGGCCAGCCGCATTCGCGCGATGGCGCAGCGGGAAAACGTCACCTGCAAGCTGTCGGGCATGGTGACCGAGGCGGACTACGAGCACTGGACCCGCGGGCAGCTGCAGCCCTACCTCGACACCGTCCTCGAGGCCTTCGGTCCGGGTCGACTGATGTTCGGCTCCGACTGGCCGGTGTGCCTGGTGGCGACCGGCTACCGCGAGTGGGCCGAGCTGGTCCGGGGATTCATCGCCCCGCTCTCCGACGCCGAGAAGGCCGCCGTCCTGGGCGGCACGGCCAGCCGCGTCTACGGACTGTGAACTTCCATCCATGAAAGCCGTTCAAATCATCGAGCCGAACCGCTGCGAGGTCGTCGACATCCCGGAGCCCCCGCCGCCGGCGCCGGGGGAAGTCCGCCTGCGCGTGCGCCAGGTCGGCTACTGCGGTTCCGACCTCACCTCGTTCCGCGGCCTCAACCCGATGGTCAGCTACCCGCGCATCCCGGGGCACGAGATCGGCGCGACGATCGAGGCCCTCGGCGAGGGCGTACCCGCGCGGTGGACGGTCGGCCGGAACGTGCTGGTCTCGCCCTACACCAGCTGCGGCGCCTGCGCCGCCTGCCGGCAGGGGCGCTTCAATACCTGCCGGAGCAACCAGACCATGGGGGTCCAGCGCGACGGCGCCCTGACCGAGTTCGTCAATGTGCCGCACGGGAAGCTCTTCGGCTCGGACAAGCTGAGCCTGCGGGAAATGGCGCTGGTCGAGCCCCTCACCGTCGGCTTTCACGCGGTGGCGCGGGGCGAGGTCCGGGAAGGCGACGTCGTCGGGGTCTTCGGCTGCGGGGCGATCGGCCTCGGCGTCATCGCCGGTGCGGCGGCGCGAAGGGCGCGGGTCATCGCCGTGGACATCGACGCCGGGAAGCTCGCCCTGGCGCGCAAGTGCGGCGCGACCGATGTCATCGACTCCGCCAGCGAGAACCTGCACGAGCGCCTGCAGGCGATCACCGGCGGGGAGGGGCCGAGCGTGATGATCGAGGCCGTCGGCCTGCCGGCGACCTTCAAGGCCAGCGTCGAGGAGGTCGGCTTCGCCGGACGCGTCGTCTACATCGGCTACGCCAAGGCTCCGGTCGAGTACGAGACGAAGTTCTTCGTGATGAAGGAGCTCGACATCCGGGGCTCCCGCAATGCCATGCCCGGGGACTTCGATGCGGTGATCGGCCACCTCGAGAGTGGCGCCTTCCCGACCGATGAGGTCATCACGCGCACGGTCTCCCTCGACGAAGCCCCGGCCGCGCTCGCGGCGTGGCACGAGGACCCGGGCGCGGTGACCAAGGTCCACGTCCGGCTCTAGTGTCGTCCGCCAAGCAGCCAGCACCTTGTGTTCTTGGTGAAAATTTTCGGAATCCAGCCGCTGCGCGGTTCGGCAGGCGGGTCGATGCGGTCTTTCTCCGAATCTCTGCGTTGCTCGACGGTCACGAATCTCGATTCGCTCCCTCCTCGCGCCTTGAACTTCGGGAAAACTCCGCATCGCATCAGGCACACTCTGCTTGGCGGACAACACGAGCCCGCTTCCCGCCCGGGCGAAGGTCGCGGCAAGCCGGGTGGATTCGCGGGTCCGGATTCGCGGATCAGGATTCGCGGATCAGGATTTGCGGATCAGGATTTGCGGATCCGGCCGGGAGATGGCCGGGGGCGGAGGGGCACGGCGGCGGGTCCAGCGGTGGGGGGGCGGCCGCGGGCGCCTCGCGGGCGGGATCGGACGGCCCGGGCGCGGCCCCGCGTCGGCCGTCCGGGTGACGGGAGCGTCGCACGAAAAACCCCGGGGTTCCGGATTTTCCGCGAGTCCGGGGTTGCCAAATTCGGCCGGTCGGATAGCAATTCGCCCCCTCGCGACCTGGTCGCCCCGAACCCACGCAAGTTTCTGACCATGACTGACCTCAGCAAATACCGGAACATCGGCATTTTCGCACACGTCGATGCCGGCAAGACGACCACCACCGAGCGCATCCTCAAGCTCACCGGCAAGATCCACAAGCTGGGCGAGGTGCACGACGGCGCGGCCACCACCGACTTCATGGAGCAGGAGCAGGAGCGCGGGATCACCATCCAGTCCGCCGCCACCACCTGCTTCTGGCCCGGCAAGGACCAGCAGTGGGCCAAGGACCCGTTCCGCTTCAACATCATCGACACCCCCGGCCACGTCGACTTCACCGTCGAGGTCTACCGCTCGCTCAAGGTGCTCGACGGCGGCATCGGCGTGTTCTGCGGCTCCGGCGGCGTCGAGCCCCAGTCCGAGACCAACTGGCGCTACGCCAACGACTCGAAGGTCTCCCGCCTGATCTACGTCAACAAGCTCGACCGCATCGGCGCCGACTTCTACCGCGTCGTCGATCAGGTCAAGAACGTGCTCGGCGCCAACCCGCTGGTCATGGTCCTGCCGATCGGCACCGAGAGCGACTTCGTCGGCGTCGTCGACCTGCTCGAGGAAAAGGCCTACTACTGGGACGACTCGGGCCTCCCCGAGAACTACGAGGTCAAGGAGATCCCGGATGACATGAAGGAGAAGGCGGCCAAGTACCGCCACGAGCTCATCGAGATCGCCGTCGAGCAGGACGACGAGGTGATGGAAAAATACCTCGAGGGCGAGGAGCCGGACATCGCCACCATCAAGCGCTGCATCCGCAAGGGCACCATCGCCCTCGACTTCTTCCCGACCTTCTGTGGTTCGTCCTTCAAGAACAAGGGCGTGCAGCAGGTGCTCGACGGCGTGGTCGACTACCTGCCGAGCCCGACCGAGGTCAAGCCGCAGCCGGAAGTCGATGCCGAGGGCAACGAGACCGGCAAGTTCGCCGAGGTCACCCCGGACGGCCCGCTCCGCGCGCTGGCCTTCAAGATCATGGACGACCGCTTCGGCGCCCTGACCTTCACCCGCATCTACTCGGGCAAGATCAACAAGGGTGACACCATCCTCAACAGCTTCACCGGCAAGACCGAGCGCGTCGGCCGGATGGTCGAGATGCACGCCGACGACCGCAACGAGATCGACTCGGCGCAGGCGGGCGACATCATCGCCATCGTCGGCCTCAAGAACGTCCAGACCGGCCACACGCTGTGCGCGGAGAAGGACCCGGCCACCCTCGAGCCGATGGTCTTCCCCGACCCGGTCATCTCGGTGGCGGTCGCCGCCAAGGACAAGGCCAACGCCGAGAAGATGAGCGTGGCGATCGGCAAGATGGTCGCCGAGGACCCCTCGTTCCGCGTCGAGACCGACGAGGAGACCGGCGAGACCATCCTCAAGGGGATGGGCGAGCTCCACCTCGACATCAAGGTCGACATCCTCAAGCGCACCCACAAGGTGGAGGTCGAGGTCGGCGCCCCGCAGGTCGCCTATCGCGAGACGATCACCAAGCCGGTCAACGACAGCTACACCCACAAGAAGCAGTCGGGTGGTTCGGGCCAGTTCGCCAAGATCGACTACACCATCGAGCCGCTCGAGCCGGGCGAGGGATTCCAGTTCGAGTCGTCGGTGGTCGGCGGCAACGTGCCGAAGGAGTTCATCCCCGCCGTCGAAAAGGGCTTCAAG
>JAUIJB010000058.1 GCA_030430455.1 Verrucomicrobiia bacterium | reverse complement strand
CGGTTCCCGTGCCGTCGCCGGCGGCCTCGACCCAGGTCTTGAGGTGGTACCAGGTGTTCGGGCGGACCGGGAACTTCACCGACTGCTTGACCCGCTCGTGGTTCGACGAGACCTCGAGGATCTGCGAGTTGCCGACCAGGGTGATCAGGTAGCGCTGGTTGACGAAGCCCACGGTCGACATGATGCGGCGGTTGCCGTCGGTCATCACGTCGCCCTCGAGCACGTAGTTCTTCATGTCGGGCGGGCCGAAGAAGTTCATCGTCCGCTGGAACAGGATGTTGTCGAGCCGGTTGGCGATGACCTTCGAGCCGTCCTTCTCGAGCACGTACCACTTGATGCGGGCACCGAGCCAGGGCAGCGGCGGGAAGTTGACCGCCTCGTCGGGGTCGGTCTCGCTCTTCATCGCGAGTTCGACGTCCTCGAAGTCCTCCTCGTAGCCGTAGCCGGCGACGACGCGGCCGCGGGTGGTGGCGGAGAGCCCCCTGGCGCTCACCTTGAAGGCGCCGGCGGAGAGCTTGGCGTCCTCCGCCGCCTTCAGGGTCGACCCCTCGAAGCTGGCGTCCACCGTGGCCTTCACCTTGGCGGTCGGCGGGATGAAGGTCTCCCACTTCTCCGCTTCGACGGTCCCGACGCGCTGGCCGGTCGAACTGAGCCCGTAAACCGTGAACTCCTGCGAGTCGCCCGGCTTCAGCGCGAACTCGGCGGGGACGATCTGGAGGCGGGCGATGTCACCGTCCGGCTGGCCGGCGGGTTCCTGCGTCGCCCCCACGTATTCCCCCCCGGCCTCGCCCCAGCAGTGGAGCATCTCCTTGGTGAGGACGTAGACCTTGCCGGCCCAGATCGCCGGGGCGCCGAGGCAGTTCTCGCCGAACTCGTGGTCGTGCAGGTGCTCGACCTCGTCGCCGTCGACCTTGAGGACGTAGAAGGCACCGTCGAACATCGGCACGTAGAGCTTGCCGTCGCCGTAGGTGGGCGAGGCGTGGATCTGGTCGGGTGCCAGCTTCTCGGACCACAGCGTCTTCCCGCTGTCGGCATCGACGCAGAGCAGCTGCCCGGTCGCGATGGTCGTGAAGACCCTGCCGTCGGCGAGGACCGGCGAGGAGGTGAAGGCGACGTGGTCGTCGTTGCGCCACAGCTCGGCCGACTCGTCGAGGACGAGCGGCTCGGCGGGGTACTCCGTCGGAAGCCTGAGGCAGACCAGCCGGCCCTTGGTCGAACCGTCGGTGTTCTCCTTGCCGTGGATCGCGATCAGCTTGTCGTCGCCGTGGAGCAGCACCTGGGAGTTCACGCCGCCCTGCGACAGCTGGAAGCGCCACACCGGGTCGCCGGTGTTGGCGTCGACGCAGACGACGTTGCCGCAGCCGGTGCCGGCGTAGAAGACGTCGTGGCCGTCAAGCTTGCCGAAGACCGGCATCGAGAACGAGCTGTCGACCGGCCGGACCCCGGGGCTGGAGTACCACACGAGCTCGCCGCTGGACTTGTCGAAGGCGTAGAAGCGGTCCTGCGCCGGCCCGTTGGTCCCCCAGTTGGCGGTGACGCAGTGGAAGATGACGAGGTGCTTGAAGACCGCCGGCGAGCCGGTGCGGCCGTTGGGGAAGGTCAAGCGGCCGAGGTCCTCCATGAGCGAGTGCTCCCACAACGGCTCGCCGTCGCCGGTGAAGGCGACGCAGCGGCCGTTCGACAGCTGCAGGTAGACGTTGCCGGTCTCCGGGTCGACCACCGGGGAGCCGATCCCGTAGCGGTTGTAGACGACGTCGCTGATGTAGTCGGTGAAGCGCTTCTCCCACTGGACCTCGCCGGTGGTGGCGTCGAGGCAGACCAGCAGTTCCTGGACATCCTCGCCGCGGCCGTCGGTGAAGCCGAAGGCGTAGAGCTTGCCGTCGGCGATCACCGGGGTGCCCCCGCCCTTGAGCTCGCGGGTCCACAGCTCGGTGCCGGGCTTGCAGGATTCGGGCAGCGACTCCTCCAGCGAGGCGCCGGTCTGCAGCGGACCGCGCCAGTTGAGCCAGCCGTCGACCGCCAGGGCCGGGCCCGCCGCGAGGATGCCGAGGCCGGCAGCGAGAATGCCGAGGCCGGCATGGGCCGCCCGGAGCGGATTCGTGGATCGGAGGTTCATGGTGAGCATTTACGGGGCACTGTGGACCAATCCTTCGCCGGTTCCAGTTCAGAACCGCGCATCGACCTTCACGCCGATGATCTGGGGGTCCCCCGGCGTTCCGGCGAACACCTGGTCGTTGATGAAGGTGTAGTATTCCTGGTCGGCCAGGTTGCGGCCGAACAGGGCGACGGTGAGGGTCTCGCTGGCCCAGCCGACCTGGGCGTCCCAGACGAGGTAGCTCCCCTGCCGGAAGGCCGCGGTGTTGAGCTCGTCGTAGAAGGTCTCGCCGACCGCGCGGAGGGTGGAGCCGACGAAGAAGCCGTTGGCGAAGCGGTAGCGGAAGCCACCGCTGGCGGTGAACTCGGGGACGTAGGGGACGCTGCGGCCGTCCAGCACCAAGCCGCTGAAGGGGCTGGTGTAGGAGTCGAACTCGGCGTCCTGCCAGCCCGCCGTGAACAGCAGCTCGAGGGCATCGACCGGCCTCCAGCGCAGGTCGGCCTCGAGGCCGACCACGCTGACCTCGTCCGCGTTCACCACGATGAAGTCGGTCGAGCCGGGGACCGACTGGTTCAGCTGGTAGTCGTCGACCTGGTTCCAGAAGCCGCGGAAGCCGAAGTCGAGCGAGCCATCCGGGCAGGCGATCCGCATGCCCAGCTCGTTCGACCAGCTGGTCTCCTCGCCGAAGGCCGCCCCCGTGACGGTGTCGCTGTAGGCCGTGTAGCCCGCCGGTTTGACCCCGATCCCGCTGCGCGCGTGCAGGGTGGTCAGCTCGTTGAGGGCGAACTCGGCGCCGACCACCGGTGAGGCATACCAGTCGTCCTGGCTCAGGTTGAACGAGGGCGCCGGGCCGAAGGTGGTGTTCTTGCTGCGCGAGATCTCGCTCTCGACGTACTCGACGCGCAGGCCGAGGTCGAGGGTCAGCTGGTCGGTGGCGTCGAGGGCAACCGAGCCGAAGCCGGCCAGGACCTGCTCGTCGATCCCGAACAGGGTGCGCTCGCTGAACGGGCCGAAGGGGCTCGGGAAGTTGCGCGTCGCATCGCCGTCGGTCCGCTTGTCGGAGAAGAACAAGCCGCCCCTCCAGCGCCACGGCCCGGCGTCGGGCGGCGACTCGAAGCGCAGTTCCTGGGTCAGGTAGGTCTGGTCCTGGATGATCGACGACGACGACTCGAGCGTCGGGTCCGGTGTCAGGTCGAGGTCGACCACGCTCGGGTCGAGCTCCCAGTACTGCCAGCTGGTGACCGACTTCAGCGTGCCCCAGGCGAAGTCCTGGCGGCCGTGGAGCGAGAGCTGGTAGCGGTCGATCACCGTCTCGCCGGCGACGTTCGAGGCCACCGTGTAGGGGTCCGGGCTGAACAGTGAGGTCAGGCGCTGGCTGCCGTCGTCGGTCGACTCGGCGAGGAAGCGCAGCCGCCACTCGGCCTCGTCGCAGGGCTGCCAGTAGAGGTTGGCCAACACGCCCATCGACTCGCGGTCGTCGGTGTGCTCGTTGAGGAAGACGTTGTTCACGTAGCCGTCGCGCTCGCGGTAGTAGACCCGCAGGCTGTGCGAGAAGTCGCCGCCGAGCGGGCCGCTGGAGCCGAGGCGGAGGCCGACCGAGTCGTAGCTGCCGTACTCGCCGCCGACCGTGAAGCGCTGCTCGTCGCCCGGGGCCACGGTGCGCATGTCGATCACCCCGGCGGCGCCGTTGCGGCCGAAGTTGGGACCCTGCGGCCCGCGGTGGAAGTCGACCTCCTCCACGGCGAGCAGCTCGGAGGTGTAGGTGAAGGCGTCGCCGAAGGGGACGTCGTCGACGTAGACCGCCACCGAGGGTGGCCCGAAGAACAGGGTGTTGCCCTGGCCGCGGTAGCTGACGTTGTCGCCGAAGCCACGGGTGTCGCTGGAGGTGAAGAAGAGGTTGGGCACCAGCCCCGAGAGGTCCTCGAGCGACTCCGCCTGGAACAGGCCCAGCTCGGCCTGGCCGGAGGTGTCGGTCCACGGGCTGACCAGTCCGTCGACGCTCTCGCCGATCACCACGGTCGGCGGCAGGGTCATGGCGTCCTGGCCGACGGCCGGCGTGATGATGATTCCACTGCAAGCGATTGCGCCGAGGCGCGCCGGCCATCCATTCTCGATCGTCATGGCCCGCAGTCTTGGCGGCCTCCGTCCTTGGTCAATGAACATTCGCTTCATCAGGAATGGACGTGCATACGCCCGGGCACCTCCCGAATTTCATTGAATTCCGCCGGATCTGGCATTCCCTGAGCGATGCTGGCTCCGCTTTCCCGCCCGCTCACGGGACGGGCGGATTTTCCGGGAATCAGCCGGCTCCATCCACCTCTCACCACATCGTCATGAAGCACGCGTTCCTCCTCTCCGCCATCGCAGCCACCGCCCTTCCCCTGGCATCGCCCGCCCAGGACTCGCCGGGAAACCTCAACGACGGCTCGGCCCGCTTCCCGGACGCCGAGATCCGCGCCGACTGGAGCTCGAAGCCGCCGGAGGTCCTCTGGCGCAAGGACATCGGCAAGGGCTGCACCAGCTTCGCCATCGCCGGCGACCATGTCCTCGTCGGCGGCAACGACGGCGAGCACGACACCTTCTGGTGCCTCGACCCGGCGAGCGGCGCCGAGAAGTGGAAGTACCGCTACAAGGAGAAGCTCCAGCCGAAGCTCTACGC
Source organism: Verrucomicrobiia bacterium (assembly GCA_030430455.1). Lineage (GTDB taxonomy): Bacteria > Verrucomicrobiota > Verrucomicrobiia > Verrucomicrobiales > Akkermansiaceae > Haloferula. The sequence continues at coordinate 24,017 of JAUIJB010000058.1, read as the reverse complement.
CGGCGGCCCGAACGCCACCCCGACGATCGACGGTGACCGGGCCTACATCCTCAGCAAGACCGGCCTGCTGCACTGCGTCGAGCTGGCGACCGGCCAGATGATCTGGAAGACCCACTTCAAGGACGACCTCGGCGGCACGGCGCCCGACTGGGGCTACAGCGCGGCCCCGCTGGTCGACGGCGACCAGCTGCTCGTCCTGCCCTGCTCGAAGAAGGGTTCGCTCTTCGCCCTCGACAAGAAGACCGGCAAGGTGCTGTGGCACTCGACCAACCGCAATCGTCCCGGCTACGCCCAGCCGAAGATCATCGACTACAACGGGACCCGGGCCGGGATCGTCTTCCACGGCCGCAACCTCGTCATCTACGACCTCGAGAAGGAGCCCGGCAAGGTCCTCGCCGAGCACCTCTGGCGGACCTCCTACGACGTCAACGCCAGCCCGCCGCAGTACCGGGACGGCCTCGTCTTCATCGCCTCCGGATACGGCATGGGCTACGCCGTGCTGGATGTCTCGGGGGACAGCTCGAAGGTCCTGCACCAGGACCGCGACATCCGCATGATCTTCCAGAACAGCATCCTGCTCGACGGCGACATCCTCGGCGTCTTCGGCGACAAGAACATCGACGCCGAGCTGATCCGCATGGACTTCCGCTCGGGCAAGATCCACTGGCGCGAGAAGATGCCCGGAACGCGGGGAAGCTCGCTGCTGGTCGGCGACCACCTGGTCGCCCTGTGCGAGACCGGCGACCTGATCGTCGGCAAGCCGGGCAAGACCGGCTGGACCGAGCTCGGCCGCACCAAGGTCCTCGACAAGCTCTGCTGGGCGCCCCTCGCCTACGCCAACGGCCGCCTCTTCGCACGCAACAACGACGGCGCCGCCGTCTGCCTCGACGTCTCGCCCTGAGCGGGCGGCTTGGGGATTCGGGCCATCTGTGCTTGCCAGCTCCGGGACGGTCCCCATCGTGGGCCCGAATCCGTTAGATCCGCATGCACAAGAGCTTCCTGTCCGCCGCCTCCGTTCTCACCGTCCTCGTCACCACCAGCTGCTCGACCATCTTCACGCAGGGCAACAAGGGTGTGAAGCTCAACAGCAACCCGGACGGGGCCACGGTCACGATCCGTGACGAGGACGGCGCGACGATCTTCGAGGGGACGACCCCGACCAAGGCGAAGCTGCGGACCGGCGAGCCCTACTTCGCGCGGAAGTCCTACACGCTGACCTTCTCCAAGGCGGGCCACCAGGACGTCACCACCGAGATCGGCAGCACGATCAGCCCGTGGTACTTCGGCAACATCATCCTCGGCGGGCTCGTCGGCATGCTCGTCGTCGACCCCCTCACCGGCGCGGTCTACACCCTGCCCGGCGAGCAGCAGGTCACCCTGCCGGCCAGCAGCCGCACCGCCAACCACGAGTCCGGCGCCACCCTGAAGATCGCCGACTACCGCGACATCAGCGAAAGCGGGCGCCGCCAACTGGTGCGGCTGAACTGAGTCCGCAGCTCACCCGCCAAACTGAGCCCGCAGCCCACCCGCCATCGAGCCCACCCGGCCACGCCGTCCCGGGGCCACTTTCTACTTTCCACGTTTTACTCGGCACTGGCGCCGCAGGCGCCTTACCCGCCGGTCCGCGGGCCGCGCTTCTTCTTCGGCTCGTCCTCGACCACGCGGCCCTGGGCCTTGCGCATCTTCTGCTGCTGCTCGGCCATCTCGGCCATGCGCTCGGCGAAGCCCTTGCGGTTCGACTTCGGCCGCGCCTTGAGCTCCGGCTCGGGCATCCGCTTGGTCAGCCAGGTCTGGAAGATCGAGAACAGGTTCGAGGTGGTCCAGTAGAGCGCCAGCGCCGAGGCGAAGTTGTAGCAGAAGACGAAGAACATCAGCGGCATCAGGCGCATGATCGTCTGCTGGGTCTTGTCCGCCGACGCCGTCGGGGTCATCGCGATCTGGGCGAAGCTCGACAGGCCCATGACGACCGGCAGGATGTTGATCGGGATGCCCATCACGTGACCGACCGTGTCGGGCATCGACAGGTCGTCGACCCACAGGAACCCGGCGCCCCGGAGCTCCACGGCATACTGCAGCATGCGGTAGAAGCCGAAGAAGACCGGGATCTGGAACAGCATCGGCAGGCAGCCGCCGAGCGGGTTGATGCCGTAGGTCCGGTAGAGCATCATGACCTCCTGCTGCATCTTCTGCGGGTCGTCCGGATACTTCTCCTTCAGCTTGTCCATCTCCGGCTTGAGCTTGGCCATCCGCTTCATCGTGTGGTTCGACTTGGCGTAGGCCGGCCACATGACGGTGCGGACGATCAGGGTCACGATGATGATCGCGATGCCCCAGGACCACTTGTCGGAAACCCGGGCGGCGAGGTTGTGCGACTTGCGCAGCAGCCAGTTCATCGCCCGGCTGATCGGCGAGAACCAACCGTAGTTCATCACGTCGCCCCAGCCCTCGCCCATCGAGCGGAGGACCCGGTTTTCCTTCGGACCCATGTAGAGCCGGAAGCGAAGGGTCTGCTGGTCGCCCGGCGCCAGCACCCCGGTCGGCAGGTTGTAGCCGGCGCGCACCGAGGCCACCGGGTTCTCGTCGCCGTTGAGGGTGACGGCCTGGCCCTTGGCCCAGATGCCACCGGAAGAGACGTCGGTCGGGCGCAGCACGGTGGCGAAGAGCTGGCTCGAGACGCCGACGTACTCCATCTCGTCGGCCGACTGCGCGATCATCCCCTTGGCACCCGAGAAGAATCCCTGCTTGAGGCGGCTGTCCTTGACCGCCTTGACGAAGTGGAACTCACCGTCCTCGCGCCAGAAGAATCCCGAGGGGGTGAACTCGCGCTTGTGCAGCGGGGCGGCGGTGCCGAGGAACAGGCTGAACTGCTCGAGCGGCAGCGTCGTCTGGTTGGTGTTGGCGACCTGCAGCTCGAGGTCGAGGAGGTAGTCGTGGCCCGGCGCGTCGGTCGGCGTCAGCGAATAGACCTTGCGAACCTGCAGGCCGGAGGGATGGCGGCCGGTGAAGACGACGCTCTTGCCCGCCTCGGAGGCGGCGGCATCGTACTCGTAGTTGACCGCCTCCATGCGGTCCGCGCCGTCGGCCAGCGCGCCCACCGGGCTGGAGCCGTCCTCGTTGAGGACGACGTTGGCCTCCTCGTCGACGACCGACTGCTGCCCGAGCAGCTCGGCGTTCTTCACGCCGGCGCCCAGGCTGGTCAGGGTGAAGCGGACCTTGTCGGTGCTCAGCTCGACCCGTTCCTCCTCGGCCGGCGGCTCGGGCGGCTTCTCGGCGAGCTCACCGGGCCGGTCGGGACCGTCGCCGGTTTCCGCGCCCTCCGCGCCCGCCGGCGCCGTGGCCGCCTCGTCCTGACGCACCGAGTCCAGGTAGCCCGCCTTCTCGCGGTTGTTCTTGCTCTGGAAGTGCAGGTTGATCGCGATCAGCACGCTGCACACGATCACGATGATCCAGGTCTTGCGGTCGTACATGGGTAGGCGGGAAATCTGGCGGGACTGGCGGAAACTCGCTCCGCCGGGTCGGCGGGAAGGTCAGCGCTCGGCGCCCTCCTCCCGCGGCGGGACGGGGTCATAACCATGACCCCCCCAAGGATGACAGCGGAAAATCCGCCGCAGGCCGAGCCATGACCCGCGCCACGGCCCGTGGACCTCGACGGCCTCGAGGAAGTAATTCGAACAGGTCGGCTGGAAGCGGCACCCGGACAGCGGCCCGCCCAGCGCCTTGAGCACCGGATTGAGGAACTTCTGGTAGAAGCGGATCACCAGCCGGATGGCGCCGGCCAGGGCCCGGGAGAGGCCGCCACGCCGCATTTCCTGCTCGTTCGGCGCCCTTCCAGCCCGTCCGTCGGCGTGGTTCCCTTCCCCTCCGGATTCGCCCGGGTCGTTCATGGTGCCTCCTTTCGCAGGATCCCGAGGCGCGAGGCCTGCTTCAGCCAGTCGCGCTCGAGTTCCTCGAAACTCGCTTCCACGGCCCCGCGGCGCGGGATCGTCACCAGATAGCGGGCCGGATCGTCGAGGCGAGCGCCGTGGCGCTGGACGATCGCCCGGAAACGCCGCCGCAGGCGGTTGCGATCGTGGGCCTTGCCGACCTTCCGGGTGGTGATGAAGCCGACCTTGAGGAAGGGCAGCGCCGGGTCGGCGAGGGTGCTCAAGACGACGAAACGGCCGGACTTGGCCCGGCCGTTCTGGCGCACCCGCGAGAATTCCTCCCGCTGGGTCATGCTGTGCTTCCGCGCGAGTCGCATCGCCGGAATGCCGCGTGGAACCGGGGCCCGGGAGCATCCGGGCCGGACGCGATCAGCGCCCGTGCTGTTCCGTGTGGCGGCGGAAGTGGATCTCGGCGCCCTTCGGAAGCAGCCGCTTGCGGCCCTTGCGGCGACGATTGTTGAGGATCGACCGGCCTGCCTTGGTCGACATGCGGGCGCGGAACCCGTGCTGCTTCTTGCGGGTCCGCTTGGAGGGCTGGTAGGTGCGCTTCATGAGTCGATGGGCTGGGTCGGTGGAATCTTGGAGCGAATCCGGGGCCAGCATGCCGGCCGCGGTGGGCGCGCCGGGCGCTGGGGAATCGCTGGAACCGCCGGACCAGCATCCTCTGGTCCCGGGCGGGCGGGCACTCTAGGGATCGCGCCCCCCTTGTCAATCCGCCAAATCCGGGGAAATGAGGAATTTCCGCAGCCCGAGGAGTCAGTTTTTCCGTGCCCCCCGCGGCCTCAGCGTCCACTCTCCATGCGATGGCTTCCTCGTCCCTTCCGTCGACCGACTCCGCCGCCACCGACGTGCCGCGCATCGAGCCCGCCACGATCGAGGACCTGCCGGGCCTGGTCGAGCTGGTGATGGACCTGATGGAGCTGCAGGAGGACTTCAACCCGGACCGGGCGGCCCAGGAGCGCGGCCTCGCCCTGATCCTCGAGCAGCCGTCGCGCGGGCGGATCTTCGTGCTGCGCAACGACCACCGCATCTTCGGCATGGTCAACCTGCTGTTCACCATCTCCACCGCGATGGGCGGCTTCGTCATCCAGATGGAGGACGTCATCATCCACCCCGACCACCGCGGCCGCGGCTACGGCACGATGCTCCTCGAGCACGTGATCGGCTTCGCCAAGCAGAAGGACTTCAAGCGCATCACCCTGCTGACCGACAAGATCAGTGCCGAGTCGCAGAGCTTCTTCCGCAAGCACGGCTTCGACTACTCGAACATGATCCCGATGCGCCGCATCATCTCCTCCTAGCCTCCCCGGGCCATGCCTGCCATCACCGCTGCCGACGGGTTCGCGCTGACGATGATCCTGATCCTCGCCCTCGGGCTGGGCTTCGTCTTCGTCATCCTCTTCGCCATCCAGCGCAACATGAACCGCCACGACCGCGAGGTCGACGAGCTGCTCGACGAGCTGAGGAAGAAGGAGGACGACCCGGAGCGGCAGCCCAAGCCGAGGCAGGCCGCCGGGACCAAGCGCGAGGCATGGGAGCGCGACTCCGACTGGTGGAAGCAGTCGTGACGGACCTGGCGCGGGGGGGATGCGCGGACTGCTGACCGCTGCCCACATGCCGGGATCCCGGGGGGCGGAAATCCTCAGCCCGCGGCGTCGGCACCCAGCAGGTATTTCGCCGCCTGCTCGACGTCCTTGTCGCCGCGGCCGGAGAGGTTGGCGATGATCACCGAGTCCTGCGGCAGCTTCGGCGCGACCTTCGAGACGTAGGCCATCGCGTGGGAGCTCTCCAGCGCCGGCAGGATGCCCTCCACCGTCGCCAGCTCGCGGAAGGCGGCGAGCGCCTCGTCGTCGGTGGCGTAGGTGTACTCGACCCGGCCGGCCTCCTTCAGGTAGGCGTGCTCCGGCCCGATCGCGGCGTAGTCGAGCCCCGCGCTCACCGAGTGGGTGAGCTCGATCTGGCCGTCGTCGTTGGCCAGCAGCCAGGTCTTGGTCCCCTGCAGGACTCCCAGCTTGCCGCCCTGGAACCGCGCGGCGTGCTTCTCCGGCAGGATTCCCTCGCCGCCGGCCTCGACCCCGACCATCCGCACGTCGGCGTCGTCGAGGAAGGGGTGGAACAGGCCGATCGCGTTGGACCCGCCGCCGACGCAGGCGACCAGCAGGTCCGGCAGGCGGCCCTCCTTGTCGAGGATCTGCTGGCGCGCCTCCAGGCCGATCACCCGGTGGAAGTCGCGCACCATCATCGGAAAGGGATGCGAACCGAGCGCCGAGCCGAGGATGTAGTGGGTGTGGTCGACCGTGGCGACCCAGTCGCGCATCGCCTCGTTGACCGCCTCCTTGAGCGTCGCCTGGCCGGCCGTCACGGCGCGCACCTCGGCGCCCATCAGGCGCATCCGCGCGACGTTGAGCGCCTGGCGCCTCATGTCGACCTCGCCCATGTAAACGACGCACTCCATGCCGAAGCGCGCGCAGACGGTGGCGGTGGCCACGCCGTGCTGGCCGGCGCCGGTCTCGGCGATCACGCGGTGCTTGCCGAGCCGCTTGGCCAGCAGGATCTGGCCGATCGCGTTGTTGATCTTGTGGGCCCCGGTGTGGAGCAGGTCCTCGCGCTTCAGGTAGATCCGCGCGCCACCGAGTTCCTCGCTCCAGCGCTCGGCGAAGTAGAGCGGGGTCGGCCGGCCGCAGTAGTCGCGCAGCAGGCCGTCGAGCTCGCGGACGAATTCCGGGTCCCGCCGGGCCTCGTCGTAGGCCGTGGCGAGCTCCTCGAGGGGCGCCATCAGCGTCTCGGGCACGAACATGCCGCCGAACTGGCCGAAGTGTCCGCTCGCATCGGGAAGGGTCTGGGTCGCCATCGCGGCGGAAAGGAAACACAGCTTGCGGCGGCTGGCAGCAGAAAATCACCCGTTCGATGGCTGGAGACCTCAATTCGGCATGGCCGGAGACGAGCGAGACTCCGCGGCAGGAGACAACGGGAAACCCGGCAACGACTCCCGGAAGGAGGCTCTCCCCCGTTGTCGGAGTCCCTCCGGGGACCCGCCCGGCCGTTCCGGAGCGCCATGCCGGCGGCCCGCCGCGCCCTCAGCCCCCCACTCCGGCATCGGCGAAGTCGCCGACGTCGAGGAAGTCCTGGCCGTGGATGATCTCGGCGAGGATCGGCGCCTCGGTGAGCTCCTCGATCACCCCCTTGTTGGTCACCATGGCGGTGTCGAGCTCGTCGACCCGGTGGTTGAGCACCAGCCCGGCGACCTCGAGGTCGCTGGCGAGGATGTCCTCGACGGTGAGGATCGCGTGGTTCAGCGCGCCCAGCCTGTTCTCCACCACCACGATCACCGGCAGCCCGAGGTCGCGGGCGAAGTCGGCCATGTCGTAGTCCTCCGCCAGCGGCACCCGCCAGCCACCCGCGCCCTCGATCACGCTGAAGGCGTGGGCGCCGATGAACGACTTCGCCTTGGCCAGCATGCCCGCCGGATTGATCGCCGCATCCTCCAGCTCGGCCGCCACCCGTGGCGCCACCGGAGCCTTGAGCCACAGCGGGTTGACCTCGTCGATCGGCAGGTCGCCCGAGGCCCTGGCGAGGATCTCGGCGTCGTCCCGGTCGCCGCAGCAGATTGGCTTGTGCGCCGCCGCGTCGATCCCCTGCTGCCTCAGTCCCTCGACCAGCAGCCTGCAGAACCAAGTCTTGCCGACGTTGGTGTCGGTGCCCGTGACGAACCAGCTCATTCCTCCTCCTGTTCCTTGAGATCCTTGAGCAGCTCCTCGAGGGTCGCCTGCTCCTTGTTCAGCTTGAGCAGCTTCGCCTCGATCTCCTCCGAGGTCACCACCTCGGCCCGCTTCGGGTTGCGCTCCACCCAGATTCCCTCGCTGATCAGGTGCCCCCTAATCAGCAGCCAGATCGCCGTCGCCATCACCAGCGCGACCATCTTCGGAATCCAGTTCTTCCGAAATGCCTTTCTCATCGTTTTTCGAGTTACCGAGGAAGATCTCCTCCATCTTGGCGCGGAATCGCTCCTCGTTCAGGTTGCGCACGATCGTGCCGTCGGCTGCGATCGAGATGTGGCCGGTCTCCTCGCTGACGACCACGCAGACCGCGTCGGTCTCCTCGCTCAGGCCGATCGCCGCGCGGTGCCTCAGGCCGGTCGAGCGGTCCGCCATCTCGCGCTGACTCACCGGGAAGACGCAGGCGGCGGTCGCCACCTTCTCGTCGGCGATCACCATGCCGCCGTCGTGCAGCGGCGACTTGGGGAAGAACACCGCCATCGCCAGCTCCGGCGAGAAGTCGGCGTTCAGCTGGACCCCGGTCTCCATGAAGGGCTTCAGGCTGATGCTGCGCTCGATCGCGAACAGCGCGCCGATCCGCTTCTTCGACAGCATCAGCACGGCGTCGTCGAGACTCTCGAGGAAGGCCAGCTGGCGGCGGTCGCTGAAGGAGAACCAGCGGCTGCTGCCGACCCGCGCCAGCGCCGTGCGGATCTCCGGCTGGAAAATGACCGGCAGCGCGATCAGCAGCACCAGCACCCCGCGGGTCACGATCCACGAGATCACCTGGAACTTGAAGACCTGCAACAGGGCGGTCATCAGCACCAGGATGACCAGCAGGCCGACCAGGATCTTCGCCCCGCGGGTCGCCTTGAAGGCCCGGTAGATCTGGTAGATCCCGACCGTCAGGATCAGGATCTCGACCGCGTTCCTCCAGTTGTTCTGGATGTATTCCCAGGGCGTCACCGCGGCGATCCTAGCCGCCGCCCGACCGGCCTGTCACTCGGAACTTCGCGGCCGGCTCAAAACGGCTCGTCGGCACCGCCCCCGTCGTCACCGTCGTCACCGTCGTCACCGTCGTCACCGTCGTCCCACTCCGAGCCACCGTCGTCGTCCCAGTCCTGGCCGACCCGCCACTCCTCGACCATCTCGCGCGGGAAGTCGTCGAGGAAGCGCGAGGGGCGCTGGATGACGTCTCCCGAGTAGCTCTTCGGGTTGATCAGCGGGTAGCTGAGGTAGAGTTCGTCGCGGGCCCGGGTCACCGCCACGTAGAACAGCCGGCGCTCCTCCTCCATCATCTCCTCGTCGTCGGCCTCGATCACCCGGCCGTTGGGGAACTGCCCCTCGGCCAGCCAGATCACGAACACCACCCCGAACTCGAGCCCCTTGGCCTGGTGGATCGACGACAGCGTGACCTTCTCGTCGTCGCGCTCGGAGCGGTCACCGCCCGGCTCGCCGTCGGCCGAGCTCAGCAGCGACAGCTGCGCCAGCAGCTCGAGAACGTCCTCGAAGTTCTCGGCGTAGGCCATCAGCTGCTCGATGTCGCTCCGCCGGTTCTCGTAGTTCTCGTAGCTCGCCTGCAGGTGGTCGTCGTAGACGCCCTCGAGCACGCTGTAGATCATGTCGGCCGGGCGGGCGTAACCGCCGTCGGGGGTCAGCTCGTCGAGCACGTAGCCGAGCTGCTCCCAGTGCTTCGCCGCCTTCTTCGGCGGCTTCATCGCGCCGAGCACCTCGGACCACGGCGGCGGCTCGTCCCTGCCGGCCCAGCCCGAGGCCAGCCACGCCGCCCACAGCTTGTCCGCCCCCTTCGCGCCGATCCCCGGCAGCATCCGGACGATGCGCAGGAAGCTCGTCTCGTCGCGCCGGTTCGTCGCCAGCCGCAGGAAGGCGGCGACGTCCTTGAGGTGGGCCTGCTCGAAGAAGCGCAGCCCGCTGGTGATCTGGAAGGGAATCCCCCGCGAGGTCAGCTCCATCTGCAGCTCGAGCGACTGGAAGTGCGCCCGGTAGAGCACCGCCATCTCCTCCAGCGGCACCCCCTCGTCGCGCAGCTCGAGCATCCGCTGGGCGACGAAGGCCGCCTGCAGCGAGGGGTCCTCCAGCGGCACCAGCGCCGGCTTCTCGCCGGCCTCGCCGCGCCACGCCCGCAGGTCCTTCTCGAAGCGGCCCCGGTTGGCGCGGATCGCCGCGTTCGACAGCTCGAGGATCTCGGGGACCGAGCGGTAGTTGGTCTCGATGACGAAGCGGCGGCAGTCCTGGTGCCGCTCGGGGAAGCTCAGGATGTTGCCCATGTCGGCACCGCGCCACGAGTAGATCGACTGCGCGTCGTCGCCGACCGCCATCACGCTCGCGCCGTCGCCCGCCAGCAGGTCGACCAGCTCGCTCTGCACCGCGTTGGTGTCCTGGTACTCGTCGACCAGGATGAAGCGGAAGCGCCGGCGGTAGAGCCGCAGCAGCTCCTCGTTGCCCTTCAAAAGGCGCAGCGTGAGCACCAGCAGGTCGTCGAAGTCCATCGAGTTGGTCGCCAGCTTGCGCTCGACGTAGCCCTCGCGGACCCGCCCGATCTCCTCGCCCCAGTCGAGGAAGTAGGGATAGCGCTGGTCGATGACGTCCTCCAGCGGCACCCCGGTGTTCTCGACCAGCGAGAACATCGAGGCCAGCACGTCGGGCTTGGGAAAGCGGCGCGTGCCGGTGTCGATGTCGAGCCCGCCGATCACCGCCGTGAGCAGCGACTTCTGGTCGTCGCGGTCGAGGATCGAGAACGCCGGGGTGAAGCCGAGCTCGTCGGCGTGCTTGCGCAGGATGCGGTTGCCGATCGAGTGGAAGGTCCCGCTCCACAGCGCCGCGGTGTCGTGCGGCGTCAGCTCGCGAACCCGCTCGGTCATCTCCCTCGCCGCCTTGTTGGTGAAGGTCAGCAGCAGGATCTGGCGCGGGTCGACCCCCTGGTCGAGCAGCCAGGCGACCCGGTAGGTGAGCGTGCGGGTCTTGCCGGATCCCGCCCCGGCGATCACCAGCGCGGGGCCGGGCGGCGAGGTCACCGCGGCGAACTGCTCGTCGTTCAGCTCTGCCCGGTAGTCGATCCCCGACGAGGGGCCCGACGTGCGGGGCTTCAGCTGGTAGTCACGCGGCATGTCGCCAGCATGGGTCGCTGCCCGCCGCAATCAAGCGCCGGTGTGCGGGTCCGGCAGGTTCGACTTCACGTGCTCGTCGGCCATCTCGATCGACTCACCCTCGTCGACCCGCGCCGCGAAAAGCTGGAAGCGCGCCAGCTCGCGGCGGATCACCGGCAACAGCAGGTAGACGCCGATCAGGTTCGCGAAGGACATGCTGAACAGCATCGCGTCGGAGAAATCGATCACCTTGCCCGGCGACATCGCCGCGCCGAAGACAATCACCAGGCAGAACAGCAGCTTGTAGGTCAGGTCGGAGACGTGGGACTTGCCGAAAAGGAACTTCCAGGCCTGCAGCCCGTAGTAGGACCAGGTGATCAGGGTCGACAGCGCGAACAGGATCACCGCCGCCGAGAGCACGTAGGCGAACCACGGCACCACCGAGGCGAAGGAGTCGGAGGTGATCGTGATGCCGTCGACCCCCTGGTGCTGGTAGTCGCCGGTGATGATCACCACCAGTGCGGTCATGGTGCAGATGATGACGGTGTCGATGAAGGGCTCGAGCAGGGCGACGAGACCCTCGCTGGCCGCGTAGCGCGTGCGCACCGCCGAGTGGGCGATCGGCGCCGAGCCGATGCCGGCCTCGTTCGAGAAGGCCGCGCGGCGCACGCCCTGGAGGAAGGTGCCGATCAGGCCGCCGGCCATCGCCGAGCCGCTGAAGGCGCTGCCGAAGATCAGGCCGAAGGTGGGGCCGATCTTGTCGAGGTGGCTGCCCAGCACGATGAAGCAGCCGATCAGGTAGAGCACCGCCATCGCCGGCACCAGCCGGGCGGTGATCTTGCCGATCCGCGAGATCCCGCCGATGATCACCATTCCCACCAGCACGGCCACGCCGATGCCGATCAGCCAGCGGTTGTCGCCGAAGAAGCCGTCCCCCCCGCCGGTCACGTTGACCAGCTGCGAGGTGGCCTGGTTGATCTGGAACATGTTGCCGCCGCCGAACGAGGCGCCCACCGCGCAGATGCTGAAGAAAACGGCGAGCGTCTTGCCGAGCGGCCCCATGCCGTGCTCGGCGAAGCCACGGGTCAGGTAAAGCATCGGCCCGCCGTGGACCTTGCCATCCTTGTCGATCTGGCGGTAGCGCACGCCGAGGGTGCACTCGGCGAACTTGCTGGTCATCCCGAACAGGCCCATGACCACCATCCAGAAGGCCGCGCCGGGCCCGCCCACGCTGATGGCGATGGCCACGCCGGCGATGTTGCCGAGGCCGACCGTGCCCGAGACGGCCGCCGTGAGCGCCTGGAAGTGGCTGATTTCCCCCGGATCGTCGGCCTTCGAGTACTTCCCGCGCACCGTCTTGAGGGCGAGCTTGAAGGCGCGCAGGTTGATGAACCTGAAGAAAAACGTCAGGAAGATCGCCGCACCGGCGAGCCACAGCAGGACGAAGGGAACCTCGAGGTCCACCTTGCTGCCTTCCGGCCCGACCTCACCCTTCCAGACGGGGACGAAGACCACCTTGGAAATCGCATCGGTGTAGGGCGCCACCGCTTCGTTGATCTTCTCGTCGACGGTCAACTCCTCCTCCTCGACCTCGCCGGAAGCCTCCACGGCCACCTCTTCGGAGTCCTGCTCCGCGACCTCCTCCTGACCGAAGGACGCCGCGGGGAGGAGAAACAGGAATGCCAGGACGCCCAGCGCCAGTCCACGAATGCAGGTTCCGATCATGTCCCGCGCAAACTGGCAAGCTGGGCGCGGAGCGGCAAGCACGGAGGCCGGGCGCCGCCGGGGACGGCGAAAAAACCGCCTTCGCGACCCCGCCCGGATCCGCTAGAGCCGGGCGTGCCGATGCCCGCAGGATTCACCATGCCCCCCGAATGGGCGCCCCACGAGGCGGTGTGGCTGTCGTGGCCGGTCGACGATCCGCGCCACTGGGGCGGGGCGAAGCGTGACACGATCCACGCCAAGTTCGCCGAGCTGGCCGCGGTCATCAGCCGCTTCACCCCGGTCCGGATCAATGCCAACCCGGGCACGGAAGACGCGATCCACCGGCTCTGCCGGGCGGCCGGTGCGGAGTCGGTCGAGTGTTTCCCCCACCCCCACGACGACGTCTGGTGCCGCGACCACGGCCCGCTGTTCCTGCGCGACCAACGCGGCGGCGGGATCGCCGTCAGCGACTGGGGATTCAATGCCTGGGGCGGCAAGTTCGCGCCCTGGGACGAGGACGACCGCATCCCGAGGCGCATCGCCGAGAGCCTCGGCCTGCCGCGGGTCGAGGGCGGCATGATCCTCGAGGGCGGCGCGATCGAGCTCAGCGGCGACGGCACCCTGCTCACCACCGAGGCGGTCCTGCTCAACCCGAACCGCAACCCGGCGATGTCGCGCGACGAGATCGAGGCGCGCCTGCGCGAGGTCCTCGGGGTCCGGCGCATCCTCTGGCTCGAGCACGGCATCGCCGGCGACGACACCGACGGCCACATCGACGACCTCGCGCGCTTCGTCGACGAGGCGACGATCCTGGCCTGCGTCGACCCCGACCCGGCTTCGCCGAACCACGCGGTCCTCGCCGCGAACCTCGGGCGCCTGCGCGGGTTCGAGACCGCCGCCGGCAGGCCCTACGAGCTCGTCGAAATGCCGATGCCCGACCCCTGCGCGATTCCCGGCTGGCGACTCCCGCTGCTGCCGGCGTCCTACGTCAACTTCCTCGTCACCAACGCCGGCGTGGTCGCGCCGACCTTCCGCCAGGCGGAGAACGACGACCGCGCGCTTGGCATCCTGCGCGAGGTGTTCCCCCGCCACGAGGTCGTCGGCATCGACTGCCTCGACCTCGTCGAGGAGGGCGGCTCGATCCACTGCCTGACCCAGCAGCAGCCCGCCGCCGGTCCGTTCACTTGATCTCCATGCCGCTCTTCGGCCAGATCCAGCGGACGACCTTACCATCGCGGACCAGGGCCTTGGCCTGTATGGTCTTCACCCCGAAGATCGTCTCGGCGCGGTAGGACGCGATCCCGGTCTGGTATTCCTGTCCATCCACCGTCTCGACCTCGCCGGCCTGCCACTCCTGGACCTGGTCGCCGGTGAACTCCTCGATCTGCCCGGAGCTGATGCTGGACTGCATTGCCTTGACCAAACCCTCGGCATCGAGCCCCAGCGGACCCACCGCGGGTGCTTCCTCGATGGTCTCACCGGAACCGTCGTCGAAGGTTCCCATCGGCTCCTCGATCGCCGCCATGTCGCCGGCGGTCGCGCCCACCACGGCGTTGCCGGCTTCCCCGCCCGCGTCGCCGTCCTCGGCGACCTCCTCGACCACCGCGACCGGCTCGGGCGGGGTGTCGCCGAGTTGCTCGAGCAGGTCGGTGTCGATGATCGCCACCGCTCCCTCGATCGGGCCGGAGAAGGGACTGATGACCAGCATCGTCCCCTCGACCCGGACGGGCGTCACCTTGGCACCGGCGGGGAGTTCCATCGGCTGCGGCGACCCCGGCAGGGGCACCCGCGCGATCTTCTTCAACGAAACCTTCTCCGGCAGCTGCGCCGGCTCCAGCCCGGCGACCCAGGCGGGAATTTCGGTGGTCGGTTCGACCGGCTCGCCGGGCTCCTCCACGACAGGCGTCTCAGCGGCGGCCTCCGCCATGTCGCCCTCGGCCGGTCCGGCGTCATCAAAGGCATCCTCGCCGGACGCCACCGGCTCTTCCGCCGGACGCCCCTCCCCGGCCCCGGACGCGGCTTCATCCGCCTCCTCAGTCTCCTCCGCCTTTGCCACCAGCATCGGGCGCAACACGGGTTCGACGACGTAGCCGAGCGCGCCGGCGATCACGACTCCAATCACAGCGGGAACCAACTTCATGGGACCCGACTACGTAGGCGGCGGGCGGGGTCTTTTCCAGAGATTTTGTCCGCCCCCGGCGCGCATTTCCTCGCCCCCGACGGCGGGCTTCTGCTTGGCTGGCGCATGCCCCGCCTGTTCCTGCTCGATGGCATGGCGCTCGTCTACCGCGCCCACTTCGCCTTCATCCGCAATCCGATCCGGAATTCGCGCGGCATCAACACCTCGGCCCTCTACGGCTTCACCAACACGCTGCTGACCATCCTCGAGTCGGAAAAGCCCACCCACCTCGGCGTCGCCTTCGACACCTCCGCCCCGACGCCGCGCCACGAGAAGTTTCCCGAGTACAAGGCCCAGCGCGAGGACATGCCGGAGGAGCTGGCCGCCGCCCTGCCCGAGGTGAAGCGGCTCTGCAAGGCCTTCCACATCCCCGTGCTCGAGGTCGACGGCTATGAGGCCGACGACCTCATCGGCACCCTCTCGAAGCGCGCCGATGGCGACGGTTTCGAGACCTACATGGTCACCCCCGACAAGGACTTCGCCCAGCTCCTCTCGCCGACCACCTTCATGTGGAAGCCGGGGAAGAAGGGCGGCGACCGGGAGATCCTCGGACTCGACGACCTGCCGAAGGTCTGGGGCGTGGAGAAGCCGGAGCAGATCATCGACCTGCTCGGCCTGATGGGCGACTCGGTCGACAACATCCCCGGCATCCCGGGCGTCGGCCCGAAGACCGCCCAGACCCTCATCGGCAGGTTCGGCTCGGTCGAGGGCGTGCTTGCCAACACCGCCGAGCTCAAGGGCAAGCAGAAGGAGAAGGTCGAGGCCAATGCCGACCAGGCCCGCCTGTCGCGCGAGCTCGCCACCATCATCACCGACGTCCCGATCGAGGTCAGCTGGGACGAACTCGCCCTCGCCCCGCGCGATGACGACGCCGTCAAGTCGCTGTTCACCGAGTTCGAATTCCGCACGCTGACCAAGCGGCTGTTCGGCGACGGTGGCACCGGATCGGGGGACTCTCCCGCCGACGCGTCGGATGCCACTCCCACCCTCCAGGAGACCTTCAGGCGCATCAGCGAGGTCGACCACCGCTACCAACTCGCCGACAGCGACGAGAAGCGCACGGAACTGCTCGCCGGGCTCGCCGAACAGAAGCGCTTCTGCTTCGACGTCGAGACCAGCTCGCTCGACCGCCTCGAGGCCGGACTCCTCGGCATCGCCTTCTCCTGGAAAGACCACGAGGCCTGGTATCTCCCGTTCGACAAGCCCGAAACGAGCGACGGGGACGCCACGACCCTGGTCGACGAGCTCGCCCCGATCTTCGCCGGCGGCGCCCTGAAGATCGGCCACAACCTCAAGTTCGACCTCGCCATCCTGCTGAGCCACGGCATCGCCGCCGAGGGGCCGTTTCTCGACACCATGCTCGCCCACGCGCTGCTCCACCCCGACCAGCGCCACACCATGGACTACCTCAGCGAGTCCATCCTCGGATACTCCCCGCTCAAGCTCGAGGACCTTGCCGCCCGGCAGGCGGGGGGCGGCGAAGCCGAAGCTGACGACCTCTTCAGCCACGCCGCGAAGAAGACCAAGTCGAAGGACCTCGATGTCGCCTCGATCCCGCTGGAGGAGCTCGCCGAATACGCCGCGGAGGACGCCGACGTCACCTTCCAGCTCGCCGGCAAGCTGCGCGACGAGCTCGAGCCCTCCGGCCAGGACCGCGTCTTCGAGACCATCGAGTCCCCGCTGCTGCCGGTGCTGGTGCGGATGGAACACGAGGGAATCGGGCTCGACCGCCAGGCGCTGGAAACCATCGGCGGCGAGCTCCAGGACCGGATCGACGCCCTCTCGGAAACCATTGCCGGCCATGCCGGACGGCCCTTCAACCTGAACTCGCCGAAGCAGCTCGGCGAGGTGCTCTTTGACGAGCTCAAGCTGGTCGAGAAGCCGAAGAAGACCCGCACCGGCCAGTACAAGACCGACGAGCAGACGCTCACCTCGCTCGCCGGAAAGCATCCGATCATCGACGACATCCTCGCCTACCGCGAGGCGACCAAGCTGAAGGGAACCTACGTCGATGCCCTTCCCGGGCACGTCGCCCCGTCGACCGGGCGCATCCACACCCACTTCCACCAGCTCGTCGCCGCCACCGGCCGGCTCGCCTCGACGGACCCGAACCTGCAGAACATCCCGATCCGCAGCGAGGCCGGCCGCGGCATCCGTCGCGCCTTCGTGCCGCGCGAGGGCTTCACCCTGCTTTCCTGCGACTACTCGCAGATCGAGCTGCGCATCATGGCGGCGCTCGCCGGCGACGCCTCGATGGTCGACGACTTCCGCAAGCAGAAGGACATCCACACCGCCACCGCCGCGCGCGTCTTCGGCGTGGCCGAGAAGGACGTCACCCGCGAGCAGCGCGGCCGGGCCAAGATGGTCAACTTCGGCATCATCTACGGCATCTCACCCTTCGGCCTCAGCCAGCGGCTGGGCATCCCGCGCAAGGAGGCCGGCGACATCATCGACAGCTACTTCGAGCAGTACCCGGCGATCCGGGAGTTCATGGACCGGACCATCGCCGAGGCCCGCGAGCGCGGCTACGTCGAGACCCTGTCCGGACGCCGCCGCCACTTCCCCGACCTCAACTCGTCGAACCAGACCATCCGCGGCAACGCCGAGCGGGCTGCCATCAACTCACCCATCCAGGGCAGCGCCGCGGACATGATCAAGCTGGCGATGATCCGGGTCGACGCCCTCATCCGCAGGAAGGACTACCGCTCGCGCATGCTGCTCCAGGTCCACGACGAGCTCGTCTTCGACCTCCACCCGGACGAGGAGTCGACCCTCGTGCCGGAGATCATCGGCCTGATGGAGAGCGCCCTGCCCCTGCCCGGCCAGGTTCCGATCCTCGTCGAGCACGGCACCGGCAGCGACTGGCTGGCAGCCCACTGAGCTACTTTGATGAAGAAACACCGGGTCCGGCTTTTGGCGTTCATCGTCCTCGCCCTTGCGCTTTCCTGCATTTGCCTGTTGGCCTGGTGCTGCCGACCCTTCTATCTCCGGCCGAGCCTCGCCTTCGAGGACGAGGTTCCGCTCGAGGCCCGCGAGGTGATCTCGACATGGCATGACGAGACCGACCTGCTCTCCCCACTCCGCTTCAGTTTTGAAGAGATGGCCGGCTGCCTGTCCGATCCCTGGTCGGACCATCGCCCGGTTTGCACGGCCTACCCTCCGTCTCTCTACCTTCCTCCCCCGCTCGGCGGCGACCTCGTCGACCAGCGGGACCCGCGAGGAGGTGAAACGGAAAAGGACACGCCCAGGAACCCGTGGCTCTCCACAGTCACCTCCGAACCGGCGATCGAGCCCGACCATCCCTTCGTGAGCGCCGACCTGCGTGATCCCGCCCACGTGATCATCCTCCACGTGGCAAACCCGAGCGGCTCCCGTCTCTTCGAGTTCCAACGCCCGCTTGGTGGCGGCGACTGGCACTTCACCGGCCACGGCAGAAACTCCATCCGCACCGGTTGCAGCAACCCTGCTTGCCCCAACCCCCTTCATGGCAACCCGGCGTGGGTGATCCACCGTGACCCCAGCTTTCATCCAGCTCCACGGCCCACCCCACGCGATCGCGTGGACCCTTAGGATTTCCTCGCATTTCAGGTGGGCGGGGATATCCTTGTCTTCGCATCGGCATTGATTTTGCGGCGCTGATCCGCCATTTTCATGCCGACTGCGGCTCCCCCCATGTCCCACCCGCGCCCGCTGCTGTCCCTGCTGCTGCTTGGATTCATCGCCACGCTGCTTGCGGGCCGTGTCCACGCCGAGCGCATCCAGGTGCTGCTGATCGAGGGCGCCAGCAACCACGACTGGGAGCGCCGCATCGACGTGCTCGAGTCGATCCTCACCCGCGACGGGTCCTTCGACCTTGCCGTGTCGATCGTGCCCCAGGACACCGCCTCCGCGGCGTGGTCCGACTGGCAGCCCGACTTCGCCGGCTACGACGTGGTCATCTCCGGCTACACCGACAGCAACGGCGGGGCCCCCTGGCCGGCCGGCGCGCAGGCCGCCTTCGAGTCCTACATGGCGAACGGCGGCGGCTTCATCGCCTTCCACGAGGCCACCCAGGCCTTCACCGGCTGGACCGAGTACCACAAGATCATCGGCCTCGGCTGGCAGGATCCCGCCAACGGCAATGCGTTCACCATCGAGCCCGACGACTCGCTCACCCTCCACCCGCCGGGCAGCGGACTGATCTCCGGCCACGGCGACCGGGCCGACAGCCTCGTCCTCCGCCACGGACTCCCCGCCGAGCACCCGATCCACGCCGGCCTGCCCGCCGGCTGGATGGCCGCCGACCTCGAGGTCGTCCGCTTCCAGCGCAGCCTCGACCCGGACTGGGCCGCGAACCTGACGATCCTCTCCCACACGGTCGACCCCGACCCGCCCGCCGGCGAGCCCGCGCTCAACCACCCCGTAGAGTGGGCGGTGACTTACGGCAGTGGCCGTAGCTACGGCACGACCTACGGCCACATCTACGACTTCCAGGTCGAGCCGGAGGGGGTGCGCTGCGCCGCCTTCCAGGAAACGCTGGTGCGCGCCCTCAAGTGGTGCGCCGGCGGGGATCCCGGGATCGGCGTTCCGGCCGACTTCCCCGGCACCGACGGCACCTCGCTGCGCCCCTACACCGAGGGAACCGCCGGCTTCGGCGGCGCCGAAGCGGTCGCCCCCTACGCCAACGGGATCCTGCCCAGCCTCAGCATCCCGCCCACCGAGGTCGACACCGTCGCCGCCTTCCCCAACCTGTCCTGGGAGTCGCCGATCGTCGCCACCGGCTGGCCGGGCGGATCCGCCGAGCTCCTCGTCGCCGAGATGGACGGCCGCCTGTTCCGCCTGCCCGACGACGACCTCGCCCAGCCCGGCGACCTCGCCACCGTCCTCGATATCCGCGACCGCGTCTGGTACATGAACTGGGACGTCGGCGCGCCGACCCACAAGCACGGCGGCATCCTCGGCTGCGCCTTCCACCCCCGCTTCGGCCAGGGCGAGGGCAAGGACTTCATCTACATCTACTACCTCCACGAGCCGGGCGACGACCCGAACGCCCTGATCGACGCCAACCATCCCTACTACCAGCGGCTGTCGCGCTTCAGCTGGAGCGGGAGCAGCTTCGACCCGGCCAGCGAGCTGATCCTCATCCAGCAGTTCGACACCGTGCGCGGCCACGACGGCGGCGGGCTGTGCTTCGGCGGCGACGGCTTCCTCCACCTGAGCTTCGGCGACGAGGGAACCGCCAGCGAGGATTCCGACCCGCACACCCAGAAGATCGACGACCGCCCGCGCTCGGGCGTCTGGCGGATCGACGTCGACCAGACCGGCGGCGCAGTCAGCCAGCCGATCGCCAACCAGCCCGCCGAGCCGCCACTGCAGCCGGGCGAGTCGACCGTCGACGACATCGACCACAGCTTCACCCAGGGATACT
Organism: Verrucomicrobiia bacterium; assembly: GCA_030430455.1. GTDB lineage: Bacteria > Verrucomicrobiota > Verrucomicrobiia > Verrucomicrobiales > Akkermansiaceae > Haloferula. Next base: position 3,942 of record JAUIJB010000058.1, on the reverse strand, counting down.
ACATCCCCAGTGACAATCCTTGGGTCGGCGAGCCCGGGGCACTCGAGGAGTTCTACGCCATCGGGCTGCGCGAGCCGCACCGGATGACCTACGACGCCGTCGGGGACCGCTTCTGGATCGGCGACGTCGGCGCCGGCCAGTGGGAGGAGGTCGACGTCATGGACGCGCCGGGGCTCAACTTCCAGTGGAACTACATGGAGGGCGGGGACGCGGGATTCCGCGCCAAGCCAGACCCGCTCATCGGCACCGAGCGCGGCCCGGTCCACCAGTACGACCGCGGCGTCGGCAACTGCATCATCGGCGGCCACGTCTACCGCGGCAGTGCGATCCCCGAGCTCACCGGCAAGTACCTGTTCGGTGACAACGGCACCCAGCTGTTCTACGCGCTGGAATACGACGAGACCACCGGCACCGCCATCTCGGTCAGCCAGATCGGCCAGGGCCGACCCGGCAACATCTGGACCGGCATCGGCTCCTTCGGCACCGACTCGCAGGGCGAACCCCTGCTGCTGCAGATGGGTGCGGGCACCCCGGGCGACGGGGTGATCTCCCGCATCAAGCGTGCCGGGACCGTGTCCGGAGAAAGCTGGGAATTCCCGGCGCTGCTGTCCGGGACCGGCCTGTTCGAAGACCTCGCCACCCTCACCCCGGCGCCCTGGCTGGTTCCCTATGAGATCAACATGCCGCTGTGGTCGTCCGGCCTCGCCAAGCGCCGCTGGTTCATGATTCCCAGCGACGGCGTCCCCGACACCCCGGAGGAAACCATCACCTACAGCGAGAACGGAACCTGGCAGCTGCCGTTCGGCAGCGTGCTGGTGAAGCACTTCGCCGACCCCGTGACCGATGCGCCGATCGAGACCCGCCTGCTGGTCCACGGCACCGACGGCTGGGGTGGCGTGACCTACAAGTGGCGCGACGGCGAGGCCGAGGCCGACCTGCTCGAGGACGGCCTGGTCGAGCCGCTCACGGTCAACGGCGAGACGATCGACTACCTCTACCCGGCCCGCAGCCAGTGCTGGCAGTGCCACCAGAACGGCGTCGACCCGGTGCTCGGCTTCCGCACCCGCCAGCTCAACCGCAGCGTCGACTACCCCGGCGGCTACACCGCCAACCAGCTCGAGTCGCTCAGCGCGGCGGGCTACATCGCCGAGGACCTCAGCGAGGAGGACCTCGTCCACGTGATCACCTCGGCGCGCCACGATGATCCCGCGATCAGCGACGAGGAGTACGTGCGCTCCTACCTCGACAGCAACTGCTCCCACTGCCACCAGCCCGACGGCAGCTCGCGGGCCTTCTTCGACGCCCGGCTCACCACCCCGCTGACCAACCAGTCACTCATCTGCGGCCCCCTCATCGAGGGCCTCGGTCTGCCCGCCCCGGCGGTGATCAAGCCGGGAAGCCTGGAGAACTCGGTGCTCTTCCAGCGCCTCGGCTCGCACGACTCCGCCATCCTGATGCCGCCGATCGCCCGTGGCCCGGCCCACGACGAGGCCGTCTCGCGGGTTGCCAACTGGATCCTCTCGATGACCGCCGACGCCTGCACCAACTCGCAGAGCTTCTACGGCGGCGGCGACCTGGGCCTGCCCGGCCCGCCGCAGGGAGCGACCGGCAGCGACCCGTGGACCGCCAACATCGTCATCCACAAGAACGCCACCTTCACCAATGTCGAGGCGACCCCGGTCACCATCGACCTGACCACCTTCACCTTCCACGCCTCGGCACCCGGCGACCCGCTCACCCCCTTCGTCGTCCGGGTCAACGGCCTCAACAACTACAGCGTCGCCGCCATCGGCGACACCCGCACGGGATACGCCGCCGGCACCAACCAGTTCGGCTTCAGTGACAGCCCGACCCGGCTGGTCCTCCAGCCGGGCGAAACCATCGCGCCGGGATTCATTGATGCGCTGCCCGACGGCTCGGGCGGCAGCCAGCCGGAGAGCGTGAGCTGGACGCCCGACGGCCTCGGCGTGTGGCACGGCGGCGGACCGTCCGAGGACGACAACGGCTCGCTCACCCCCGGCGCCGCACCGGACCCGGGGGCCAACCTCCAGGCCAGCCAGTCGCGCGACTACCACTTCGCCGTCGGCTACCTGGTCTCGACCCTCCAGCTCGGCAACCGGCTGGACCTGCCGGGGTACCGTCAGGTCGACGGGGCCAACGCCAACTTCGTCATCAACCTCGACGACCAGTTCACCAACCCGACCGCCGACACCCTGACGATGAGCGTCGAGCGCTTCCGCTTCCACGCCAGCCGCGTCACCGACCCGATCACCCCCTTCGTCGTCCGCATCAACGGCCCCGGTGACGTCACCGTGATCGCCATCGGCGACCCGCAACCCTCCTACTCGCTCGGCGACAACGACTTCCCCTTCTCGGCCGGGGGCGCCGTCATCACCGTGGCTCCGGGCGAGACCGTCGCCACGGGCTTCATCGACAACCTTCCCGACGGCACGCCCGGATCGATGAACGGCGCGGTGACCTTCATCGGTGGCGGCGACAACATCGCCTACCGCTACGACGTCGCCGACACCGCCGTCTCGCTCGAGCTCGGCCAGCCGCCGAACGTCCCGCTGCCCTACACCCTGGGCCCCGAGGACCTCGTTCGCAGCTACCTCTTCAACGTGACTCTCGGCTTCGGCGGGCCGGAGGACTCCGACGGCGACGGCCTTGCCGATTCGTGGGAGCTGGCCTTCGCCCCGACCCTCGACGAGTTGGATGCCGGTGGCGACCTCGACGGAGACGAGATGAGCGATGCCGAGGAACTCCGCATCGGAACCGACCCGACCGACCGCACCAGTCTGTTGCGGACCATCGCCGCCGCCCCCGACCCGGCAGGCGTGGTCGCGACGATCCAGACCGTGCCGGGACGCGACTACTCGGTGGAGGTCACCGAGGACCTCGTCAGCTGGTTCGACGCCGGCACCTTCCGCGCCGCCGACTGGCCGGCCACGGAAACGGACATCCTCATCCCCACCAGTTCCCTGCCCGCCAGCGACCCGGCCCACCTGATCCTCCGGATCGGCAGCGGAGGGCCTTGAGGCCGCCTCGGGCCCGGCCGTGATCGGAGGTCGACGGTTCCGCCGAAGCTCGCTGAGCTACGGCGGACAGGCTGCGGTCGGAGGGATGCCGGGAATCGGGGTGGCGAGGCGGTAGTTCCTCAGGCTGGAAGCCTGCATTCATCGCAGCCCCTTCCATGCTTCCCGGCCGTGCCGGACTTGTCGCCCGTCAGATGACCTTCCGGCCGGCCGATGGTGCCGGAACCGACGGATGTCCCTGCGCCCTCACCCCTCACCACCAAACTTCTCCTCGAGGATCTCCCGCCGGAAAGCAAAGATCCGCTCGAGCTTGGGCCTCACGAAGAACCGGTGCACCACGGAGCCGAGCGGCCCGAACGGAAGTGCGTAGTGAACCAGGTCGCCCATCCGCACCCCGCCATCGACCGCCTCGAAGGTATGACGGTGGTGCCAGAACCTGTAGGGGCCGAAGCGTTGCTCGTCGACAAAGGCGCGGCCCTCCTCGACCGCCTTGATCTCGGTCACCCACGGAATCCAGACGGCCGGGGCGACCTTGACCTTGTAGGTGATGATCTGGCCCTCGTGCATCCGTTCCGAATGGCAGCTCTCGATCCGGAAGCCGAGCTCGGGCGGCGTGATGGAATCGAGGTTGCGCGGCGAGGAAAAGAAGGACCAGGCCTCCTCGAGGGTGATCGGCAGGAGCTGCTCCTGTTCAAGGACGTGCATCATCGGCGCAACGACCATTGCACCGGAACCCCGCGGGTCAATCCCGCTGCAGCACAAGGCTCACGGCCCGCTGCGGCACGCCGCTCTCGTCGCGCAGGCAGGCCGTCACGACCGGCGGCTCGCTGCCCCAGTCGATGCTCAGGGTGCCGAAGTTCGCCGGGCGGAACAACTCGCCGACGCGCCATCGGTTGGGCTCCGGCCC
>JAUIJB010000057.1 GCA_030430455.1 Verrucomicrobiia bacterium | reverse complement strand
GCTCGGTGGTCGCCGAGAACCACGGCGCCGAGGCCGCCGCCAAGATCCGCATCCAGTACGGCGGCAGCGTGAAGCCCGCCAATGCCGCGGAGCTGATGGCCTGCCCCGACATCGATGGCGCCCTCGTCGGTGGCGCCTCGCTCGAGCCGCAGAGCTTCCTCGACATCATCGTCAAGGGCTGCGGGTGAGGGGCGGAGCGGCCAAGCCTCAACGGGGCAAGCGGCCCCGCGGCCTTCCAAATCCGTTGCGATTGTGGACTGGGCGAAGCCCGGCCCGGGCTTCAGGATGCCCCCATGAGTGAGGAAGTTCTCTGGAAGGGCAGCCCGTCGCAGTTGTTGAACCTGGGCAAGTTCACGGTCGGCCTGCTGCTGGCCGCCGGCATCGGCGTCGGCGGGGCGTTCTTCCCGCCGGCGTGGTTCGGACTGGTTCTGCCGCTGCTGTGGATGCTGTGGGAGTTCCTCAAGGTCCGCTGCCGGGTCTACGAGTTGACCTCCGAGCGGCTGCGGCTGCACGAGGGGGTCTTCAACCAGACGGTCGACGAGCTCGAGCTCTACCGGGTGAAGGACACCACGCTGCGGCGGCCGTTCTGGTTCCGGGTCTTCGGCCTGGCGAGCCTGATGCTTGACACCTCCGACCGCTCGCACCCGAAGGTCGAGCTGGAGGCGATCGCCGACGCCGACGGGGTCCGCGAGATCCTGCGCAGGCAGGTCGAATACTGGCGCGACCGCAAGCGCGTGCGTGAGGTCGACTTCGAGGACGGTGGTGAGCTGGAGGGCGGGGACGGCAGCTTCCTGGCGTAGCGGTGGGATCGCCGGGATCGCGGCAACGGCCGAACCGGGTCGCGGGCGGCGCCATGGGGTGCAGCGGGCTCTCCCGCCGTGGCCCGGCCATTCTCCTGAACGGGCGAAGCTGAAATGGCGAAGCTGAAATGGCGAAGGCCGCTGACCCTTGGAGGGTCAGCGGCCTTCGTTGGTACCCCGTCTAGGACTCGAACCTAGGACCAAAAGATTAAGAGTCTTCTGCTCTACCAACTGAGCTAACGAGGCATTCGCCGTTGCGGCGGGGCGGGAACGTCGGTGCAGAGCGGGCGATGATCAAGTCAAAAATTGGCTTCTTCGAGGGGATTCGGTGCCGGGCTCGGCGGGGCGCTGTCGAGACCGAGGAATCGGGCGATGCCCGCACCGCAGATTTCGACGACGTAGCCGGCCAGCAGGTCGAAGTCCGCGGGGACCTCGCCGCGGTCGGCCTCGGAGCCGAGCAGGTTGCAGAGGGTCCGCCGGAAGCGCTCGTGGCGGACCAGCGACAGGTAGCTGCTCGACCCGGAGAGGAAGCCGGCGGACTGCCGCAGCAGGCCGGTGGTCGACAGGCCATCGAGCAGCGACTCGATGTCGCGGCGTCCGCGGGTCTGGCGGTTGGCGGCGGCCAGGCGGATCTTCCCCGGCGTGCTGAGGTCGTCGAAGCTCCCGGCGAGGCTGGCGACCAGGCGGCAGACGGCCGGCGAGGGTGAGTCGATGATCAGCGGTGGGAGCATGTTCTCGCCGGCGAGGTGCTCGAGGACGGCGATCAGGGCGGGCCCCTGGGCGAGGTCGGTGACGGCATCGAATCCGCGGTGGGCGCTCGGGCCGGTATCGAGGCCGCGGCGGTTGCCGAGGTGGAGCTTCATGGTCCAGCCGCGGGCGGTGTCGAGCCGGGCGAGGAAGCGCAGCATGTAGAAGGCGAAGCGGTCGCGGTTCTCCCGCCCGACCGGCTTCCCGCCGCGCGCGGTCTCGAAGATGATGGCCGCGTCGGCGTCGTCACAGGCCGTGCCGGGAAGCAGCTCGAAGCGGAGGTCGGAGAGCCGGCAGCCGAGCTCGTGGAAAGCCTCGTGGCGACGCGTGATGGCGGTGAGGAAGTCGCCGAGCTGCTGAATGGGGAGGTCACTGACGGCCTCGAGCCGCTCGAGCCAGGGATTGAAGCGCTCCGCCTGGTCGACCTCGAAGATGGGGGCGGTGAAAAAGCACGGCAGGACGCGGGTCGGGTGTCCGGCCTCGGCGATCTGCCGGTGGGCCTCGAGCGGATCGGCCGGGTCGTCGCAGGTGGCCAGCACGCGGACGTCGAGTCGATCGAGGAGCGCGCGGCAGTCGAGCTCGGCAAGCGCGGCGTTGGCGCGCCCCCAGACCCGGTCGGCCGTCGCCGCCGAGAGCAGGGTGTCGATGCCGAGCAGGCGGCGGAGCTCGAGGTGGGAATCGTCGTAGACCGGGTTGCGTAGGCCGTCCTCGATGGTCTCGGCCCAGGCACGGAACTTCTCGATCCCGGACGCGTCGCCGGTGACGAAGCTCTCGTCGATCCCGCGGGCGCGCATGAGCCGCCACTTCTCGGGGTCGTCGGCGAGCCAGGCCGCGGCGAGGTTCGGCCAGCGACGGGATGCGGCGATCTCGCCGGCCTTGAGGCGGGTATGGAGGTCGACGATCGGCTGCGTGGCGGCGACCTCGTGGTAGAGGCGGCGGGCGGTGGGTGAATCGAGCAGGTGGTCCTCGCCGAGGTAATCCATGGTCCGTCGATCATGACAGCCGCCGGGGCGAGGGCAAGCCGGCGCTGGTGGGGAATGCTTGCTTGCCGGCCGCCGGATGGAGCCGGAGGATCGGCGCGTGGAGGCGATGCCCGCGATCCTCGATACGGTCCTGCCGGTCTACCTTCTGGTCCTCGGCGGGGCCTTGACGCGGTGGGTCGGGCTGACCCGGAGCGAGCACGACGAGGGGATCCTGCACGTGGTGATCCACGTCCTCTATCCCTGCTTCATCCTCGACAACATCCTCGGCAGCGACGAGATCCGCAACTTCGGGACGGTGGCTTGGGCGGCCGGCCTCGGCTTCCTGTTCCCGGTGCTCGGCTGGGCCATTGCCTGGGGGGTGGCGGGCGCGCTCGGCTACGAACGGGGCACCGGCAAGCGCACCTTCGCGCTGAGCTCGGGACTCCAGAACTTCGGTTACACCGCGATCCCGGTGATCGAGCAGATGTGGGCGGCGGGTGCCATGGCGGTCCTCTTCGTCCACAACCTCGGCGTCGAGATCGCGCTGTGGTCCGTCGGGGTGATGCTGATCTCCGGCGACCGCTCGGTGCCGTGGCGGCGGCTCTTCAACGGCCCCCTGATCGCGGTGGCGCTGGGCCTGCTGCTGGTCGGGCTCGGTTGGGACCGGCACATCAGCGGGTCGCCGCGCGACGCGATGCACTGGCTCGGCCTCGGCTCGTTCCCGCTGGCGATCTTCATCACCGGTGCCCTGATGATGGAGATGATCGGCAAGGAGCGGCCCAGCCTGAAGGCCTCGCTCGGCGGCTGCTTGGTGCGGCTGGCGATCATCCCCGCCGTCATGCTCGGAGTCGCCAAGGTGCTGCCCGTGCCGGACACCCTGAAGCAGGTCCTGCTGGTCCAGGCGGCCATGCCCTCGGCGCTGACGCCGGTGCTGCTGGCCAAGCTCTACGGCGGCCGGCCGGCGGTGGCGGTCGAGGTGGTGCTGGCGACCACCCTGGTGAGCTTCATCACCCTGCCGCTGATCCTGGTCTGGGGGCGGGCGTGGCTCGGACTGTGACAGGGGCTCCGGGAAACCACCGGACTCGGAGGGTAGGGATTCGGGGAACCGCAGATGAACGCGGATCGACGCAGATGATGGGGATTCTTCTGCGAACCGGAGCGAAACGGCGATGGCCCAATGGCAAGACCTGCGCAATCGGCGGCGATTCATCGCGACCCAAGGCGGCAGGTCGTTTTCCGGAATGGGGATGATTCCGACTGGTGCCGGGACGGGAACTTGCGAATAAACTCCCGTATCCTGCGTCCTACTTGCCATGCAGAACCATCTTCGCGTCCTTCTGTTTTCACTGTTTTGCCTCCTGCCGGTCTCGTTGTCCGGCCAGCAGCCCGAGCCGGCGGTCCCCCCCGCCGACCTCGACCCCAAGGACGCAGCCGAGCTGATCGCCGGGATGATCGAGGAGCGCAGCGGGCAGATCGAGATCGCCCTGATCATCGCCGGCACCCGGCGCGAGGACCAGGTCTTCGAGGCGGCGCAGGCACGGCGGGTGGTGGCGATCCATCCGGTGAACGTCGACGGCCGCCGACGCCGCCAGGTCTGCAAGTACGACTTTTTCTGGAGTCCCGACTACGGCTGGTTCCACTGGCGGATCGGCGCGGAACGCGGCGGCGAGGTCGTCGAGGTCTGGAGCGAGACGCGCGGGGCGATCGTGGTGAAGTAGCTCCGGTCCCGCTGGCGGGTGTCAACTGGCGATGCTCCTGTCGGCGGTCGCCGGTGCCTCGGTTGCTGCCCTTGGTCGACCATGGAAGGCTCCGCCGGGGATTGCAAATCCCCGCTCCTTGGGCGGCGCTTGAGGAGAGCCTCACTCGATTTCAAGGACCTCTTCGACAGCGGACGAAAGACAAAGGACGAAGGACAGAAGCCCCGCCACCTCGTCGCGATCCGAAGTCGCGCGCGATCTTGTCACTGCAAACCAAGCACCAAGCACAACTCCCACGGCGCAGGCGCTCACAAGTCGAGCGTGAGGAGCAGCGCGCGGTGGTCGGAGGCGAGGGACCAGTCTTCGGGGTCGAGGACCCCGCTTTCCTCGTCGACGATCGCGTCGAGCAGGTTCGCGCTGAGGAGCTTGTAGTCGAAGCGCGAATAGACGTCCTGATAGCTCCAGTGGTGGGTCCAGTACTCGCCGCGCGAGTCGGTCAGCCGGATCATGTTCAGGTGCGTGTCGGAACCGCGGGTTCCCTGGACGGTGCGCAGCGGAGGGGCCTGGCGGGTGTCGTTGAAGTCGCCGTAGACGACCAGCCGGGTGGCGGGCTCGGCGGCGAGGATCTCGTCGGCGATCCGGCGCAGCTGGCGCGCCTCGTTGAGCCGGATCATCGCCTGGTCGGCCTCCGGGATCTCGCGCTTCGACTTGAGGTGCACCCCGAGGCAGCGCAGCGGGCCGGAGGGGGTCTCGACGGTGACGTCGAGGATGCCGCGCTGGACGCTCCACTCGCGCCCCTCGAGCTGGAAGTCGAGGCCGTCGTGTTCGGTGCGGGCGGTGATCGGGAAGCGGGTCAGCAGCCCGAGGTGGCGCACGCGGTCGGAGCCGCCCGCGTGGTGGGTGTTCGGCAGGTTCACGCCGGCATCGGCGAGCTGCTGCTTGAGTTGCTCGAGATCTTCCGGCGAGCCGATCTCGCAGACACCGAGGATGTCGGGCCGGGCGTCGGCGACGATGCCGACCAGCGCCTCGCGCTCGCGCTCCGGCTTGGGGCGCTGGCCCGTCGTCTGGCCGCGCTCGTAGCGCTCCATCGTCAGCCAGTTCTTGAGGTTGTAGGACAGGAAGCGGACGCGGTTGGCGTCGCCGGCCGGGTCGCCGGCGCCGGCCGGATCCTCGGTGGTGGCTCCGTCGGTCCGGGGAGGATCGCTGCCGGCATCCGGCTCGCCGGCGGCGGCTTCCTCCGCGACCGAAGGGCCGCTCCACTCCTGCCCGGCGACTTCCTCGCGGCATCCGGCGAGCAGGAAGGCGACGAGGAGCGAAAAAACAAGCGCCCCGAGGGAGCCCGGGGCGGTGGGAAATTGGCGGGAAGCGGTCACGGGGGAGTGACGGGAGAGTGACGGGAAGCGGCCGGGAGGGGGAGGCGGCCTGAGCGGGCGGACGGGGTCCGCGGGTTCGCGGGTTCGGGATGGGGGCTCCGGCTCAGACCTCGCGGGGCTCCTTGCCGGGGGCCTCCTTGACCTTGGGTTCGTCCTCCTTGCTGACTTCGTTCTCGGCGCTGTGAATCTCGCGCTCGAACTCTTCGCGGGCCTTCTTGAACTCACCCATGCTCTTGCCGAGCCCGCGGGCCAGTTCGGGGATCTTCTTGGCTCCGAACAACAGCAGGATCACCACAAAGATCGCGATCCACTCCGGCCCCTGCGGGATCCATGCGAGCAACGAGTTCATGGCGGGAAGCTAGCGGGCCGGCGGAGCGAACGCAAAGGGAATAACGGGCCCGGTCCCCGGGGGAGCGGCGAACCTTGAATCCTCGGGGGAGCGCGGTTATCGGCTGGGGGTGCGCTTGCCGGTCGAGGAAATCGAGGAGGATCTCCGCAGTGCCCTGGCCGGCGGTCCGGCAGAGGCGGGCGGGCGCCGCATCCTGCTCAAGGCACCGACCGGCTCGGGCAAGTCGACCCGGGTTCCCGAGATGATGCTCGAGGCCGGGCTGGAGGGGCGGATCCTGGTGGTCGAGCCGCGCCGGATGGCAGCCCGCCTGCTGGCCGGCTGGGTGGCCCGCCAGCGGGGGGGCGCGCCGGGTGGCGAGGTCGGCTACGCGGTCCGCTTCGACTCCCGCCACGGCCGCGACACCCGCATCATCTACCTCACCGACGGGGTCTTCCAGCGCTGGCTGCAGGACGACCCCGGGCTCGACGGGGTCGCGGCGGTGGTCTTCGACGAGTTCCACGAGCGGCGGCTCGCCGTCGATGTGGCGCTCGGCCGATGCCTCGAGCTCCAGGACGGGCGCCGCCCGGACCTCGCCATCGTGGTGATGTCGGCGACCCTGGACACCGGCGGCCTCGCCGACTTCCTCGCGCCGGTGACCTCGCTCGAGGCCGGCGGGCGGACCTTTCCGGTCGAGGTCGACCACCGCCCGGAGCGCGCGGCCGCGTCGCGCGGCGGCAGGCCCCGCGAGACCCCGTCCTGGGAGCGCGTCTCCGCGGTGTGCCGCGAGGTGGTCGACGATCCCGACTGCGGCAACGTGCTGTGCTTCCTTCCCGGTGCCTACGAGATCCGTCGTACCGTGGAGTCGCTCAAGCGCTGGGTCCGCGGGCGCGAGGTGCTGCCGCTGTTCAGCGGCCTGTCCCCGGCGGCGCAGGAGGAGGCGCTGCGCGACGACGGCCGGCCGAGGATCATCGTCGCCACCAACGTCGCCGAGACCTCGCTGACCATCCCGGGCGTGCGCACGGTGGTCGACGCCGGTCTGGCGCGGGTCGCCGGCTTCGACCCGCGGCGGGGCATCGACACGCTGTGGGTCCGCAAGATTTCCCGCGCCGCGGCCGAGCAGCGCGCCGGCCGCGCCGGGCGGACCGCCCCCGGGCGCTGCCTGCGGCTGTGGAGCGAGGCCGACCACGCCCGCCGCGAGGCCTTCGAGACCCCCGAGGTGCACCGGGTCGACCTCGCCGAGACGGTCCTGCTGCTCAAGGCCGCGGGGGTCGGCGAGGTCATGGACTTCCGCTGGCTGGATGCGCCGCGGCGCGAGAACCTCGGGCACGCCATGGAGCTGCTGCACGACCTCGGCGCGGTCGACGGCGACGGTGCCATCACGCCGGTGGGGCGCGAGATGGCGAGCCTGCCGCTGGCGCCGCGGTGGGCGCGGATGCTGCTGGAGGCGGTCGGCCGGGACTGCGTTGCCGAGGCCGCCTTCGTGGTCGCCGCGGCCCAGGGCGAGGGGATCTTCGCCGACCGCCGCAAGGGGGGCGCCGACTTCGTCCAGCCGGGCGACCGCTCCGACTTCCAGGCCGAGTGGCGGGCCTACGACTCGGCGGTGGCGATGGACTTCGACCCGCGGCGGGTGGCGGCGATCGGCGTCCACGGGCGCCACGCGCGCGAGCTGTCGCGGAGCCTCGACCGGATCCTGCGCCTCGCGCGCCAGCGTGGCTGGCCGCTGGGCGAGGTCGACTTCGAGCGCCGCGCCGCGGCGGTCGGCCGGGTGATGCTGGCGGGCTTCAGTGACCGGCTGGCGGTGCGGGCCGGCAAGGCCACGCTGGCCTGCCGCCTTGATGGCGGGCGCCGCGGGAAGATCGACGACAACAGCGCGGCGCGCGAGGCCGACCTGTTCGTCGCCGCCGAGGTGACCGAGGTCGAGGGGCGCGAGATGAACGTGCGGCTCGGCCGTGCCACGGTGGTCGAGCGCGAGTGGCTGGTCGACCTCGGGGAGGACGCGCTCCACGAAACGGACGGCTCGGCTTGGGACGAGTCGCGCCGCTGCGTGGTGGCGCGGCGCGAGCTGCGGGTGCGCGACCTGGTGATCGAGAGCCGCGAGAGCGACGAGGGGGTGAATCTCGACGCCGCCGCCGAACTGCTGGCGGAGCGGGTGCTGGCCGGCGAGCTGGTGCTGAAGCGCTGGGACGCCAAGGTCGAGCAGTGGTGCGCGCGGCTCGGGTTCCTCGCCCGGACGCAGCCCGAGCTGGGCCTGCCCGGATGGGGCGACGACGACCGCGCGGCCGCGGTGGCCCAGGTCTGTCACGGGGCGACGCGCTACAAGCAGGTCAAGGACGCCGAGGTCTGGCCGGTGCTGCGCGAGTGGCTCAGCCCGGCCCAGCGCGCCACGCTCGATGCCTACGCCCCGGAGCGCCTCGACCTCGCCAACGGCCGCTCGGTCAAGGTGAACTACGAGGCCGGCAGCGAGCCGTGGATCGGGCTGCGGGTGCGCGACCTGTTCGGGGTCTGGGAGACCCCGCGGCTGGTCGACTACCCGGTGCTGGTCCACGTCCAGGCGCCGAACCAGCGGCCGTGGCAGATGACCCGCGACCTGGCCAGCTTCTGGGCCGGCGGCTATGCCCAGATGCGCCGGGAACTCGCCGGCCGCTATCCGAAGCACCCGTGGCCGGAGGACCCGCAGGCATGGTTTGCCAGCGCGGCGAAGAAAGGCTGAACTGCGGTCGTGCGTGGCTTGTTGATCCTGTTGTCGGCGCTGGTCCTCGCGGCGGCGTGGCTCGCCCGCTGGTGGTTCTGGTGGCGGGTGCGCGACCAGGGCCGGCGGACCGAGTGCTCGATGAGCGTCTCCGCCCTCAAGGAGGCGCTCGGCTTTCCGCCGAAGAAGGAGGAGCCGCTGCGGGATGCCGCGGCGCTGGGCTCGGCGATGCGCGAGTGCGGCCTGCGGCTGCTCGAGGCCGACGGGCTGGCGATCGCGCGGCGCCGCCGCACCGGCTGGTGGAGCCTGCGGATCCTCCCGGGGCTGCTCCTGGTGGTGCTCGTCTTCGCGGCGGTCTCGCGCTGGATGCCGCTCGCCTGGGCGATCGCGGTGGCGATGCTGATCCTGGCCTTCCACGTCCTCGCCCGCGCCAGCGGGCTGGCGGTCGAGCTCAGGGCGGTCGCGCGGGCCCGCGAGGAACTCGAGAAGCGCGGCGGCTTCCACCGCCTCAGCGAGGAGGAAGCCGTGATCACCTGCGCCCGGGCCAGCGCCTGGGACAGCGTGCTGCCGTGGTGAGCGGACGTGGCCGACTCAGTCGCGCGGGTCGCGGCGGCGGCGCACCAGCACCAGGGTGCCGGCAAGGCCGGCGAGGACCGCCACGGAGGGCTCGGGGACGAGCGTCACGCCGTCGCCGAAGAAGAACACCTTGCCGTCGCCGCCGTCGCTGGTGGTGAAGTTGTTGGTGACCTCGATGTACTGGATGTTGTTGGTCGAGGGCGACTGGACGAGCTCGGAGAGCGGGTAGACCGCCGCGGTGATGTTCTCGGTCTTGCTGCGGTTGGTGCTCAGCGAGACCGCGCCGGTCGGCGAGTAGTCGGCGACCTCGACGAGGAGCACCCCGAGCGAGCTGCCGAGGGCGTCGAAGGACTCGATCCGGAAGGAGTTGTTGGCATTCCGCTCGGTGACCACCAGGTAGAGGTCGGCCAGCTGGGAAATACCAGGTCCGGCGTAGGTCAGCCGCCAGGTGGCCTCGAGGTTGCCGTCGTCGAGCTGCTGGTAGTGGTTGAGGTTGCGGCTCTGGAAGGCTTCGAGCGCGGTGTCGTTCCAGCTCGGTTCGGTCGGCCCGACGCCGGCGCTCACCGTGTTCTCGCGGATCTCGGAGTTGCCGGACAGGTCGACGTTCTCGTAGCTCTCGGGGGCGATCAGGTCGCTGAAGAGGGTCGAGCCGATCTGGATGGTCGCCAGCTCCGCCGGGTCGGTCGCCGAGGATTGCGGCGCGGAGAAGGTGTAGCCGACCGACGTGATCACCGCATGGGCCGGGAGCACGGGGAGCAGGAGCCCGGCAGCAGCTGCCGGCAGGGGAAGGAGGGAAAGTCGGGGTGACATGGGCTGGGTGATGGGTTGCCGACCAGAATGAGGGCTGAACGTCCCGGGGACTATTACGCGATCGCGAATAGTTGGGCAATCTTAATTACTTTCCCGGAATCCATTGGGAAATCGACTATTTTGGCGAGTCGCCCCCTCTCAGACGAGCCGTGAAACCACCCAGAAGATCCCCGCGGCCGCAATCAGGCCGCCGCCAGCCTTGCGGACCGGGGTGAAGGGGTCGATCCACCCGAGAGCCAGGCCGGCGCCGAGCAGGACGGTCAGCTGGCCGAGTTCGACGCCGACATTGAAGCCGGTCAGGGCGAGCGGGAGCTGGGCGGGGCGCGACGGGTCGACCCAGCCAGCCAACTGGCTGGCGAAGCCGAGGCCGTGGAGCAGGCCGAATCCGGCGATCACGGCGAGCTCCCACGACTGGCGCGGGCGGTCGAGGAGGTTCTCGATGCCGATCCAGGCGATGCTGGCGGCGATGGCGACCTCGACCGGCTTGTCGGGCAGGCTGACGATGCCGAGAGCGGCCAGGGCGAGGGTCAGCGAGTGCGCCGCGGTGAACACCAGGCTCTTGCCGACGAGTGGCTTCCACGAGCGGTCACGGAGGAAGATGCCGAGGATGAAGAGAATGTGGTCGAGGCCGGCGGGGAGGATGTGGACGAAGCCGAGGTGGATCCACCCGGGCAGGTTCATCGGGTCCCCGGTGGCGTGGAACTCGGTGCTTGAGCCGCTGACGAGCGGGGTGATGCCCGAGTCGCGGGTGATGATCAGGACGACGCCGAAGGGTTCGTTCCACTCCACGCCCAGGTCCGGCCCCGGAAGCGCTGCGCTGAGGCGGACGTCGAGCATCGGCAGGGCCTCCGGGATGCCCTCGACGCGGAAGCGGGCGCCGGCGGAACCGAGGTCGGGAAGTTCGATCGCGGGCTCGACCGGCACGCCGCCGGACTCGAAGCGCAGGCAGGACTCGAGGTAGCTCCGGGTCTCCGCGGCGATCCGCTCGAGTTCGGCCGGCTCCCGCGTGCGCAGCCAGGCGAGGTCGAGCGGGGCGAGCTCGGCGTCGCCGCGGTACTCCGGCAGCATGTAGGCGGCATCGACCTCGACCACGGCCTCCATGCGGTTGGCGTCGATTTCCAGCCGCAGGTGCAGCTCGTCGATCTGGTGGCCGGCGAGGGGTGCCAGGAGGAGGATCCAGAGGACGAGAGCGCGGGCCACGGGGAGACAGCTAGTCAATGCGGCGGTGCGTCGCAATCCCGGGCTGCCGCGGGGCGCGGCAGGCACGGCTGGACGCCGGTCCGGTGACGATCTATGGACGGGCATGTCGCTATTGCTGAGGAAGGTTCGCGTCGTTTCCGAGGAGGGTCCGCCAAGTGGCGAGACCGACGTGCTGGTCGAGGAGGGGGTCTACCGGGCGATCGCCCCGGGGCTCGAGGCGCCGCAGGGCGCGCGCGAGATCGACGGCCGCGGGCGGTTGCTGATGCCGGCGATGTTCGACGCCCACGTGCACTTCCGCGAGCCGGGCGGCGAGGCCAAGGAGGACATCGCGAGCGGCAGCGAGGCGGCGATCAACGGCGGGGTCACCGGGGTGGTGATGATGCCCAACACCACGCCGTCGATCGACACCGGCTCGGTCGTCAAGATGGTCCTCGACAAGGCCGCGCAGGTCTCGCGGATTCCGGTTCACACCTCCGGCTGCGTCTCCAAGGGCCGCGAGGGCAGGGAGATGGCGGCGATCGACTCGATGCGGGCGCTCGGCGTGCGGATGCTCACCGACGACGGCGACTCGACGGGCGACACCTCGCTGCTGCTGCGGGCGATGCAGTATGCCAGCGAGTTCGGCATGTTCTTCGCCAGCCACTGCGAGGTGCCGGAGCTGGCCGGGCCGCGCGCGCTCAACGAGGGTCAGGTCTCGTACGAGCTGGGCATCAAGGGCAGCCCGGCCTGCGCCGAGGAGATCATCATCGACCGCGACATCCGCCTGGCCCACGCCGCCGGCGCGCACATCCACATCCAGCACGTCTCTACGGCGCTGGGGATGGAGACCATCCGCTGGTGGAAGGAGCGCGGTGACGTGCGCGTGACCGCCGAGGTCTCGCCGCACCACCTGATGTTCATCGACGAGGACATCGGCGACTACGACACCCACTACAAGATGAACCCGCCGCTGCGGACGCGGGCCGACAACGAGGCGCTGCTGGAGGCCCTCAAGGCCGGGGTCTTCGACCTGATCGCGACCGACCACGCGCCGCACACGCCCTTCGAGAAGGCGCAGGACTTCACCGTGGCGCCCAACGGGATCACCGGGCTGGAAACCGCGCTGGTGTCGCTGCACGACCGCTTCGTCTCGCGCGGCGAACTCGGCTGGGACGTGGTGGTGAAGCGCTACTCGGCCGAGCCGCGGCGGATGATGGGGCTCGAGGCGGTGCCGGTGGTCGAGGGCGGCACGGCGGAATTCCTGCTGTTCGACCCGGCGGCCGAGACCACCTTCAGTCGCGACTTCATGCAGTCGAAGGCCGAGAACACCCCGTTCCTCGACAAGACGCTTAAGGGCCGGGTCGACCTCGTGGCGCTGGCCGGCGAGGTGCTGCTCGAGCGCTGAGGCGGTCGGGCGGCGATTCAGCGGGTGGCGGCGAAGCGGACCCGGAGGTCGATGCCCTTGCACTCGCGGATCGCGTAGAGCATCAGCCCGTGGTTCGCGATCATCACGGCAAGCATCTCGAGCGTCTCCTCGACGGTGTAGAGCAGGCCGTAACCCAGCGAGTCGACGCCGTGGCGCTCGACCTGGATCGCCTCGAGCATCTCGAAGCCGATCGCCGCCCCGACGTAGAGGAGGGCGGCGGCGGCGAAGGTCCATCGGTAGCGGCGCTCGAGGGAGAGGAAGAACCTGAGGAAGAACACCCCTACGCCGATCGCGATCACGGCGTAGGGGATGACCCAGGGCCATGCAATCGCGCCGGTGGTGCCGAGCCGCGCCATCAGAAACCAGTCGAGGGCCTCGTGGACGAGGCAAAGCTCGTCGATGGCGAGGAAGGCGAGCACGGCCCCGATCCCGAACCAGGCCCGGCGGGTCATGTCGTCGGTGCCGTGCGAGCGCATCCAGGCATGGATCGAGAAGGCGACGAGCGAGCCGAACGCGAGCAGGCCGCCGTTGAAGAGGGTCGGGAAGTTCGACTCGCGGTCGAAGTTGAACAGCGGCACGATGCCATAACCGAAGTCGGCGCCCCGGGCGAAGACCAGGTGGAGCGAGGCGGCGTTGCCGATCTCGAGGATGGCGAGGACGATCAGCCATCCGACGAACACGCGGCGGGGGTGGAGGGTGAGGCTGGGGCTGCTGATCCGCGCATGTCAGCGCAGCGCCGGGTGTCTGGCAACTCCTTCGATCAGGTGGCCACCGACTCGGGGCGCCGGACCCGGCCACATTCGCCTTGCGGGCGCCGGGGGTGGCGGGCATGGATGCGGCGTGGCCTCCGACCTCGACCAGCTGTTCGAACTCCTCCGTTTCCCGAGCATCTCGACCGACTCCCGCCGCGCCGGTGACGTCCGTGCCTGCGCCGGGTGGCTGGATGCCAAGTGCCGCGAGTTCGGCCTCGACTCCGGGCTCCACGAGACCGCGATGCACCCGGTGGTGGTGGCCCGCAACGAGCATCGCGAGGGGCTGCCGACGGTGCTGATCTACGGCCACTATGACGTCCAGCCGGTCGACCCGCTGGAGCTGTGGGACAGCGACCCCTTCGAGCCGGTCGTGCGCGACGGCCGGATCTGGGCCCGCGGGGCGACCGACAACAAGGGCCAGCACTTCGCCCACCTGCTCGGCGTCGGCAAGGCGATGGCGGAGGACGGCGGGCTGCCGGTCAACCTGACCCTGATCCTCGAGGGCGAGGAGGAAATCGGCAGCCCCAACCTGCGGCCATTCCTCGAGCAGAACCGCGACTTCCTCGCCTGCGACGTCATCGCGGTGTCGGACACAGGGATGGTGGCGCCGGGGGTGCCGACGATGGGCTACGGGCTGCGCGGCATCGCCTGCTGCGAGGTGGTCGTCCGCGGCCCGGCGCGCGACCTGCACTCCGGCCTCTTCGGCGGCGCGGTGGCCAACCCGGCGACCGCCGTGGCGCGCCTGACGGCCAGCCTCCACGAGCCCGACGGACGGGTGGCGGTCGAGGGATTCTACGACGACGTCCGCCCGCTGGAGGCCTGGGAGCGCGAGATGTGGGCGAAGGTGCCCGGGGTCGCCGACGGCGACTTCCTCGAGGTCACCGGCTCGCTGGCCTTGTTCGGCGAGCCCGGCTACACGGCCGCCGAGCAGACCTGGGCGCGCCCCACGGCGGAGGTCAACGGCATCGGTGGCGGCTACCAGGGCGAGGGCTCAAAGACGGTGATCCCGGCGCAGGCCATGGCGAAGTACTCCTTCCGCCTGGTGCCCGACCAGGACCCCGCCGACATCATGCAGAAGGTCCGCCGGCATCTCGAGAGGCATGCCCCGCCGGGCGTGACCGTCGAGGTCATCGGCGGCCATGACGGCCGGCCCTACATCGCCGATCCGCACAGCCGCTTCGGCAAGGCCGCCCAGGGCGCGCTGCGCAAGGCCTTCGACCGCGAGCCGGTGCTGATCCGCGAGGGTGGCAGCATCCCGATCATCGAGGACTTCCGCGAGGTGCTCGGCGCCGACACGCTGTTGCTTGGCCTGGCCCTGGCCGACGCCCAGATCCACTCGCCGAACGAGAACTTCCCGGTGGCGAACTTCGAGGCCGGGATCCGCCTCAACCGCGCCCTGCTCAGGGAGTTGGCCGGGGCGTGAGACTCGGGGCCGGCGCGAAACCGCGCTCCGACGCGATCCCGTGCGAATCGACCCGAATGAACCGAGTGGGCTTGCGAAATCGAGCGCGCTGATCCAAGTCGGGCCGCGCCGAGCGGGTGGTTGCAGTCCGCCGCCGTTCCTTGCAACATCCGCCCGCGCTCACCCGCGGTCCATTCCGACATGTCCGATACCCCGAAAACCGACTTCATCCGTGAGATCATCGCCGGGGACCTGGCGAGCGGAAAGCACCAGACGACCGTCACCCGCTTTCCGCCCGAGCCGAACGGCTACCTGCACCTCGGCCACGCCCGGGCGATCTGCCTGAACTTCGGGATCGCGCAGGAGAACGCGGCGGGCGGTGCGCGCTGCCACCTGCGCTTCGACGACACCAACCCGGAGAAGGAGGAGGCGGAGTACGTCGAGAGCATCAAGGAGGACGTCCGCTGGCTCGGCTTCGACTGGGGCGAGCACCTCTACTTCGCCAGCGACTACTTCGAGTTCTTCTACGACTGCGCGGTCGCACTGATCGACAAGGGGCTGGCCTACGTCGACGAGCAGACGCCCGAGCAGATCCGGGAGAACCGCGGCAACCTCACGGTCCCGGGGACGCCGTCGCCGTGGCGCGATCGACCGGTGGACGAGAACCGCGAGCTGTTCGCGCGGATGCGGGCGGGGGGCTTCAAGGACGGCGAGGTCGTCCTGCGGGCGAAGATCGACATGGCCTCGCCCAACATGCTGATGCGCGACCCGGTGATCTACCGCGTGATGCACCAGGCCCACCACAACACCGGCGACCGGTGGTGCATCTACCCGATGTACGACTTCGCGCACCCGCTCGAGGACGCCAAGGAGCACGTCACCCACTCGCTGTGCACCCTCGAGTTCGAGATCCACCGGCCGTTCTACGAGTGGACGATCGAGAACTGCCCGGTGCCGGCGCAGCCGCGCCAGATCGAGTTCTCGCGCCTCAACTTCACCTACACGGTGATGAGCAAGCGCAAGCTGCTGACCCTGGTCAACGAGGGCCACGTCGCCGGCTGGGACGACCCGCGCCTGCCGACGCTTTCCGGCGCGCGCCGCCGCGGCTACCCGCCGGAGGCCATCCGCGAGCTGTGCCGCAAGACCGGCATCACCAAGTTCAAGGGGGTGACCGACGTCGCCCTGCTCGAGCACGAGGTCCGCAACTGGCTCAACAGGGAGGCGCCGCGGCGCATGGCGGTGCTCGACCCGGTCAAGCTGGTGCTGGTCAACTACGAGGGCGAGGAGGAGGTCGAGGTGGTCAATAACCCGGAGAAGCCCGAGGAGGGATCGCGCGGGGTCGTGCTGACCCGCGAGCTGTGGATCGAGCGCGACGACTTCATGGAGGACCCGCCGCGCAAGTTCTTCCGCCTGGGCCCGGACCGCCACGTGCGCCTGCGCGGCGGCTACATCGTCAAGTGCGTCGGCTTCGACAAGGACCCCGACGGCCGGGTCCGCGAGGTCCGCTGCGAGTACCTGCCGGGAACCATCGGCGAAAAGCCGCCCGAGGGGGTGAAGTGCAAGGCTGCGATCCACTGGGTCTCGGCATCGCACGGCAGCGAGGCGGAGGTGCGGCTCTACGACCGGCTGTTCACCGCCGAGGACCCGGATTCGGCCGAGGACGGCTTCGTCTCGGTGCTCAACCCGGACTCGCTCGAGGTGGTGCGGGCGTGGGTCGAACCGTCGCTGGCCGGGGTCGAGCCGGAGTGGCGTTGCCAGTTCGAGCGGATCGGCTACTTCGTGGCCGACCGCCGCGACCACGTCGCGGGCGAGCGCCCGGTGTTCAACCGGACGGTGGCGCTGCGCGATTCGTGGGGCGGGAAGAAGAAGTAGGGGCTCGTGGCTTCCATGGCTTGGCGGAGGCGGAGGGCTGACTGCCGATCGACGGATGGGGCGATCCGCAACCGTTCCGGTTCGCGACAGGTCCCGAACGACCCGCAAGAGCGGCGTCAAGCCGCCGCACTGCAAGGGTTGGTGCTTCGGAGCGACGGGTTGACGGAGGCGGGCTTGATCTTTCGGCGCACGGCGGCGAGGAAGGGCGGGTGAAGATCGGTCTCGCCCAGGTCAACGCCGTCATCGGGGACTTCCCGGGGAATGCCAAGCGCCTGCTGCAGGCCTACCGGGAGTGCCTCGAGCAGGGCGCGGAGCTGGTCGTGGCGCCGGAGATGGCGCTGTGCGGCTACCCGCCGCGCGATCTCGTCTTCAAGACCCAGTTCGTGCCGAAGTGCCTGCAGGCGCTCGACTACCTCGCCGGGGAGACCGGCGGGGTGCCCTTCCTGGTCGGCTACGTCGACCACTCCGACAAGCCCGGCCCCGGCAAGCCCTTCCGCAACGCGGCGGCCTTCCTGGTCGACCGCGAGGTCCGCCACAAGGTGTGGAAGACGCTGCTGCCGACCTACGACGTGTTCGACGAGCGGCGCTACTTCGAACCCGGCGAGAGCTGCGATCCGATCGAGTGGAACGGCCGCCGTATCGGCGTGACGGTCTGCGAGGACATCTGGACCGAGGAATACCTCCAGCGCCCGCTCTACGAGCGCGATCCGGCGAGCGAGCTGGCCGCCAAGGGGGCGGACCTGCTGGTCAACCTCTCGGCCTCACCCTTCCACCTCGGCAAGCCGGCCGAGCGCCGCAGCATGCTGGCCGCGGTGGCGGCCGAGGCGCGGCTGCCGGTGGTCTACTGCAACGCGATCGGCGCCCAGGATCAGCTGGTGTTCGACGGCAACTCGCTGGTGGTCGATGGCGCCGGCCTCCCGCTCGCCCGCCTGCGCGGCTTCGAGGAGGTCGTCGAGGTGGTCGAGCTGGTCGGGCCAGGTGGCTCGGGTGGCTCGGGTGGTGCCGGCGTCCCGGATGCCCTGCCGGCGTCGCCGGCGATCCCGGCCGAGGAGCTGTGGAGCGCGCTGGTGCTCGGGCTGCGCGACTACGTCACCAAGACCGGCTTCTCGAGCGCCTGCCTCGGCCTGAGCGGCGGGATCGACTCGGCGCTGACCGCGGCGGTGGCGGCCGAGGCGCTCGGCGCGGCGAACGTCCACGGCCTGACCTTGCCCAGCCCGTACTCGTCGGGTGGCAGTGTCGCCGACTCGATGTCGCTGGCGGCGAACCTCGGGATCCGCTGCGACGAGGTGCCGATCGCCGACATCTTCACCGAGGTGAAGCGGACCATGGCGCCGCTCTTCGTCGGCCAGGCGGAGGACGTCACCGAGGAGAACATGCAGGCGCGGATCCGCGGGCTGCTGCTGATGGCGCTGTCGAACAAGTTCGGCCACCTGCTGTTGACCACCGGCAACAAGAGCGAGCTGGCGGTCGGCTACTGCACGATCTACGGCGACATGTGCGGCGGCCTGGCGGTGATCTCCGACCTGCCGAAGACGCGGGTCTACGACGTCTGCCGCTGGCTCAACCGCGAGCGCGAGGTGATCCCGTGGAACACCATCGACAAGCCGCCGAGCGCCGAGCTGCGTCCCGACCAGAAGGACCAGGACACCCTGCCGGAATACGAGGTGCTCGACGGCATCCTCGAGGCCTACGTCGAGCAGCACCTGTCCAGCGACGAGATCATCGCGCTGGGCTTCGACGAGCCGGTGGTGCGCTGGGTCCAGCGCCGGGTCGACCTCAACGAGTGGAAGCGCCAGCAGGCCGCCCCGGGCATCCGGGTGACCAGCAAGGCCTTCGGCCTGGGCCGCCGGATGCCGATCGTCCAGCGCTTCGGTGCTTGAGGGCCGGTCGGGGGCCGCCCGCGGGGAAGGATTCGGATATCCGCCCTTTCCCCCCGGGGAGAGCGGTGGTAGTTCCCGCGCAGCATGACGATCGAGGAAGCCAGAAAGGTGCTCGGCCTGGGCCCGGACGACGATCCGGAGACCCATCTCGCGGAGTTCCGGATGGCCCGGGAGCGGATTGCGGAGATGGTCCGCACCGCCCCGAACGACACGATCGCGCTGCGCTACCAGGACGGCTTGCTGGAGTTCGACAAGGCGCTCGCGGCGATCCGCGAGGATGGCGACCGCCGCCGCAAGGAGAAGGTCGCGCCGCTGGTGGCGCTCGTGCCCCATGCGGTGACCGGCGAGACGCCCGAGCCTGCCGGACCTTCCGGGACGGGCGAATCCTCCGCCCCGGCCCGGGCGGACGAGGCGGTGAAGGCACCGCAGCCGGACGCGTCGAGGCGGCCCCGGCCCACGCCGGCCGGCGCCGCCGTCGAGGAGGAGGTGGTGGTTGCCGGCAGCGGCAGCAAGCGGCGCTGGATCGGCTACCTGCTGTTGTTCGCCCTCGTCGGCTCGGTCGGCGGGGCGTGGCTGTTCTTCTACATCCAGGAGGAGCAGCGGGTGCGCACCCGGGAGCAGCTGGTGACCCTCGAGGGGCTCGGCGCGAAGCTGGTCGAGGCGCGCCGCTGGGATGCCGCGGAGGAGACCTATCGCAAGATGGACGAGCTCGACCCGGGCTCGGAGACCGCCCAGCTCGGTCGCCGAAGCATCGAGGTCGGCATGCGCGAGGAGCAGGAGCAGTTCGTCGGCTACTGGGCCGGCGAGGCGATCGCCGCCTTCGAGTCGGGACGCCTCGAGGACGCCCGCGAGGCGGCGGCCAAGGTGATCGAGCGCTACCCCGACGAGAGCGAGGTCGTCGAGTTGCTCGGCAAGATCGAGGAGGCCCAGGTCGTCAAGCTGCGCGACGAGTGGGTCGCCAGGACCCGCGAGGCGGTCGCCGCACGCGACTGGGAGGAGGCCTGGGAGTCCCGCGGCGGGCTGGCGGCCGACCTTCCCGACGATTCGATGCTCGAGGTGCTCCAGCAGGAGATTGAGGCGGGAATCGCCAAGGAGAAGGCCGACCTGGCGCGGGCCGGGCAATTGGCCGCGGCCGCCCGGCAACGCGATGCCGGGAAGTTCGACCGCCAGGCCCTCGAGTGGCTGCGCGAGGCGATCGCCCTGGCGCCGGACGACGCCGAGATCCGCGCCCTTTATGATCGCATGGCATCCTACACCCGCACGGTCCGGGTCCCCGAGGATGCCGCGACCCTCGAGGAGGCGCTCGCCGGCCTGCGCGCGAAGGACCGGGTGGTGCTCGGCAAGGGTACCTGGGCCGGCGCCGTGTCGATCGACACGGCGATCCAGCTCGAGGGCGCCGGCACCGGCGAGACCACCATCGAGTGCCCGGCTGCCACCGGTCCGGCGGTGACCTTCCTGGCCGGTGCCGACGGCGCCTCGGTCAGCGGCATCCGCTTTCGCCAGAGCGGCTTCGATCCGGGCGAGGCGCGG
This sequence comes from Verrucomicrobiia bacterium, assembly GCA_030430455.1. Taxonomy (GTDB): domain Bacteria; phylum Verrucomicrobiota; class Verrucomicrobiia; order Verrucomicrobiales; family Akkermansiaceae; genus Haloferula. The sequence continues at coordinate 9,203 of JAUIJB010000057.1, read as the reverse complement.
TTTTCCACCGTCCTGGTGCGCGGCGCCGCGGTCGACTTCGGCGACTGCGCCTTTGTCGACGGCTCCGGCCACGGCCTGGAGTTGCGCGAGGGGGCGGTGGTCACGGCGGAACGCTGTCGCTTCGAGTCGAACGGCTGGGACGGCGTCTCGGTGCGCGACGACAACAGCCGGCTGGTCGCCGGCGAGTGCGAGTCCAAGGGCAACTTCGGCCACGGCTTCGACATCTGGGACGGCGGCGGCGCGAAGATCCGCCAGTCCAGGGCCAGCGGCAACAGCCGCAACGGGATCCTCGTCGATGCCGCCACCGAGGGGCTCGAGCTCAGCGGCAACGAACTGGTCGCCAACCGCGAGTACGGCCTGGTGCTCGCCACCGGCGCATCGGGCAAGGTCACCGGCAACCTCTGTCGCGAGAACCTCCTCGGCGGCATGGTGGTGCGCTTCGCCGCGATCAGTGTCCGTGTCGAGGACAACCGCCTCGAGCGCAACGGCGGGCCGGGGATGATCCTCGAGCAGGGCCTGCGCGAGGAAATCTACCGCAACAACCGCGCCAGCGGGAACCGCAGCCGCGCGGTGCTGAGCGGGGTGAGCTTCGGCGGCGAGGCCGATTGAGCCCGGCCGGGGCCGGGGGAGGGCAGGCGAACCGCCGCCGCCGCCCGCGATCAGGCACCGCTTGACCGCGACCGGCCGGCAGCCTACCACGGGGCCAATGGAACCCCTCTACGAAGGCAAGGCCAAGCGGCTGTGGGCGACGGACGACCCGAACGTCCTGCGGATGGAATTCAAGAACGACGCCACCGCCTTCAACGGCGAGAAGAAGGCGCAGTTCGAGGACAAGGGCCGGCTCAACAACGAGATCAGCACCCTGGTCTACGGCATGCTCGAGCGGGAGGGGGTCCCGACGCACTTCGTCCGCCGGGTCGACGAGACCCACGTCGACGTCCGCAAGGTCGACATCGTGATGGTCGAGGTGATCGTCCGCAACGTCGCCGCCGGCAGCTTCTGCCGGCGGACCGGCGTCGAGGAGGGCCGCGAGTTCGGCCAGCCGATCGTCGAGTTCTCGATCAAGAGCGACGAGCTCGGCGACCCGCTGGTCAACGACGACTACATCCGCGAGCTGGGACTCGCCACGGCCGACGAACTCACCCAGCTGCGCGAGTCGGCCCTGAAGGTGAACGGGATCCTCATCGGCCTGTTCCGCGACTGCGGCCTGCGGCTGGTCGACTTCAAGCTCGAGTTCGGCCGCCCGGTCGACGACCCGGGATCGATCGTCCTGGCCGACGAGATCAGCCCCGACGGCTGCCGCCTGTGGGACCTCGAGACCGGCGAGAAGATGGACAAGGACCGCTTCCGCCGCGATCTCGGCAACGTGATGGAGGCCTACCGGGAGGTGCTCGGTCGCCTGAAGGCCGAGCTGGGCTGACGCGGCGGGATCGCCGCGCCGGTCATCGGTCACGGAAGGAAGCGCCTCACCAGCGCCACCAGCACGCTGAGCACGACGCTCACCACGATGCAGGTGGTGATGGGGAAGTAGAAGCCGCCGCGCTCGCCCTCGATGCGCAGGTCGCCGGGGAGCCGGCCAAGCCAGCCAAACCAGCGCCCGCCGAACCAGATGGCGAGGCCGAGCAGGGTGATCGCGATGCCGAGGATGACGAGAGCCTTGCCCATGGGCGGGGTCAGTGGGGGGGTGGGACTTGCGGGATTTTGTGAAGGCGAACTGGCCGGATGAAGATCGGAGCAGGGAAACCGCAGATGGACGCAGATTTCGCTCTGCTGGACCTGGCGGCCATCCATCCCGGATGGAGCCGGTCGCCTTTCCTGACCGGGATGAACGACATCAGTCGAGCTCAAGCCGGTAGCGGCGGACCTTCGGGTCGACCAGGCGGCTCCAGGCGTCGATCCCGCCCTCGAGCCCGAGGGTCTTCTTCAGGCCGTGGCCATGGAACCACGAGCAGCGGTCGAGGACCTGCTGGCCGAGGTGGTCGTGGAGCACGATTTCGCGCTCGGGGTCGCCCGCGAAGAGTTCCTGCTGCAGCTCCTGGTCGAGGAAGCGCGCGCCGGGCAGTGCGACGGCCTCGTGCTCCTCGCGGGTGCGGCAGTCGACGAGCAGGGGCGGGTCGTCCTGCCCGAGGCGCTCGGCCAGCTCGGGGGCGGTGATCAGCATGGCCCGGTCGTGCTCGTTGGCGGCCAGCAGGTGGGCGAGCATCTCGGCCGGGTCGTGCCCGCCGGCCCGCACGCAGAGCTCGGCGAGGGTCTCGTCGGGCGAGAACGCACAGCTCTGGCAGCCTCCGAGGTGGTAGCGCGAGAACAGCGCGCGGCGGGCGCCGGGCAGGGTCGCGAGGACCTCCGCCATGCGGGATTCGGTGGTGAGGGACTCACTGGCCACGCCGCAGCCTAGGAGCAGGACGCGGTTTTTTCCACTGTTTCGGAGCGCCGGCCTGCGGCAGGATGTCGCCGATGCCACGGAATCCCGAGGAACCACGAATCTACCTGCTGCCGAACCTGATGACGGCGGGCAACCTCGCCTGTGGCTTCTTCGCGGTGCTGTCGATCTTCCAGGGGATCCTCGTCGCCACCAACCTCGAGGGGGGTTACGACTTCGCGCGCGCCCAGCCCTTCTACGAGCGCGCCATCCTGCTGATCTTCGGCTCGTGCATCTTCGACCTGCTCGACGGGCGGCTCGCCCGGCTCGGCGGCAAGGAGTCGCCCTTCGGCCGCGAGTTCGACTCGCTCGCCGACGTCATCTCCTTCGGCATGGCGCCCTCGCTGCTGATGGCCAAGGCCGTGCTGTTCCCGCTCGACCTCGAGGTCCCCGGGCTCGGCTGGGGCCTCGCCTGCCTCTACGTCCTCTGCGGGGCGATCCGGCTGGCGCGCTTCAACTGCCTGGCGGCGATGCCGAAGAAGGATCCCCACGACACCGACTTCCGCGGCATCCCGATCCCGATGGCCGCGGGCTTCATCTCCTCGCTGACCTTCCTGGTCATCTACGTCAGCGAGAAGGACCACGACCTCGGACCGTGGAAGTACCTTCTCGCCGGGGCGATGTTCGGGCTGTCGATCCTGATGATCAGCGACGTGCGCTACCCGAGCTTCAAGAACGTCGGCTGGAAGACCCGCGCCACGCCCTTGGTGATCGTTTCCGCGGTCCTGCTGCTGGTGGTCACGGTGCGCTTCCACCAGGTGGTGCCCGTGATCCTCTTCACCAGCTACCTGATCTACGGGCTCGCCGTGCGGCCCTTCCTGCCGAAGCGGATCCGCGAGGAGATCGAGGTCGAGGTGGACCCGGAGGAAGAAGAGCGCCTCGAGGAGGCGGGCGGTGCGGGCGAGGGTGCGCGCGTTGAGGGGGAGGGGGAGGGGGCGGATCCCTCGGGCGAGAAAGTCTAAAAAGTTTTTGCTTAAAACACCTTAATCTTTTATGATGCTTAAGTGATTGCGAAGCGGCGGTGGCTGATCCGGCTCCTGGCGGCCCTGATGGTCGTTGGGGTGGCCTCGGCGGCGCGCTTCAACACGGTGATCATCGATCCCGGCCACGGCGGCCGCGACAAGGGCGCCTACTGGGGCGGGGTGCGCGAGTCGCACCTCAACCTGAAGGTCGCGCGGGATCTCGAGGCGTTGTTCAAGAAGCGCGGCATCCGCACGGTGATGACCCGGCGCAGCGACGTCTTCGTCTCCCTCGGCCGGCGGGCGGCGATCGCCAACCGCTACCGCTCGGCGGTGTTCGTCAGCATCCACTTCAACGCCCACACGCGGACCTCGATCAAGGGCGCCGAGACCTTCTACTGGGGCCGCACCGGACGGGTCATGGCCGGGGCCATCCAGCGTCGCCTGGCGCCGCGCCTGCAGGTCAAGAATCGCGGAATCCATCGGCGTGGGTTCACCGTGATGATGAAGACCCGCTGCCCCGCGGTGCTGGTCGAGTGCGGCTTCATCAGCAACCCGCGCGAGCGCCGCCGCTGCGTGACCCGGTGGTACCAGCAGACCGCCGCGCGGGCGATCTACGACGGCCTGATGGCCTGCCGTTAGATCGTTGGAATTCCCGAAAGCCGGATCATTTTCGACGGAGCGCGGGCTGGACAGGCGCGGCTCGGTTTCGAGACTCGGCGGACCATGAATCGAATTCATCGTCACGCGGTCCTGTTAATCCTCCTGCTCATCAGTCTCCCGGCGCGTGCGGCGGAGGCGCCAGTCGAGGTGAATCCGGGAGACACCGCCTGGGTCCTGACGGCCACCGCGCTGGTCCTGCTGATGACCCTTCCGGCGCTGGCGCTCTTCTACGGCGGTCTGGTGCGGGCGAAGAACCTGCTCTCGGTGCTGATGCACTGCCTGATGATCGCCTCGGTGGCGTCGATCCTCTGGGCGGTCGGGCTCTACAGCCTCGCCTTCAAGGGCGGCGATGGCGGCTGGATCGGCGACCTGAGCGCCGTGTTCCTCAAGGGGGTGACACCCGACACCGTGGCCGCCGGGATTCCCGAGCCGGCCTTCGTGCTGTTCCAGATGACCTTCGCCATCATCACCCCGGCACTGGTCGTCGGGGCCTTCGTCGAGCGCATCCGCTTCACCGCGGTGCTGATCTTCGCGACGCTCTGGCTGGTCCTGGTCTATGCCCCGGCGACGCACTGGGTCTGGGGCGGCGGCATCATGGGTGCCGGCGGGGCGCTCGGCGGCGAAAACGGCGTGGTGGACCTGGCCGGCGGCATCGTGGTCCACGCCACGGCCGGTGTCAGCGCGGTGGTGCTGGCGGCCATGCTCGGTCGTCGCCACGGCTTTCCCCGCAACCTCCTCCCGCCGCACAGTCCGTGGATGGTGGTGACCGGCACCGGCCTGCTGTGGGTCGGCTGGTTCGGCTTCAATGGCGGCAGCCAGGTGGCCGCCAACGGCAGCGCGGGCATGACCATGCTGGTGACCCACCTCGCCGCGGCGACCGCGACGCTGACCTGGTCGCTGGTCGAGAAGTTGATGACCGGCAAGGCCGGGATCGTCGGCGCGGCCACGGGAACGATCGCCGGCCTGGCCACCGTCACGCCCGCCTCGGGGAGCGTCGGCCCGGCCGGCGCCATCCTGCTCGGCCTGGTGGCCGGCGTGGTGTGCTACTTCGCCTGCGGCGTGATCAAGAACACCCTGAAGGTCGACGACAGCCTCGACGTGTTCGCCGTTCACGGCATCGGCGGGATCCTCGGCACCCTGTTGCTCGCCTTCTTCGGCACGGCGACCTTCGGTGGCTTCGAGACCTTCGATCCGGTCACCCAGTTCCTGATCCAGCTCCGTTGTGTCGCCGTCACCGCCGTGTGGTCGGGCTTGGCGACCGGTTTGATCGCGATGCTGATCAAGGTCCTCGGCGGATTGCGCGTCAGCGACGAGGACGAGGAGGCCGGGCTCGACGAGTCGGCCCACGGCGAGAAGGCCTACCACGTGTGAGGATCCGGGCTTGATCGGTGGCCGAGTCTGGCGGAGGGAGGGCGCGTGAGTGACAACGCTTCGCAGCGACACCGGCGGGTCGTGACCGGCCTGCTGGTCGCCCTGCCCGTGTGGCTGGTGCTTTCGACCGCGATCGGCCTCTGGTTGTGGAACCGCGCGCGGCAGTCGGACCGCGCGATCGAGCCCGCCAAGTTCGCCACGGCGATCAGCGCGGGCGTGCTCGAGGGCGACCTGCGCAAGCTGAGGGACGTCGTCGGCGGGCGTGGCTGCACGACGCCCGAGCGGGCCGAGGCCCTGCTGCGGGCGGCGGCGATGATCGAGGGTTCGCTGGGGCCCCTGAACGCCGGCTACCGGGTCGAGATGAGCACCGGCCCGGAGACCCCCAACGGACGCTTTCCGGTGATCGTCGTCGAGCTGCCGGGTGGCCAGGGAGGGACGGTGATGGCGCTGGTGGCCTACGACAGTGGCCTCGGCGGGGAGGAGCTCGCGGCCGACTCGCGGCGGCTCGCATCGATGCTCGCCGTCGCCTCCGCGGTGGCGGGCGAGTCGCCGCAGCGGCCGCTGCGCTTCGTCTTCCTGCCGCATGGCAACGAGGCCGGGGCCCCGCTGGGCGGGTGCCTCGACCAGCTGGCTGACGACGCGCTTCTCGACGGGGTCGACCAGGTGGTGGTGGTCGGCAGCGAGGGCGACCGGGGCGGCGCGGAGCTGGCCGGGTGGCTCGAGCGTCGCGGGGCGCAAGCCTCGTGGTGGCCGGTGACGGCGGAGGAGTGGCCGGCGCGGACCCGGGCGCTGGCCGCGGAACTCCTGCGCCGCAGCCGCTGAACCGACGGCCCGCGAACGAATCCTCCAAAAATCCTCTTGCCTGAATATCCCGATTCTCCTACCAAACGCGCCCACCCGCTACGGCGGGACCCGGTGAAGGGGCGTTAGCTCAGTTGGTAGAGCATCTGCATGGCATGCAGAGGGTCAGCGGTTCGAATCCGCTACGCTCCACCACTCTCCGCAAGGATCGGAGGTGGGGAGGCCAAGCCTCCGGATCGTGTCTTTTCCCCATGCGCGGGTGGACCCACCCGAACGATGGCGACCGAAGGAAAGGACCTGGCGCTGGCATGTGCCCGCGCCGCCGAGGAGATCCAGGCGGAGAACATCCGCCTCTGGGACCTCCGCGGACTTTCGACCCTGACCGACTTCATGCTGGTCTGCTCAGGGGGCTCGATGCCGCACCTGCGGGCAATCCTGCGTGACGTCAGCGCCAAGGTCGAGGAGGCCACCGGCGCCAAGCCCTGCAACAAGGAGGGCAAGACCGACACCCGCTGGGTGGTGCTCGACTACATCGACGTGATGGTCCACGTGATGCACGAGGAACTCCGCGAGTTCTACGGCCTGGAGGAGCTCTGGGGCGACGCCAAGGAGATCGACTGGCAGTCCGAGACGGTGTCCTGAGGGGCGCATCGCGCTGGTCATCCGCGCCGTCCGCGCTATGGAGGGCGCATGCGAATCGAGGTGCTCAACACCGGCAGCGAGCTCTTGCTCGGCACCACCCTGAACACCCACGGGGCGTGGATCGGCACCGAGCTCTTCGGGCTCGGGCTGCGGGTCGCCCGCCAGACGACCGTGCCGGACGGACCGGCGATCCGCGACGCGCTCGCCGAGGCGGTCGGGCGCTCGGACGCGGTGCTGGTCACCGGCGGGCTCGGGCCGACCAGCGATGACATCACCCGCGAGGCCGCGGCCGAGGTGCTCGGGCGGGAGTTGATGATCGACGAGGCCGCGCTGCGCTCGATCGAGGGCTTCTTCGATCGGCTCGGCCGGCCGATGGCGCCGAGCAACCGCAAGCAGGCGATGGTGCCGGTGGGTGCCGACGTGCTGCCCAACCCGAATGGCACCGCCCCCGGTCTCTATCTGCCGCCGCGGATCAATGCGGGGGCGGACTGCGCGGTGTTCCTGCTGCCCGGGCCGCCGCGCGAGCTGCGCCCGATGTTCGAAAGCGAGGTCGTGCCACGGCTGCGGGCGCTGGCGGGGGTCGAGGCCGCCGGGTCGATGCGACTGCTCAAGCTGACCGGGGTGGGCGAGAGCGACCTCGAGCACCGGGTCGACGCCGAGCTCGCCGCGATCGAGGGCCTCGAGCACGGCTACTGCTCGCGCACCTCGGAGGTCGACGTGCGCCTCGTCGGATCGATTGAGGTCATCGAGCGGGGTGCCCGGGTGATCCACGACGCCTTCGCCGGCGAGGTGTTTTCCGAGGACGGCGCGTCGCTTGAGGAGGCGGTCGTGCGCCTGCTCGAGGCACGGGGCCTGCAGTTGGCCACCGCGGAGAGCTGCACGGGTGGGCTGATCGCCAACCGCATCACCGACGTGGCGGGATCGAGCCGGGTGTTCCGGCAGGGCTACGTGACCTACGCCAACGAGTCCAAGGTCGAGTTGCTCGGGGTCGACGCCGCGACCCTCGCGGAGCAGGGCGCGGTCAGCGAGGCGGTGGCCCGGCAGATGGCCGAGGGTGCCCTGCGCAACGCGGGGACCGACCTGGCGGTGGCGGTCACCGGAATCGCCGGACCGGACGGTGGCAGCGAGGACAAGCCGGTGGGCACCGTCTTCCTCGCGCTGGCCCGGCGCGGCGGCGAGACGCTCGCCTTCAAGCGCTTCCTTCCGCGCGACCGCAGGAGCTTCAAGTGGTCGGTGAGCCAGGCGGCGCTGGATCTGGTGAGGAGGGCGGCGTCGAAGGGAGCGGAGCCGGCCGCGGGGTAGGAGACCGGGCGGTCGGGGTTCGCGCGGTCGTCTGCGGGTGGGGCGAGCGCGGCTGGCATCCCTGCCGGGATGCGGGGGCCTTGGACGACTTTTCCGGGGGTGTCGCTGCGCTCGACCCCCCGGCCAATGGCTTCGATCCCTACCGGGACCGTGCGACCGACGGGCGCGAGGGTGGGGCGGGTTCGGCTGGCATCCCTGCCGGGATGCGGGACCTTGGACGACTCTTCCGGGGGGGTCGCTGCGCTCGACCCCCGGCTAATGGCTTCGATCCCTGCCGGGATCGCGAGGGTCTCAGGCCCGGGCGCCTCAAGCATCCCGGAAGGGATGCCAGCCATTAGCCGGGGGTTGAGGAGCAAGGCGACGACACCCCCGGTGAACCGCGACCCGATCACCGACCCTGGCAGGGGTCGCAGCCTACGCACCCGGGTCGCCCCTTGCTGCCGGGAACCGGACGCCCATGACCCGGAGCCCCGGGCCCTGGCCCCCGCTAGAACGGGATCTCGTCGGAGTCGTCGGGCTCGTTGTCGAAGCTGGCATCGAGGCTCGAAGCGCCGGGTTCGCCCTGCGAGGCGGCCGGTCCGGCCGGCCCTGCAGATCCCGAACCTTCCCCGGCCTTGCCGACCTTCCAGGCGTTGAGATTGACGTAGTAGCGGCCCTTGAACTCGTTGCCGCGGATGTCGAACGAGACCCGGACCTTGTCGCCCTTGGAAAGCGAGTCGAGCAGCGAGGTGCGGTCCTTCACGGTCTCGAACTTGATCGACTGCGGGTAGCGGTCGTCGGCGGTCTCGATCACGAACTCGCGCTTGGAGAATCCACTCGGAAAGGTTTGCAGGTCGAAGATCTCCTTGACGGTTCCCTCGAGTTCGAATGCAGCGGACATGGCGGAATCAGTGTTTCTTGCGGGTGTGACGGTGAACCTCGAACGCCTCGTGCGACTCGATCAGTTCGGTTTCGGGGAAATCCTCCTCGAACGGCGGGAAGAAAGTGTCGCCCGGATGGCGATCCTTCAATCGGGAAACGAGAATCTCGTCGATCCGCGGAAGAAA
>JAUIJB010000127.1 GCA_030430455.1 Verrucomicrobiia bacterium | reverse complement strand
CAGCACCACCTCGCCGAAAGCGCGCAGCTTTTCCCGCCGCGTGCACCACCATCCCGCGCCCCCGATCAGCAGCGAGGAAAGCACCAGGAAGCCGAGCCGCACCGCCGCCGGCAGGTCGCGGATCCAGTTCTGATAGGCGTAGTTGCCGAGCAGGACGAGACCCGTGACCAGCAACACGATGCCGATCCGCACCAGCCACACCCGTCCGAGGTCGAGTTCGAGGCGTCCGCGATCGACCGGCGGCTTCGGCTCGGGCGGCGTCTCCGGGGGCGGAAGGTCGCGGGTGCTCTCGGGTTTTGGATGCCGTTCCGGCAGCTTCGCCGGCTCTTTGAACTCCCGCGGTGGCTCTTTCCGCTCCGGCGGCTTCGCTTCCAACTTCGGCAAGGGCGGCGGGGCTGAAGACTGACCCAGCTCCCGCTCGAGCTGCCGGATCTCCGACCGCAAAGCGCCAATCTCCTCGGCATGCCTCGCCGCCGTCTCGTCGAGCTTCTGCTGAAGCTTGGCAAGCTGCAGCGACGGCAATCGCGGCTCGTCCATTGACCCGAGACTGCACCTGACGAGCCACTTTGCCAATCCCTCAGCGTGACCGAAACAGGAGCGCCGCTACCTTTCGCGATCCACCCGCATCATCGCGACCCAGGTCCTGCCCTCCTCCCGGGTGGCCGGCGCAGCGGCGGAAACAAAATGCCAGCGCGAGGTCACCACCCGTTGGAGCCCGCCGCAGCGGTAGCATCCGAAAACCGGCATGATGATGTTCAACTCTTTCGGACCGTGAAAGGCCTGATCCAGGAGCTCGACCTTCTCGAACGACAAGGAAACATCCCACCTCTCCTCGCCCGAAATCTCAACCGGCTGGGCGAGGGCTTCCATCGTCACCCCGGTATTACGGGTTTCGAAGGCGGTCCCGATCGCCGGCGTGGTGAGCTGCTGGATCACTTCACCCAAGGACCCGGAAGAACCTCCGGCGGCTCATACTCGGTCGGATAGATCTCCTCGATGCGTCCCTCGACGCTCTTTCCCGATCGGGCTTCCAACACCAGCATCGGTGCATGAACAAGCCGGCTGCCCTTGCGCTGCCGCAGCCGACGCCTGAACTCACCGACGTCCCCCTGCGTTTCCAATTCATCGAGGGCATCGACGAAGCCCCCGGTGTCCATCTCCCAGATCTCGAGGCGCAGACGCAGCGTGTCCCGGGATTCGGAGAGCCGCGCCTCCGGAATGCCCCTGACTTCGGAGCTCCCCCCGAACGCGGGTGCGAAAGGATCCGCCTCCTGCCCGGACGGCGTGTCGACGTCACTCGGCGCAACGGCGGGATCGGCCTCCTCGGCACCAGCAGCCACGGTGAACATCGCGATTCCCAGAATGAACGGAAGCTTCATGGAGTCGGTCCTGCGCATGCGTTTCGTCGGAGTGGATTCAGCGGAGTCACGTCACGGCGCGAAGGGATACTTCGGCGCGATCGTCGCGCCGCATCGCGGACAGTTCAATGCGCCGGCGGTGGTCGCGGTGCCGCACTTCGGACAGGACACCGGCCCGGGTGCCATGCGCTGGTCGGCCGAACCGTCCCGGGCGTCGATCTCCCTCACCTTGCGGCGGAGTTCCTTGTCGCTCACGCCGCCCTTTTCACGGAGCAGCTCGTAGAGCGACTGGCAGACCAGCTCGAGTTTCTCCAGCCGATCTTCGACCGACTCACGGTCGAACCTCGCTCCGCGCGCCGTGCTTTCGACGTCGGCCTGGCGCTTGCGCAGGTCGTTGAGCTGCATTTCCTGGAAAAAGTCCCACATGCCGATGAGTCCCTACTCCGCCTTCCGCTGGGGTTCGGTTTCCAAACGTCCCGATTCCTTGGCCCGGTGGAGGCGTTCGCCGAAGGCCGGATCGATCGGCGGCGATGGCCGGGGTTCGAAGAGGTGGGCGAACAGACTGCCGAAGGCGAGATTCACGAACAGGAAGGCCAGCGCGCCGAGACCGAGCGCGACCGCGGTGCGAATGAAATTGTAGCCGGTCTCCATCGCGACCGACTCCCATGCCATCATGATCGACGCCGCCGTCACGCAGACGATGCACAAGGTCAGGACCCAGAACACCACCGCCTTCACCACGGCGTGCGGAAGATAGCCTTTCATGATCAACCGCCAGTCAAGCAGCCCCGGCAGCGCAACTCAAAGGAATTCGCCTTCTCCGCCGCGGGGCGGATGCCGATCCGTTGTGGCGCCCCCGCCCGGGCGATCGCCGGACCGGCGCCTTCCTCGACCGATGAAAACAGGACTGGAGTCCGCGCGGGGATCGTGGATGTTCATGACACCATTCCCGTCACCCACCATGAAACGTCGTCTCCTCTGCCTCCTCGCCGCCCCGTTCGTCCTGAGCCATTGCACGCCGCTCGATGAAAGTGGCGGAGCCGGGTCCACCGGCCCGGCCTCGACCGGCCTGCCGCCCGGACACGAGCCCTACGACGGGCCCCACGGCAGCACCTACGATCTTGGCATGCAGCACGGTCGTGCCGACGGCGCGAGCGGCAAGTCACGCCAGCCGAGCCGCCACTACGGCACCTTCCCGGCGACCCAGACCGATGCCTTCAACCGCGGCTACCAGGCCGCCTACTCCATGGCGACCCGGCCCGGAGGAACGACCGCGTCGCCCGCCTCGGCGCCGCTGACCCCGGTGAAGGGGAGCGGCACCGTCACGCTGCGCGAGGGCTCCCGCACGGTCGCCGTCTGCAACACCGCGATGCCGAATGTGGAAACCGTCCGCTTCGTCAACGGCCAGCAGCAGATCGCCGTGAAGTCCCGCGCCGCCCACGGTCCCGCCACCGTCCAGCTGTTCAACACCCGCACCGGCGTCGAGGAAAGCCGCGTGATGGCCTACGAGATCCGCGGTGGCCAGCCGGCATGGGCCGCCGGCATGGGTGAATAGCAACGCCCGAGACCGACGGGACGCGCGACGCCGTCGCGCACTGCTCAAGCGCAGCAGAAGAGCTGCTCAAGCGCGGCGGGAGCCCCGCGGTGCGCGGCGGGAGCCACGCGGTCCTTGCCGTCTCTATTCGGGAAAGGCGAAACCCTTGGCCCCGCCCCGCCATGCCGGCCACGGCAAGGCCAGCGGTCCGTCGCCGCGACCGTAGGCGCCGAGCAGGAAGCGCCCGCAGCGGGTCGGCCGGAAGCGGCAGCGACCCGTGCGCTCGCCCTCGGTCCAGGTGCCTTCGAGCACTCCATCCTTCTCCTCCAGCTCGCACACGCCGCCGGGATATGTCCCGCGCCAACCGTCGCCAGCTTCCTCCAGCGACAGCCTGCCGAAAGCCGACTCCCATTCGCCGGCGAAATCTACGGCGGAAGCCGTACTTTCAAACCGCAGCGACTTGAGCGGGATCTCGAGCATCAGGCGGATCTCACCGGACACGTCGTAGGTTCTGGAAGTCACGGTCTTCTTCTCCCAGTCGATCTCCAGCACGGCGGCATTCGGGTCGGTGTAGGCGCGACCGATGCGGTTCGGGTTGGCTCCGGCCGGGTTCCACGACTGGTTGAGGCTGCTCGAGGTGAGGTCGTAGAGCGGGTAGAGCCCCGGTCGCTCGATCAGGCTGTACTCGGCCCAGTGGGTGTCGCCGGAAAGCAGCACGACTCCCTCCGCCCGGGTCTTCTTCACCAGCTCGAGGAAACGCTCGCGCTCCTGCGGCAGGTTGGCCCAGGCCTCGTAGCCATTGTGGGCGGTGCCGAGCTGCGTCGAGAGGCCGATCAGGCGCAGCTTCGCCGGCTTCTTCAGTTCCTCCTCCAACCACTTCCACTGGGCCTCGCCGAGCATCACCTGCTCCTCGTCGTCGGTGAGCGGGCGGTAGCTACCGAGTTCCGGGTAGGACTTCTTCTCCGCCCGCGCGATCGATGAACGGAAGGTGCGCAGATCGAGCATCAGGATCTGGATGCGCCGCTCCGGCGGACCCAGCAGGGTCGAGCCGTAGATGCCCTCGCGCTGCCGCCGCGGGCTGTCCGCCGGCTCGTCGAAGAAATCGAGGAAGATCTCCTTCGACTGCTCCTTCGGCTTGTAGTGCCGGCCCGAATCATTGGCACCGTAGTCGTGGTCGTCCCAGGTCGCCAGCACCGCGGTGTCGCGCACGAAGTCGCGCCAGTACGGCTGGCGTCCGAGGCGGCGGTATTTCCGACGCAGCACCGCCATGTCCTGCGTGTCACCGTAGATGTTGTCGCCGAGCGCGAGATAGAGCTCCGGCTCCTGGCGACCAAGCGTTTCGAGCATGGGGCACGGCCGACCTTCCTGATAGCACGAGCCCCAGGCGATGCGCGTCGGCTCGAAGTCCGGCTCCACCGCAGCCGGCGGCGCGTGGTCGAGCCCCGGCGAGACTGCCGTCGCATCGTCCACCGCCGGCAGCTGTTCGTCCCGCCATTCGAACTCGATCCGCACCGCGGCGTGGTCGCTCGGGAAGGTGGCGGTTTCCTTCGGACCGGAGGCGTCGGCACGGTCGCGAGGCAGCACGGTCGTCCGCACGGGCACCAGGCCCGGCTTGTCCGACACATTCCGGAAATAGAGACGGTCGATCCGTTCCGGCGGATCGTCCTTGCCGTTGTCGCGCTTGTCCCGCCGGGGCGTCCAGGTGTTGCCCGGCGCCGACGCCACGCTCGGATGAACAAACCGGAAAGCATCGACGAATCCGGCGCCCTCGACCAACCGGCTGATCGCCAGTGGCAGTTCCCGGCGCCACGGATGCGACGCCACGGCCTCCGCCGTCCAGTCGCGATGGGACGAACTGTTCCAGTCGCCGCCGACCAGCAGCGGCACATCCGCCTCGAGGTGGCCCGCCTTGTCGAGCGCATCGAGCAGCGCCTGCGCCTGCGGGAAGCGGTCCGACTTCTCGGTGTCGCACGCCAGCAGCTCGGCGTCGGTCGCCTGCGGGCTGTCCTGCGCCAGCCACTGGACCGGAAACCGCCAGTCGAGCCAGATGCTCCACGCGAGGAACTCCCGGCCCTCGTCGTCGCGCAGCCTCGCCCCCACCCCGTGCCACGGGTGGTGGAAATGCTGCTTCACGATCTCGAAGCGCGTCGCCACCGCGAGGTGCGGGCTTTCCCCCTGCCACACGTTCCAGCCGAGCTG
>JAUIJB010000126.1 GCA_030430455.1 Verrucomicrobiia bacterium | reverse complement strand
GCAGCTCAGGTCGCTCTATCAGGAGGCGAAGGACTTCCAGCTGGACGTCCTCGTCGAGGTCCACGACCTGCCGGAAATGGAGAGGGCGCTCGACCTCGAAGCCGACCTCATCGGCGTCAACAACCGCAACCTCAAGACCTTCACCACCGATCTCTCGACCACCGAGCAGCTCGTCGACGAGGTCCCCGAGGGCACGCTGCTGGTTTCCGAGTCCGGCCTGAAGAACCTCGGCGACTGCCAGCGGGTGCTCGACGCCGGGTCGAACGCCGTCCTGATCGGCGAGACGCTGATGCGCGCCAACGACCCCGCGTCGGAAATCCTGAGCATCCTCGAACTCCACTCCAACGCCTCCCCGGGGGGCGATCTTCCCTCATGAAAACCTCCCAGGCGGTGGTCATCACCGCGATCGCCACCTTCCTCCTCACCAGCGGCCTGTGGCTGATCGCCTTCGTCGGCTGGCAGGCCTACCGCACCGCCGGCGCCCTCGGCATCACCGGGTCCGGGCTCGGCTTCGACTCGAGCTTCGCCGTCACCCACCGCTGCCCGCCCGAGGTGACCGCCGGCGACCGCTTCGATCTCGTCCTCGATGTCACCAACACCGGCAGCGATGACGAAAGCATCGAGAGCATCGACCTCTACCACAGTTTCCTCGACGGCTTCACGCTTTCCGGCGCCGACTTCCCCTATCAGCGCGACGACAACGGCGACTTCGAGACGCTCTGGCTCGACCCGGTCGTCACCATCCCGGCCGGCGGCACCGAGACCGTGACGATCACGCTTGAGGGATCGAAGACCGGCACCTGGAGCGGCGACGTCGACGTCTGCGACCCCGGGGTCAACTTCACCACCGTGGTGCCCAACGTCGAGGTGCTCCCGGCGGCGGCGCCGTGACGCCGGTCAGTCCTGCTTGCCCTCGATGGCGCAGAACAACACCGCCGCGGCCAGTCCGAGACGACGGTCGAGCAGGCCCTGGGTGTCCATGGAGAAGTTGAGGTAGGTCTTGGTGACGAAGGGATTGCGCGTCTGCTGGAAGGTCAGCACCGGGCTGCCGCCGACGAATCCGTGGTGCTGCTGCGGCGCGATGAGGTTCACCACCCCGCCGATGAAGCGGCGCAGGAAGGCCAGCCCGCCCGAATCCTCCTGGATCAGCCCGACCTCCTGGTCGGCGGCGTCGAGGATCAGCCACTCGTCCTTGAAGATCGACTTCAGCCCCTTGCGCCGGAAGGCGCCGAGCTTCCGGCCCGTCGCCGGATCGGTCACGTCGTAGGTCGCGCCGAAATCGATGATCTGGCGCGCCCGCATCGACACCACCTCGGTCTGCTTGTCCGGGCCCAGCACCCGGATGTCCTCGCGCAGCTTGAAGGCGCGCATCTTGGTGTAGAGCAGCACGTTGCCCTGCGGATCCATGATCTGGAACCACTGATGGAGGAAGTTGAAGATGTTCTTCCGGGCGACGAGGTGGGGCTGGCTGAGGGCGTCGGACATGGCGTTCGTTTTGCCTCGATCTAACGGGAGGCCGCCGACCCGGCGAGACGAAAAGCCGGCGCCTTCTCCGGAGGTGGCGCGCCCCCGCGCCACGATCCTCGCGGGCCGCCGGTCATCGGCGGCCACCCCACCCGGCGCGGGCCGGGGGCGGTCCGTCTCCAGAAGAAAACCGGAGCCGCTCGCGCGACCCCGGCCTTCCGAACAACGGAGATCTTGAGAGGGATCAGAAGCTCGCCTCGACCCCGGCGAACCAGGTGCGCGGCAGGTTGGTGCGCGGCCCCGACGGCAGGCGGGTGGTCACCGCCCGCTCGTCGAAGAGGTTGTGCAGGCCGCCGACCAGCTTCCAGTTCCGGTTCAGCTCGTAGTAGCCGGTCAGGTCCACCGTCAGCAGCGCATCGACCTTGCCCTGGCGGGCGCTGGTCACCGGCACCGACGAGTTCATCGCCGTGCCGTAGGTGTGGCTGCTGAAGTAGGCGTCGAGGTTCACGCCCCAGCACGAGGCGATGTAGCCGATGCCCGCCGCAAGCTTCCACTCGGGCACGTAGGGGATGTCCGCGCCCGGCTGACCGCCGGCGTAGATGTCATCCGAACCGCCGGTGTTGAGCGCCTGCTTCAGCTCGGCGCTGGTCCAGGTCGCGCTCACGTACATCGGCAGGTTGAAGCCGAAGCCTCGCTCGAAGACCGGATCGTAGGTGATCATGCTCTCGACCCCCCAGACCTCGGCCGCGCCGGCGTTCTGGTTCACGCCGTTGCCCAGACCGGCATCGACGCCGATCAGGTTGTCGAAGTCCGTGAAGAAGGCCGCGGTGTCGACCAGCAGGCCGCCGTTGCGGTAGCGCCAGCCGAGCTCGTAGCCGAGGCTCTCCTCCTCGCGCACGCCGCCGTTGATGTAGGAGTTCGGACCTGGCAGCGAGAAGCCGCGGTAGATGCCGCCGTAGCTCGCGTGGCAGTCGTTCCACTCGTAATTGAAGCCGATGCCCCCGCCCCAGACGCCGAAGTCGTCGGACTGCGGCACGCCGGCCCCCGCGAAGTTGGTCACGTCGTACTCGACCGCCTCGTAGCGCAGCCCGGGCGTCAGGGTGAGCCGGCCGATCTCGATGGTGTCCTCGACGTAGAAGGCGAAGGCCGTCGCCTCCTCGAGGCGGTTGCTTTCCTGGCCCGGAATGCCGCGGCTGACCGGGGTGAAGCCGGAGCCGCCGTTGGCGTTGTAGACGTCGACCCACTGTTCGCGGAAGATGCGGTCGTAGTGGGCGCGGAAGCCGCCGACCAGCTCGTGCGACGCCGGGCCGGTGTCGAAGCGCCAGGTCACCTGGTTCTGCCAGCCGTAGGCGTCGTAGTAGCGGGCGTTGGCCTTGACGCCGATCGAGCCGGTGCCGGTGCCCTGGAGGACCGCCAGCAGCGCCGGGTTCAGCAGCGCGCGGTCGATGCTGGTCCGGCCCGATCCGCTCGAAATCCGGCCGCGGCCGTCGAGCGCCGGGTTCAGGGTGCCCGACACGTGGTCGAGCTTGTACCAGTTCCGCTCGAAGTGGTTCCAGTAGAGCGTCGACTGGATGCTCAGGTCGTCGCTCGGCTCGAGCAGGTAGCGGAAGTAGGAGCGGTACTGCCGGGTGTCCATCTCATCGAACACCGAGGCCGCGTAGCGCGCATCGGGATTGAAGCGGGCGTCGACCTCGCTCAGCCCGAGGTAGCCCTCGTCGGAGTGGAAGTCGGTCATCCCGAACTTCACCTCGAAGCGCTGCCGCACGTCGCCGTCGATCTCCCAGAAGGCCTTCAGCATCGGCTCCCAGAATCGGAAGCCGCTGTCCTTGCCGATCGGCCCGAGGTAGTCGCGGTAGCCGTCGCTCTGTTCGCCGTGGAACTCGAGCACGTAGCCCCAGCGACCGAAGTCGGTCTCGAAGGTGTCGCCATACCAGGTGTGGTTGAAGAAGGTCGAGTCGCTGCCCGCGGTGGTGCGCGAGTGGAAGTTCGGACCGCCCTCGCCAGGCACCGGGGTCGAGAGGAAGTTCAGCGCCCCGCCGGTGGTCTGCGGACCGTAGCGGACCTGCGACGACCCCTTGAGCACCTCGATCGCCGACATCCGCCCGCTCTTCGGAAAGTAGTAGGCGGCGGGCGCGGCGTAGGGCGCCGGGGCGGTCAGGATTCCGTCCTCCATCACCGTCACCTTCGAAGTCCGGGTCCCATCGGCCCCGCGCATCGAGATGTTCGGGAAATTGCCGTAGCCGTCCTCCTGGCGCAGGTAGACGCCGGGGACCGACGAGAGGACCTGGGTGATGTCGGTGTAGCCCCGCTCACGGAACTGCTCGGCCTCGATGTAGGCGGCCGATCCGGCCAGGTCCCACACCGCCTCGCTGCTCCCGACCACCGTCAAGCCCTCGAGGCTGCCGATGTCGTCCAGTGCGTCCTGCGCCCCCGCCGTCGCCAGCGTCAGCACCAGCCCGCCTCCGATCTTCCGGATCATCCGGCCCGTCTCTGCGTTCGTTCGATCGATCATCATCATTTCAGAAATTAATGAGACTGCGTCTCAGATGCGGGATGGATGGAGATCCCGGAGCCACTCGTCAACCTTCTTTCCTGAAACTCCGCCCGTTCCGGATCCGGCCCGTCGATCGGCCTTGCGGATCCCACCCGCCGCCGGTCTCCGCCATGCTTGCCCGTCGCCGGATCGCCCCCTAGGCTCGCCGCCATCATGATCGTTGAGCCGAAGATCCGAGGATTCATCTGCACCACCGCGCACCCCGATGGCTGTGCCAGGCATGTCGCCGACCAGATCGCCGTGGTGAAGTCCCGCGGTCCGATCGAGAACGCCCCGAAGCGTGTCCTCGTGATCGGTTCCTCGACCGGCTACGGCCTCTCGTCGCGGATTGCCGCGGCGTTCGGCTGCGGTGCCTCGACCATCGGCGTGTTCTTTGAAAAGGAAGGCTCCGACCGGCGCACCGGCACCGCCGGCTGGTACAACTCGGCCGCCTTCGAGAAGGAAGCCAAGGCCGCCGGGCTGTATGCGAGGTCCTTCAATGGCGACGCCTTCTCCGACGAGATGAAGGAGAAGGTCATCGAGGCCATCAAGGCCGACCTCAAGCAGGTCGACTGCGTCGTCTACTCGCTGGCCTCGCCGCGCCGCCAGCACCCGAAGACCGGCGAGGTCTTCAAGTCGGTGCTCAAGCCGATCGGCGACCCCTTCACCAACAAGAACCTCAACACGACCACCAAGGTGGTCGATGAGGTCAGCATCGAGCCCGCCAGCCAGGACGACATCGACCAGACCGTCGCCGTGATGGGCGGGGAGGACTGGGAAATGTGGATGGACGCCCTGCAGGAGGCCGGCGTGCTGGCCGACGGGGTGCAGACCGTTTCCTACTCCTACATCGGCCCCGAGGTCACCTGGCCGATCTACACCAATGGCACCATCGGCGCCGCCAAGGCGGACCTCGAGACCACCCAGAAGCGTCTCGACGAGAAGCTCGCCCCGCTCGACGGCAAGGCCTGGGTCTCCGTCAACAAGGCGCTGGTCACGCAGGCCTCGTCCGCCATCCCCGTCGTCCCGCTCTACATTTCCCTGCTCTACAAGGTCATGAAGGCCAAGGGCACCCACGAGGACACCATCGAGCAGATGGACCGCCTGT
>JAUIJB010000056.1 GCA_030430455.1 Verrucomicrobiia bacterium | reverse complement strand
ACCAGCGCATCGGAAAGGTCACGTTCAGCTCGTTGTCGTAGTGCTGCACGAAGACCACGCGCTCGTTCTCCGCCGGAGCCTCGATGTGCATGATCTTGTGGTCGTCGTAGGCCATCTGGCGGAAGCTCTCGCCGACCTGCTCGATTCCCTGGCGGAAGCCCTCTTCGAAGCCGCGCAGCGCGCGCGGGTCGAGGTCGTCCAGCATGCCGGCGGAGCGCAGCGCCTCGAGCATGGCGTCCACCGAGAGCAGGCGATCCAGGTCGATTCCGTCGTGCCCGCGGGTCGCCTTGCCGAGCCGGACGAACAGGTTGCGGATCCCGTCATCGACCTCGTCCGCCTCGGCCGCGCCGTCGCCGAAGGCATCCGCCACGGCGTCGGCGGTTTCCCCCTGGGAGTGCCCGCGATACTCGACCCCGACCTTCTCCTTCCTGTCGCAGGCTGCCGAAAGGACGAGGATGGCGGAGACTCCGCCGGCGAGGGCGGTTCTCCACGCGGGAAGGGCGGTTGTCATGGCGACAGCGTAGGCTGCAACCGGGAGCTTGGCAAAGCCGGGAGCTTGGCAAAGCCGGCCTTGGGGCCCGCTGCCGGGAGGGCGGGGCCCGCTCACTTCGTCTCCGTCTCGAGCAGGGTCCGGACTCGCAGCCGGACCGGGCGCCCACCCTGCGCCTCGGCGGACTCGCGCAGCAGCTCGACGAAGCCCTCGTCCGGGGCGCCCGCTCCGGCGATCTCGATCTCGATGCGCGGGGTGGTGCCATCGCGGCTGCGGCGCAGCTTGAGCAGGCGGTAGCCGTTCGCCTGCGCCACGGTGGAAAGCCGCTGCTCGAGCAGGCGCGGCTCGGTGACCTTGCCGACCAGCACCGAGGTCAGCGGTACGGCGAGCCCGGCACAGGCCAGCGCCAGCACGATGAACAGTCGCCGTGCCCAGGCGCCGGAGGTCTTCTGGCCGCGGATTCCGGCGAGGAAGAAGTTGGTCGCCGCGCCGAGCACGATGGCCACGACGTTGGTGCCGAAGAGCAGCGCCGCGCCGCGGGCATTCAGCGTCTCGCCGAGGGACAGGCAGATCCCGACCGTGGCGATCGGCGGGACCAGCGCGGCGGCGATCGCCACCCCGGCGAGGGCACTGCTCAGCGAGGGACGGGCCAGGCAGTAGGAGGCGGCGATGCCGGAGAGGAAGGCGACGCCGAGGTCGAGCAGCGTCGGCTCGCCGCGCCCGGCCAGCTCGGCGGTGAGGCCGAAGCCGAGCAGCCGCGCCCCGAAGCCGGCCAGCAGTCCGACCCCGAGTGCGGCGAAGAAACCCATCAGGACGGCCCACTGGCTGCGCCGCCACAGCGGCCAGTTGCCCTGCACCAGGGCCAGGCCGCCGCCGATGAGCGGGGTCATCAACGGGGCGACCAGCATCGCGCCGATCACCACCGCCGCTGAGTCGGCAAGCAGGCCGAGCGCGGCGATCGAGGTCGCCAACAGCATCAGCGCGGCGAAGTCGAAGGTCCACCGCGCGCGGCCCTCGACCTCGTCGACCAGCGCCACGCGCTCGTCGCGCTCGAGCTGCGGGACCTTCAGGCGCAGGAAGGTGCCGATGGCCGCGCGCAGGCGCTCGCCGGTCGGTTTGGCGGCGCGGACGACCGCGATCGCCAGGCCTCCGGGGCCGCGCAGCAGGCGGTCGGGCACCGTGCCGAAGAGCTTCGCCCGCAGGGTGCCGGTGTCGCTGGCACCGATCAGGAGCAGCTCGTAGTTTCCGCTCCCCGCCTCGCGGCTGATCTCGCCCGAGACCTGGGTCCCCAAGGCGACCTTGCGGGTCACCGCGGTGGGATCGACCCCGGCGCGCAGGACCGCCTTCTCGAGAAGCTTCGCCCCGACCTCGCGCGAGACCTCGTCGACATCCGGCTCGACAAAGAAGGCGGTGGCGCCCTCGCCGGCGAGCTTCTCCGCCAGGCGCAGCGCGGTCCGCGAGTGGGGGCCGCCGGCGCAGGGGACCAGCACGCGGCCGGCCCAGTCGCGCGGGGTTTCCGGCAGGCGCAGGACGCCAACCGCGCAGCGTGCCTGTTCGAACACGGCGCGGGCGAGGCGGCGTTCCGGGGAGTCGTTGTCGCCGCGTCCAGAGTTGTGCTTGCCGATCAGGAGGAATTTCACCCGGGCCGATTCGCCGACGAGCGCGCGGGTGGCATTCGCCAGCCGCACCCGTCCCCAGCGCTCGTCCCCGGCGAGTTCGCCGATGAAGTCCGGCCGTAGCGAATCGTCCCCGACCCAGCCGATTCCGTCCTGCGGGGCGGCATCGTCACAAAGCACCACCTCGAGGGGTTCATCCAGCGCCGCTGCCATGCGGCGGCCCCAGGCCATCAGGCCGGGACCTTCCTCGGGGTAGCGGATCGCCAGCAGCAGGGGCATGGACGGAGAATGCGTGCGCAATCCGCGGGCGCCAAGTCCCGCGATGGACGGGACAATCCTGGCAGCACAGGAGATCGGTGACCACGCCTCCGAGGCGGCGACAATTCCCTTTGAAATCCGAACCAGCCGGGTATTGGTTATCCGAGACCGAACTGTCTCAAGTCGCCGGTGAACTCCCCGGCTCGGCTGAAACCTCGAAAAAATCCAGAGTGATATCCACGACGAAGCTCCTCGTCGCGGCACCTCGTTGCCGTCTCATCACAACCCTCGCGACGGCGGGCCTGATGGCCAGCCCGCAGCTCGGAGCCCAACAAACCGAGTGGCTCGACACGGCGGCGACCCAGGACTGGGCGACCGCCACCAACTGGACGGCCGGTGTTCCGGTCGAGGACGGCGGTGAGGACACCACCTACGTCAACGTCGAGACCGGCAACTTCCCGGAGATCACCACCGGGACCCAGTCGACCGACTTCGACCTGGTCATCGGCTCGGGCACCCAGGCCCTTACCGAAGGCAATGGCAACGGACGGCTCGACCACTCCGGCGGCACGCTTGCGATCGGCACCAACAACTGGATCTTCCTCGGCTTCCTCGGCGGCGTCGCGACCTACAACCTCGCCGACACCTCAGGCAGCGGCGGCACCTACACCGGCTTTGCCGAGGGCAGCGGCGATCTCGACATCGGCACCGGCAACGGCAACCTGCTGATCGGCCTCGACGACGCGACGACGTCCACCTTCAACATGTACACGTCCGGCACCCTCAGTGCCCTCGATGTCAACGTGGGCGCGAACGGCGGCGCGACCGGCGAGTTCAACCTCGACGGTGGCACGGTGGACCTGTCGGGAGACTTCATGGTGGGCGGCGACCAGTTCGGGCCCGCCACCGGAACCGCCAACGCCTTCAACATGAGTGGTGGCGTGATCACCAACGCGGGCGAGTTCTGGATCGGCGGCGAGGGCACGGCCAACGCCACGATGAACGGGGGCGAGATCACCTCCGAATCCTTCTTCGTCATCGGCCGGGCCGGCACCGGCACCTTCGACATGAGCGGCGGCACGGTCACCGCGGCCAACTCGACGGCGGGAAGCTTTGCGGTGCTCGGCTCGTTTGCGGGCTCCGCCGGCACCTTCAACCTCAGCGGCGGCCTTTTCCAGACCGGTGGAAACCGGAGGATGTACGTGGGCGAGGGGGGCAGCGGTGAGGTCAATGTCTCGGCAACCGGCAGGATCCTCGTCGACAACAACGTCGCCGCCGACGGCTTCCGGCTGGGGGTGCTGGCCGACTCGAGCGGCACGGTCAACCTGAACGGCGGGACGCTGGAAGTGGCCTTCGCCACCGGCGGGGAGGGCACCAGCGAGCTCAACATCGACGGCGGCACTCTGGCCGTCGCCAGCACCCATGACGGGACCAATGCCTACCTCTCCGGCCTCGGCAGCGCCAACGTCCTCGCCGGCGGCGTGGTGGTCGACACCAACTCGAACCCCGCGGTCGCCGTGATCGAGCAGGACCTGCCCGACGGCGGCGGGGGCGGCGGACTGACCAAGCAGGGGATGGGCACGATCTCCCTCGCCGGCATCAACACCTACACCGGCCCGACCGAAGTGACCGGTGGCACCCTGGCCCTCGGCTTCGGGGGCTCGATCGACAACACCAGCCAGGTCGACGTTTCCGGTGGCGGCGGGTTCACGGCCAACGGCGACCTCGCCGCGTCGATCCCCGTCAACATCACCGACGGATCGCTTGATGGCTCGGGCTTCATCGAGAGCACGGCCACGGTGGCCGACCTTTCGACCAACACGGTTTCCGCCGGTGACGGGGACATTGGCGACCTCACCGTCAACACCCTTGTCTTCGAGGGCGAGGCAACCCTCGGGCTGAGGGCGACCGGCGACCTGATCGACCAGACGATCATCATCAATTCGGCGCTCATGACCACCCCAGCCAACGGGGTGATCAGCGTCGATGTGACCAACGCCTCGGGCGGATGGACCGCCGACCCGACCGGTTGGGAGTATCCGCTCATCGACCACGGCGGCAACTACGCCGGCAACGCGGCAGCGGATTTCCAGGTCGGCACCCTGACGCCTCCGCTGGCTCCGGGGCAGACCGCTGCCATCGAGGACAACGGCTTCGAGATCGCCCTCGTGATCACCGGTGACCCGCTCGGCTGGACCGGGCTGACCGACAACAACTGGAATACCACCACCACCAACTGGTCGGACAGCGGCGGCAACACGACCTTCTCGGGAGGGCAGTCGGTCCGATTCGACGACACGGCCGCGGTGTTCAATGTCAATCTCGCCGAGGATGTCGAGCCGGGCCTGGTCCAGTTCAGCAACTCCTTCGAGGACTACACGATCTCCAGCACCGGCGGCTTCGGCATCAATGGTGACGCCTTCGTCGCCATCGACTCGGGCGGCACGGTCACCTTCCAGACCGACAACGACTACACCGGGCCCACCAACGTCTCCGATGGCATCCTGGTCGTCTCCGGAGCCGGCTCGATCGCCGATAGCTCGATGATTTCCCTCGGCGACTTCAGCGAGCTGCAGCTGGACCCCGCCGGCAGCGACGAGTACTCCAACCCGATCACGGGGACCGGCTCGGTGACCAAGCTCGGGGCCGGCATCCTCACGCTTTCGGGTGCCAACACCTTCGCCGGCGACTTCATCCTCGAGGCCGGCCAGCTGAACCTCGACAGCGCCGGCGCGCTCGGCACGACCGATGATGCCTTCGATGCGTTCATCCTCAACGGCGGGGTCATCGACAACACCAGCGGCGGCATCCTGAACCTGGCGCCGAACAAGCCGGTCACGCTGAACACCGACCTGTCGTTCCTCGGCACCAATGACCTCTACCTGAGCAACGGCGAGGTGTCTCTGACCGACAGCCGCTCCGTGAATGTCCCGACGGGATCGCTCCTCGGCCTCGGCGCCCCGGTTGACGCGACGGCCGGCTACGACCTGGTCAAGACCGGGGCCGGGACCCTGGTCCTCAACGGCGGCAACATCGCGGGCAACCTCGATGTTCAGGCGGGTGTCGTGGGACTCAACCAGCCGTTCACCGGGCGGGCCCCCGTCGGCACCGGGATCCTCGAGAACGCAGGCGTGGTGGGTTCCCACTTCACCTTCTGGGACCTCGACGACGAGGTCACCTCCAACCTGCTGATCCGCGGCAATGACAGCGAGGAGCACGACTTCCAGCTGGGCGTGGTCAAGCAGGGCACCGGAACCCTCACGCTCACCAACCCCGCGAACGAGGTGTTCACCACCGTCAACGTGGACCAGGGAACCCTGGTGCTCGAGGCGGGCAGCTACGGGCGCCAGGCGGACGATGGCTCGACGCTCAACGCCTTCTCCGCGGTGGTCGGATTCATCGGCGACAGCACGCTGGTGGTCGACGGCGCGAGCGTCGACTACAATGCGGCCGACGGCGACGGGTCCGAGCCCTTCCACCAGTCGTTGAACATCGGCAACAACGGGACCCACGGCACGGTCAAGCTGGTCAGCGGCACGCTCGACGTCTACCGGCAGCTGTCGGCGGGCTGGTTCGGGGGCGCCTTTGGCGGCTTCACCCAGACCGGTGGCACGGCGAGCGTGGGTGGTTTCCTCATCGCCGGCATCGACAGCAGCCCGGGCGTCATCAACCTCGAGGGTGGCGTCTTCAACCACAGCGGCCCGATCACCTGGGGTGCGAGTGAGGAGATCACCGGGGTGGTCAATGTCGGTGGAACGGCCGACTACAACAACACCCATGACAAGACTTTTGGCCTCTGGGTCGGCGAGAACGGCACCGGGGTCCTCAACGTCTCCGGCAGTGCGACGATGGACTTCACCGGCACCACCGACACCGTCCTGACCTTGGGCAACAATGCCACCGCCACGGGCATCGTGAACCTGCTCGGCGGCACCGTCACCGGGGGCGGGATCACCGCGGGCGCCGGCGCCGGCTGGCTCAACTTCAACGGCGGCACGCTGGTGGCCAACTCGGCCAGCCCGACCTTCGTCAGCGCGCTCGACGGCGCCTACGTCCACCCGGCCGGTGGCACCGTCGACAACGGCGGCAACAACATCACCATCGCCCAGGCGCTCCTCGCGCCGACCGGTGGCGGTGTCAGCGCCACGGGGCTGACCGTCGGCGGCGGTGGCTTCATCGAGACGCCGGTTGTCACCATCACGGGTGACGGCACCGGTGCCACCGCGGTGGCCGAGCTCGACGCCGCCGGCAACCTCACCAGCATCACGATCACCAACCAGGGCGTCGGCTACACCACCGCCGGGGTCGTGCTCGAGGGTGGCGGGGCCAACAACGACGGCGAGGTGACCGGCATGCCGTCGATCGTGCCCAACGCGAGCGGTGCCATGAGCTTCACCGGCGCGGCCATCACCCGCCTCGGCGGTGTCAACACCTACACCGGCGACACCACCGTCGGAACCGGCGCGACCGTGGTCGTCGACGACGCCGGCGCGCTGACCGTCGCCCCCGGCGCCAACGGCGTCACCAACCAGGTCAGCGGTGCGGGAACCGTCAGCTTCGACGGCTCGCTGCGGGTGGACCTGAGCGGCGCCAACATCGCCAACGGCAACAGCTGGAGCCTGGTCGACGTGGCCACGGTCATCTACAATCCGCTCACCTTCGTGGTGACCGAGCCGACCCTCGGCGCCTTCACCGAGCAGGGCGACGGCGTGACCCATGTCCTCGTCGACGGCGGCAACACCTGGACCTACAGCGAACTCACCGGCGTGCTCAGCCTGGTGTCGGTCGGGCCGACGGGATACAGCGGTTGGATCGCCGGATTCGGCCTCGATCCGGCCGACCGCGACCCGGGCGACGACCCGGACAACGACGGTCTCGACAACCTCACCGAGTACGTCCTCGGCAGCAATCCGAACGAGACCGACTCCTCGGTGGCGCCGGAGGGCGGGAAGTCGGGCACGGACTTCGTGTTCACCTTCACCCGCCAGGACCTGTCGAAGAACGACACCGCGATCCTCGTCGAGTATGGCAGCGACCTGACTGCGCTCACGCCGGTGGCGGTGCCGACGTCCAGTGCCGTGGTCGGCGGCGTGACCTTCACGATCGACGAAAGCGGTGACCCCGACATGGTGACCGCCACCATCCCGACCGGCGGGGCGGACGAGTTCTTCGCCCGGCTCAACAGCCAGCTGGACTGATCCCGGCAAACCGCCCTCGCAAGCATTCGGGTCCCCTGTCGCCGCCCTGCGGTGGCAGGGGATTCTTGTTTGGCGCGGACATGGCTGCCCGTTCCGGCTGCCGAACCCTGCCGCTTCCGCTGCGCCGCAGGGTCAGGGAAGGCGGGGGAATTCTCCCTTGTCCGGATGACGTGCGTCCCGTTATGGCTGGACAGGATGGTCGGGGTTTCGTCCTCCACCGGCACCCACCCATCCCCTGAAGCCAAACCCCCGGGCCGCCGCAGCGATCGGTCCTCCCACTCATGAAGACCCGTATTCTCGCCTGGAGCCTGTTGCTCCTGTCGCCCCTCTCCGCCGCACCGATCTGCGTCGACTTCCAGAGCTTTGCCAACGGCACCAATTTCCCGAATGGCGCCAGCATCGAGGAGAACACGGTGCCGATGACGACCACGCGGGTGCGTGACCCGAGTGGAACGCCGATTCCCTACGGTAGCGCCCAGATCACCACCAGTGGAACCAATCGACTGCTGGTTCTTGGAGGCGCCGCGATTTGCTTCGACTTCGGCTGCGCCGAGAGCGTGACCCTCGACTACGACAACAATGGTGGCTTCGTCACCCTTGAGATCGATGGTGACCGCTACGAGGGGAGTGTCTTTCCGGGCGGCAGCACGACGATTGGCGGCGCCACCGTGCAAGTGGGCGGGTCGTCGATTTCGATCACCTCGCTGACCTCGGCGGTCAGCACGGTTTGCATCGGCGGGCAGGAATTGATCATCGACAACGTGTGCTTCGAGCCCTGCGAGGCCCCCGGCAACGAGGACTGCTTCGAGTTCGAGGCCTTCGGGGGAAAGTCCTTCGAGACGGGCGAGGTCATCGAGGAGGACGGCTTCTCCATCGAGGTGGTCGGGTTCGACGGCGGCCGGGGGGCGATCGAGGGGGTTTCCGGGAATGCCGCCGGCCACCGCGGGGTGGAGATCGAGATGGTGGGCGCCGGGATTTCGTTCTCCGGCTTCTGCTCCTCGGTGCTGATGGTCGACTTCGCCCAGCTCTCGCAGGGGGTTGAGGTCACCGTGAATGGCGAAACTGTCCAGGCCGGGTCGTTCGATGAGCTCGACGGGGCGACCGTCGGGGGCGTCGTCATCGGGCTGAAGGGCGGCGCGTCCGGCTCACTGACCTTCACGGGTGTCGTCGAGTCCTTCGCCATCGGTGGCCGGGAGCTGCGCATCGACCACCTCTGCCGGCAACCCTGCGACTTCAACTGCATCGATTTCGAGGAGCCACCGGTGGGCACCAAATACTCCGGCGGCGACGAGTTCAGCGAAGATGGATACAGCTTCGGCTTCGACAAGTTCGAGGGTGCCGGCGAGGCGACCATCCGTGACGACGGCAGGGCCGGCGCAAGCGGCCAGGACCTGCAGCTCGACGGTGCCTCGATCAGCGGAAGGTTCGAGTGCATGGAGGCCTTCGAGCTGAAATTCGGCCAGTATGCCAGCGGGGTGATCGTCGAGATCAATGGCGAGGCGGCGACGACCAACTCGATCGAGAACCTCGACGGGGTGACGGTCGGCGGCGTGCAGCTCACGGTGAGCCGGGTCGACCAGGTCATCGGCGGCATTCGAGGTGTGCTCAGCGGAGAGGGGCTCTTCGACCAGTTCCGGGTCGGCGGGGTGGACCTCTTCATCGACCACCTCTGTCTCACCCCCTGTCCCGATCCCGACTGCGTGGACTTCGAGATGCTGCCGCTTGAGTCCTTGTTCGGTGACGGTGACCTCATCACCGAGGAAATGACGACGCTGGAGGTCTTCGACTTCCAGGGAACCGCCAAGGTCGGGGTCACGGCCGGGAATGCAGCCGGAGGCACGGGGAACGAGGTCTTCCTGACCAGTGCCGGGCTGCGGATCCGGTATGTCTGCGCGCAGGAGCTCAGCTTCCGCTACCACGACGCCGGCGGCGCCGTGAGCCTCAACGTGGATGGCTCGGGCGACCCTCCGCGGCCGGACTTCGCCGCCTATGACGGCACGACCGTCGGCGGGGCGCAGGTCAGCGTGAGCGGCGGGCCGGACACCGGCATCGTGACCCTGAGCGGCGTCTTCCAGCAGGTCTCGATCGCGGGTGCCAAGCTCCACCTCGACGAGATCTGCTTCGAGCCCTGCGTCGCGCTCGGCGAGTGCCTCGACTTCGAGGAGCTGCCCGCCGCGGGCGTGTGGTTGGCGCTCGAGGACTTCACCGAGGATGGCGTCGAGGTCCAGACGCGCTTCCTCTTCGACGGCAGCGGTGAGCTGGTCGACGTGAATCCCGCCCTGAAGACCGGCGACGATCAGCGGGCGGGTCATGTCGGGCAGGACCTCGATTTCGACAACGCCCTGGCGGAGTTCGACTTCGGGCAGGAGTGCGTGACCAACCTCTCGCTGCACTACGGGGAATACTCCGGCATCGTCCGGGTCGAGCTGAACTTCGATTCCGTGGTGGCGGCCGACCTCGCCGACCTCGACGGCACCACCCTCGGGGGGCGCACCCTCTACGTGACCCGGGTTCCGGTGAGTGGCGGGGTCGTCGGGATCCTGAGGGTCGACGGACCGGTCGTGAACTTCGCCATCGGAGGGGAGGATTTCCACATCGACCGCGTCTGCTTCGAGGACTGCGAGCCGATCGTCCTCGGCGAGCTGCGCATCCTGAGCGCCGAACCGGTCGATGCCGTCAATCGACGTGTCGTGATGCAGGTCGAGGTCAGCGGTCCGGCCGTGCTGGAGTTGCGTGGCAACACGGATCTCGCCCCGACCCGGCCGGTGATTCCCGGCGCGAGC
The DNA here is from genome assembly GCA_030430455.1 of Verrucomicrobiia bacterium. Classification (GTDB taxonomy): domain Bacteria; phylum Verrucomicrobiota; class Verrucomicrobiia; order Verrucomicrobiales; family Akkermansiaceae; genus Haloferula. The sequence goes on along the minus strand of JAUIJB010000056.1, from coordinate 20,131 downwards.
TTCACCAACCTGGCACCGGGCGTGTTCGAGGTCGAGGTGCTGCGCCCGCTCGGCGATCCGCGGTGGTTCTTCTGGGTCGATGCCGATTACTTCTGACACGAAAGCAAGGGCACCGTCGGACCGGTTGGGGCCCAACGATGGGAAGCCGCAGGATGCGACGATGGACGCGGATTCCGGAAACGGGAGGAGTCTGTCCGCCATCCGCGGGGGGGCTATCCTTCCGGGGCGGGGGAGGCTGCTGAGAGGACGTCGCCCGCCGGTCCGTAGTCTGCCCATGTTTTCCCGGATCCTCGCTGTTCTCTCCCTTGTCCTCATTTGCGGCTTGTCCGGCCGCGCGGCGGGTGCCGCCGCGCCCTTCCTCGACCCCAAGCTGCCCGTCGACGTCCGCGTGGCCGACCTGATGGGACGGTTGTCGATCGAGGAAAAGGCGATCCTCCTCAACCACCGCGGCCCGACGATCACCGTCGAGGGGCACGCGATCCGATCGGACCAGTGGAACCAGTGCCTCAACGGGGTGCAGTGGGACCGGCCGACGACGCTGTTCCCGATCTGCCTCGCCATGGCGGCGACCTGGAACCCGGAGCTGGTCGAGAAGGACATTGCCCGGGTGATCTCCGACGAGGCACGGGCGATCTACAACCGCTGGCGGATCGACCCCGGCGCGCCGGGCCAGCACAAGGGCCTGATCTATCGCGACCCGGTGATCAACATCGGCCGCAATCCCTACTGGGGCCGCAACCACGAGGCCTTCGGCGAGGATCCCTTCCTCACCGGGCGCATGGGCGTCGCCTACACCCGCGGCATCCAGGGCGACCACCCGCGCTACCTCAAGCTGGCCGCCACCCTCAAGCACTACGCCGTGAACAACGTCGAGGGCGGTCGCATGGAGCTCAGCGCCGAGGTTCCCGAGCGGATGCTGCGGGAATACTGGCTGCCGCACTTCCGCGAGGCGGTGGTCGAGGGCGGGGCGCAGTCGCTGATGGCGAGCTACAACGCCATCAACGGCACCCCCAACAACATCAACCACTGGCTGCTCACCGAGGTGCTCAAGGAGCAGTGGCAGCATCCGGGTTTCGTGGTCTCCGACCTCGGTGGCGTGCGCACCATGGTGGAGGGCCACGAGCAGGGCGGGATGAGCTACGTCGACGCGGTGGCGCAGTCGCTCATGGCTGGCTGCGATTTCTCCGACCGGGAGTTCCAGGAGCACATTCCGGCCGCGGTGGAGCAGGGCAAGCTGAGCCCGGAACGCCTCGATGACGCCCTCGCCCGCGTCCTTCGCACGCGCTTCCGGCTGGGGGAGTTCGATCCTTTCGAAATGGTTCCCTACAGCACGATTTCCGATGCGGTCATCGACAGCCCCGCCCACCGGCTCGTCGCCCTCGAGGCCGCGCGGCAGGGCATCGTCCTGTTGCAGAATCGGGGTGGATTGCTGCCACTCGACCGCAGCGGGCTCAGCCAGCTGGCGGTCATCGGCCCGCTGGCCGACCGCGTGGTGCGCAACAACTACAATGGCCGCCATGTCGACCTGGTCAGCGGGCTCGCCGGCATTCGCGAGCTGGCGGGCGAGGGCATCGAGCTGCGCCATGCGCCGGGTGCCACGCTCCACGGGAACGGTCGGTCTCCCGCCACTCAGGTCGACCGGGAAGGGGGATTCAGCGGCGGGCGCAGCATCAAGCTCCTTGCCTCCAGCGAGGGTGCCTTCATCGAGTTCCCCATCGAGGTGACCCAGGCCGGCGAGTATGAGCTTGAGCTTCGCTACAAGAGCTTCGCCGATCGTGGGACCTTTCAGGCCAGCATTGGCGGCAGGGATCTGGGTGAGCCCGTCGACATGTTCGGGAACGGCCGCTACGGCCTGAACGCCGAACTCGGGGAGGTCGAGCTGCCCGCAGGCTCGAGCACCATCCGCTTCACCGCCGTGGGCCACAACCAGGCCAGCGCGGGGCACACGGGTCACTTCGACCGCCTGAGCCTGGGAGGGGCCGATGATCTCGAGTTCGAGCTCGAGCGATTGGAGGCCACGACCGGCTGGGCCGAGGGTGTCGGGGACCCGATCGAGGAGGCGGTCGCCCTGGCCGGGTCGTCCGACGCGGCCATTGTCTTCGTCGGCACCGACGAGAGCATCGAGCAGGAGGGGCGCGACCGGAACTCACTGGGCCTGCCCGGCGACCAGGAGGAACTGGTGCTTGCCGTCCTGGCCGCCAATCCCCGCACGATCGTGGTGCAGAAGAGCGCCGGTCCGCTGACCGTGCCAAGGCTCAAGGAGAAAGTGCCCGCCATGCTGCAGGCCTGGTGGACCGGTGGCCAGGGCGGCACCGCGATTGCCGAGGTGCTCTTCGGCGAGGTCAATCCCGCCGGCCGCCTGCCGCACACCGTGTATGCCTCGGAGGAGCAGGTTCCCTCGATCGACGAGTATGACATCGGCAAGGGATTCACCTACATGTATCTCAAGGATGAGGCCCTCTTTCCCTTCGGTCACGGGCTCAGCTACACCAGTTTCGACTACGCCGATCTGGACGCGCCCAACGAGGAGGTAAGCGCCGGCTCGGTTGCCAGGGTGATGGTCGAGCTCACCAACAGCGGTTCCCGGCCGGGCGACGAAGTGGTCCAGCTCTATGTGCACAAGCCCGACTCCGCGGTTTCGCGCCCGCAGCGCCAGCTCCAGGCCTTCCGGAGGGTCCCCCTGCAGCCGGGTGAGACGAAGACCGTGGCGCTGGAGGTGGACACCCGTCGGCTGGCTTACTGGAATGCGGGCGATGACCGCTGGGTCATCGAGCCCGGCAAATACGAGCTGATGGTCGGCGCGTCGAGCTCTGACATCCGGGCGACCGGGAGCTTCACCGTTTCACGCTGATCGGTCACGACCTGCACGATCAGGGATGCCCGAGGAAGTATTCGCAGCAGACCACGGATTCCGAACAGAGGTTTGCGGAACTACAAAGCAGTCGCCGTTTTTTCATCGGCGATCGGAGACGGGTCGTGCCAGCTTGGTCCCATGAGTAGATTCCTGACTCTCGCCCTCGCTCTTGTTCTTCCCCTCGCATTTGCCTCCTGCTTCGAGAAATCGACCGTCATCAAGGTCGCCAGGGACGGCTCCGGCATCGTCCACGTCCGCGAGTACAGCGCGACGAAGGACAAGGAGGAGGATGTCGAGCTGCCGGATGAATCGGAGCTCGAGGCCAGGGCCGCACGGATGGGCGCGGGTGTCCGCCTGCAGTCGGTGAAGAAGTCGATCAACTCCAAGGGCTGGCACGGCACCGAGGTCATCTACGAGTTCAACGACATCAATGGGCTCGTGCTTCATGGCTCGGACCCGAAGGACGAGGAGGACCAGGACGCCGAGCGAGAGGGCGGCGGGAAGGAGGACATGCATTTCCAGTTCACGATGAAGCAGGGGGTGCTGGAGGTCGTCGCGGTGGACGACAGGTGGCGCGACTCCGCTGGGGCTGCGGGAGCCGCCGGAAACGATGACTCCCCGACGATCGATCCCTATGCCGGAACTTCCGGTCCGAGGGCCTCCGGGATCAAGGTCACCTCGACAGCTTTCGACATGAATGGCGAAGCCTGGAAGTCGATGTCACGGGGCATGCGCATCGGCATCTTCATCCAGATCGACGAGCCGCTGGCCGAGACCAACTCACGCTACGCCAACGGCAGCTTGTTCACGCTCCTGAATGCCGACATGGAGGCGATCACCAAGAGCGGGGAACTCGGGTCCATCGAGGAGCTCGATGGCCGCTCGCGCGGGGAGATGCGGGAACTCGTCGACCGCGTCGACGGTTTCGAGATGGAGCTCCAGGAGCCGGTGCGATTCGTCTTCGAGTGAGGTCGCGTGCCGGCCGATGGGCGATGGACTAGACCAACAGCCCGGCCATCGACGCCGTCAGGTAGCTGGCCAGCAGGCCGCCGACCATCGAGCGCACGCCGAGGCGGACGAGGTCGGCGCGGCAGGCCGGCTCGAGCTTGCTGATGCCGCCGACCTGGATGGCGATGCTCGAGAAGTTGGCGAAGCCGCACAGCGCGTAGGTCGCGAGGATCCGGCTGCGCGGGTCGAGCGTGTCGGCCACCTCCGGCGAGCTCAGGCTGAGGTAGCCGATGAACTCGTTGAGGACGATGCGCTCGCCGAGGACCGCGCCGACCGCGCGGCAGTCCTCGAGGGGCACGCCGATGAGGGCGGCGACGGGTGCGTTCACGATGCCGAGGGCCGACTGCAGCGTGACCGGGTCGGTGACCCCGAACCACGACTGCACCCAGCCGAGCAGCAGGTTGACCAGCGCGACCACGGCGGTGAAGGCGATCAGCATGGCGATCACGTTGATGCTCAGCTGCATGCCGTCGGAGGCGCCGCGGCAGAGGGCGTCCAGGCTGTTGGTGGCACGGGCCTCGGGGACCGGCTTGGCGCCGCTGACCGTCTCGCTCGTCTCGGTCTCCGGCACCATGATCTTGGCGACCATCAGCGCGGCCGGGGCGCTCATCAGCGAGGCGGTGAGCAGGTGGCCCGGGTCGATGCCGAGGCCGGCGTAGACCGCCAGCACGCCGCCGGCGATGGTCGCCATGCCGCCGGTCATCAGGGCCATCAATTCGCTGCGGGTCATGCCCTTCAGGTACGGCTTCACCAGCAGCGGGGCCTCGGTCTGGCCCATGAAGATGTTGGCGGCGGCGGCGAGGCTCTCGCTGCCGCTGAGGCGCATCGCCCGGCTCATCACCGCCGCGAGCAGGCGGACGAGCCGTTGCAGCACGCCCCAGTGGTAGAGCACCGCGGACACGGTCGAGACCAGGATGATGGTCGCGGTGATGGTGATGGCGAGCACCAGCGGCCGGTCGGGGAAGGAGGCGCCCATGATCTCGCCGTCGGCGAGCGGCCCGAAGACCAGCACCGCGCCCTCGTTGGCCACCTGGAGGAAGGCATCGACCCCCTGCCGGGCCCACTCGAAGCCGCGTCGCCCGGCCTCGGTCTTCAGGATCAGCAGCCCGAGGAGGAGCTGGAGGGCGAGGCCGCCGAGGACGGTGCGGACGGGAAAGCGCCGCTTGTGGGTCGACAAGGACCAGGCGATGCCGAGAAAGGCGAGGATGCCGAGCAGGCCCATGATGACTCAGGTGGTGGCTTGGTCCGCAGGCCGGAACAACTCCTCGCCCTCGCTGCGGGCGATGGTCACGGCGGCGCAGGAGTCGCCAAAGACGTTCACCGCGGTGCGGGTCATGTCGAGAAGGCGGTCGACCGCGAGCAGCGCGACCACCGCGGTGTCGGCATCCGGCACCCCGCTGTTCTTGAGGATGAGGAGGATGGCGACGAGGCTGGCCGAGGGCACGCCGGCGACGCCGATGCTGGTCAGCAGGGCGGCGGTGACGACGACGAACTGCTCGGTGAAGCCCATCTGGATGCCCATCACCTGGGCCACGAAGATCACCGCGACACACTCGTAGAGTGCGGTGCCGTCCATGTTGACCGTGGCGCCGAGCGGCAGGGTGAAGGAGGCGGTGCGCTTGGACACGCCGGCATTGTCCTGCACGCAGCGCATGGTGACCGGCAGGGTGCCCGACGAGGAGGCGGTGGAAAAGGCGAGCAGCAGGGCCTCGCGCATCGCCCGAAGGTGGTCGAGCGGGTTGACCTTGGCGACGAAGCGGAGGATCAGCGGCAGGGTGACGAAGAGGTGGAGGAACAGCGCAGCGAGCACGCAGCCGAAGTACTTGCCCATCTCGGCGAAGACCTGCGGCCCGTTCTCGAAGATCACCGGGAACATCAGCGCGTAGACGCCGATCGGCGCCACCGCCATGATCCAGCGGGTGATGGTGATCATCACGTCGTTGCCGGCCTGGAAGAACTCCCGCAGGGTGCGCATCTCGTCGGCCGGCAGCCGGGTGACCGCCACCGCGAAGAGGATGCTGAAAACGATCACCCCGAGCATCTGGCCGTTGTTCGAGGCGGCGCTGACGATGTTCTCGGGGAACAGCATGCGGAAGGTGTCGAGAAAGTCCTTCGGCTCGCGCTGGTCGGCGGCGGCGACCTTCTCGAGGTCGGCCGCCGTGGCCGCGGCCTTCTTCTCGGCGAAGGCCTCCCGGATCACCTCGTTCGGCTGGCCATCGACGAGGCCGGGGTCGACCAGGTTGACCAGCAGCAGACCGGTGACCACCGCGACCAGTGAGCTGGCGGCGTAGAATCCGATCGTCTTCAGGCCGAGCCGGCCGAAGCCCTTGACCCCCTGAAGGCCGGCGATGCCGCTGATCACCGAGGTGACGATCAGCGGGACGATGATCATCTTGAGCGCCTGCATGAACAGGTCGCCGACGAAACCGGAGAGCTCGATGGCCCGGGCGGCAAAGGTCCCGGCCTCGGCGGATTCCCCGAAGAGGATCCGGAAGATGATCCCGGTGAGCGTCGCGAGGACCAGGGCGGCGAGGATCTGCCAGTGCAGCGCCAGGCGTTTCATGCGGCCGAGGCTGGCGGCTTGGGCAAGTGGGGGCGAGTCAGAATGTCACGGCCGCCTTCGTGGGCCGGAGCCTCCTCCCCGGCCGCATCCATGATTCGGCACCGATGCCCTCTCCCCGTCAAACGTCCGCCTAGGTGGCCTGTCCCCATGAAGCAGCGAAACAAGCGTTTGAATCGGGACTCACTGCGCTCTCGAACGTTTCGCTAAGATGACCTGTCCCCTTGAAACAGTCCCCGTGAAACAGCTCAGGTGTCTCGCTCAAGTGACCTGTCCCCGTGAAACACAAGTGCCCTGTCCCCGTGAAACAGAAGAACGCCGGGCGCGGGCGCGAGGGCGGGTCGCCGTGCAGGCGGCGGGCGGCGGGTTGGGAGCCGATCTCAGAGTTCCCGTTCCAGCCGGGTGCCCTGATTGAGGGCGGCGATCCCGTCCCACTGGAAGGAGTCCACCAGGGCCTCGGTGAGGAAGTCCTTGGCGGCCTCGACCGCGCCGGCGAGCGGTTCATCGAGAGCCAGCATGGCGGCGATGGCTGCGGAGAGGGTGCAGCCGGTGCCGTGCGAGGCCGGGGTGTCGAGGCGCGCGCCGCGGAACCAGCGCGCCTCCCCGGCTTCGCCTCCCTCGCGGGGATGAACCAGGCAATCCGCACAGGTCGCCCCGGGCAGGTGGCCGCCCTTGAGGAGGATGGCGCAGTCGAACTCATCGGCGAGGCGGCGCGCGATGGACTCGATCTCCGCCTCGCTGCGGATCTCCGCCCCGGCGAGCGCAGCGGCCTCGTCGAGGTTCGGGGTCAGCAGGGTGGCGAGGGGAAAGAGACGCTCGCGGTAGGCCGTCACCGCGTCCGGCTGCAGCAGCTCGGCCCCGGTCGAGGCGATCATGACCGGATCGACCACCAGCGGGATGCCGGGATGGCGGGCGAGGATCTCGCTGACGGCGACGATGTGGGCCATGGAGTAGAGCATGCCCGTCTTGATCGCGGCGACCGGGAAGTCCCCGAGCAACAACTCGACCTGGTCCTGCAGGATCGCCGGCGGGACGGCCTCGATCGAGCGCACCGTGCGCGCGGTCTCGGCGACGACGCAGGTGACCGCGGTCAACCCGTAGACCCCGAAATGCTGGAAGGTCTTGAGGTCGGCCTGCAGGCCGGCGCCCGCGGAGCAGTCGGATCCGGCGATGCTGAGGGCGACGGGCGGAGGATTCATGGTGACAGGATAATCCGGGACGACCGCGTGGAAACCCGGAAATTGGGTTTGGCAGACGGCCCCGGGGCGGGTTGAAACTCGGGGAGTGGATCCGATCCGTGAAATCGAGGACCTCAAGGTGCGTGTGGACGACGTGATCTACATGCCGAGCCTCGATGCCCCGGAGGAGAAGCCGCATCCCTTCGTGTACTTCATTTCGATCCAGAACGACTCGGACGAGCGCGTGACCATCCATGGCCGCAAGTGGGTCGTGCGTGAGGGCGACGAGGTGGTCGTGGTCGAGGGTGACGGCGTGATCGGTCAGAGGCCGGCCCTGGCGCCGGGAGAGCACTTTTCCTACAACAGCTACCACGTGACCCGCGACGACGCCGTCGCCGAGGGGGCCTTCTTCGGCAAGACCGACGGCGGCGAGTGGGTCTTCACGCGGATCCCCCCCTTCCGCATGGTGGTCCCGGAGTGGGCCTGACCGCGGCCAACCGGGTGACCAGAAAAGACGGACTTTGGCGTGGTCCCTTGCCGCGGCGTTTCCGTAAGGTCCGCCAGATCCTCAACGTTTAATTCGCCATGCCGAGACCCGTCACCCTCTTCACCGGCCAGTGGGCCGACCTGCCCGCGGAGGAACTCCTTCCCAAGGTCCGCGAGATGGGCTTCGACGGCGTCGAGCTCGCCTGCTGGGGCGACCACTTCGACGTCCGCGCCGCCCTCGACGACCCCGACTACATCCCGGCCCGCTGGGAGTTGCTGAAGCAGAACGACCTCGGTTGCTACGCGATCTCCTCGCACCTCGTCGGGCAGGCGATCTGCGACCGCATCGACGAGCGCCACGAGGCGATCCTGCCGGGCCACGTGTGGGGCGACGGTGACCCGGAAGGCGTGCGCCAGCGCGCCGCGCAGGAAATGGCCGACACCGCCAGGGCCTGCCGCAAGTTCGTCGATGCCGGTCGGGACCACATGGCCGGCCGCCCGGCGGGCTCCGGCAAGGCGGTGGTCAACGGCTTCACCGGCTCTTCGATCTGGCACGCCCTCTATGCCTTTCCGCCGACCAGCCAGGCGTTCATCCAGAAGGGCTTCGACGACTTCGCCGAGCGCTTCGGCCCGATCCTCGACGCCTTCGAGGCCGAGGACGTCTACTTCGGCCTCGAGGTGCACCCGACCGAGATCGCCTTCGATATCGCCAGCTCGCAGCGTGCGCTCGAGGCGGTCGGCCACCACAAGCGCTTCGGCTTCAACTACGACCCCTCGCACCTCGGCTACCAGGGGGTCGACTACGTCAAGTTCATCCGCGAGTTCGCCGGCGAGATCCACCACGCCCACATGAAGGACGCCTGGTGGGGGCACGGCACCGGCGACGTCGGCGTGTTCGGCGGCCACACCGACTTCGGCGACCCGCGTCGCTACTGGGACTTCCGTAGCGTCGGCCGGGGCGACATCGACTTCGAGGAGGTCATCGTCGCCCTCAACGACATCGGCTACGCCGGACCGCTGTCGATCGAGTGGGAGGACGGCCGCATGGACCGCTTCCACGGCGCGTCCGAGAGCTGCGCCTGCGTCCGCGGGCTCGACTTCCCGGTGAACCAGGCGGCCTTCGACGCCGCCTTCGACCGCGGCAACCAGTAGCCGCCGCCCACCTCACGACCCACCCCACAGGATCATGAATGCATCGGAACGAAAAATCCGCTTCGGCATGGTCGGCGGCGGCCGCGGGGCCTTCATCGGCGCGGTGCACCGCATCGCCGCGGCGATCGACGGCCAGATCGAGCTCGTCTGCGGCGCGTTTTCCTCGGACCCGGAGCGCTCGCGCGAGTCGGGGGCCGACCTGTTCCTGCCGCCGGAGCGCTGCTACGGCGACTTCGCCGAGATGATGCAGCGCGAGGCGGCGCTGCCGGAGGGCGAGCGGATGGACTTCGTCGCCATCGTCACGCCGAACCACGTCCACTTTCCCGCCGCCAAGGCCGCGCTCGAGGCCGGCTTCGCGGTGCTCTCCGACAAGCCGGCGACCTTCGACCTGGCCGAGGCGAAGGAACTGGCGAAGCTGGTCCGCAGGACCGGCCTGCTCTACGGCCTGACCCACAACTACACCGGCTACCCGCTGGTCAAGGAGGCCCGCGACCTGGTCGCCTCCGGCCGGCTCGGCAGGATCCGCAAGGTGGTCGTCGAGTACCCGCAGGGCTGGCTGGCGACGCGGCTCGAGGCCGATGAACAGAAGCAGGCCGCTTGGCGCACCGATCCGAAGCGCTCGGGGGCGGCCGGCTGCATGGGCGACATCGGCACCCACGCCGAGAACCTCGCGGAATACGTCACCGGTCTGAAGATCAAGGAGCTCGCCGCGGACCTGACGACCTTCGTCGAGGGCCGCCAGCTCGACGACGACGGCAACGTGTTGCTGCGCTTCGAGGGCGGGGCCAAGGGGGTGCTGCACAGCTCGCAGATCTCGGTCGGCGAGGAGAACAACCTGAACCTCCGCGTCTACGGCGAGAAGGGCGGGCTCGAGTGGCACCAGGCCGAGCCGAACACCCTGCTGGTGAAGTGGCTCGACCAGCCGACGCAGGTCCTGCGCACCGGCAACGGCTACCTCGGCGCGGCGGCCCAGGCGGCCGGGCGCACCCCGCCTTCGCACCCTGAGGGCTACCTCGAGGCCTTCGCCAACATCTACCTCAACTTCGCCCGCCACCTGCGCGCCGTGATCGACGGCACCGAGCCCGAGGCGACGGCCCTCGACTATCCCGGGATCGAGGACGGCGTCCGGGGCATGGCCTTCATCGAGGCGGTCGTCGCCTCGTCGATGAACAACGCGGCCTGGACGCCGCTCGATTGCTGATCCCGATCATCCCATGAAACACCCGATCCTGCTTCCCATCGCCGCGCTGTTGCTCCTGGTTTCCCAGGCGCCGAGAAAGGAGACGCCGCCGGCCGGGGCCGACAAGAAGATCGCCGAGGCTCTGCCGGCCGAGGCCTATGCCAAGCCGGACAAGCCGCGCCGGCTGCTGGTTTTCTCGAAGACCGCGGGCTACCGGCACGCGTCGATCGCGACCGGCAAGGTGGCCTTGGAGAAGCTCGGCGAGGAGACCGGAGCCTTCGAGGCGGTGATCAGCGACGACCTGGCCAACTTCGAGCCCGGCAGGATCGACGGGTTCGATGCCATCCTCTTCCTCAGCACCACGCAGGACGTCTTCGCCGATGCCGGGGACCCGCAGCGCCTGCGCAAGTCGCTGATGGACTTCGTCCGCGGCGGCAAGGGCTTCGTCGGGATCCACGCCGCGACCGACACCTTCTTCAACTGGCCGGAGTACGGCGAGATGATCGGCGGCTACTTCGACGGTCACCCCTGGACCGCCGAGACCCGCGTCCACATCAAGGTCGAGGAGGGCCAGGAGAAGCACCCGCTGGTGGCGATGTTCGGGGGCGAGCCGGTCGAGTTCAAGGAGGAGATCTACCAGCACAAGGACCCCTACGATTCGAGCAAGGTGCACATGCTACTGCGCCTCGATGCCGAGAAGAGCGACCCCGTGAGGGGCATCAAGCGGAGCGACAACGACTTCGGCGTCGCCTGGGCGCGCCACTGGGACGAGGGCCGCGTGTTCTACTGCTCGCTCGGCCACAACCACCACATCTACTGGCACCCGAAGGTCCTGCGCCACTACCTCGCTGGGATCCAGTGGGCGCTCGGCGACCTCGAGGTCGAGGTGGAGAAGTAGGCCGGGTTCGGGAAAAACGACGCGCAGGTGGCAACTTCGTCCGTGGAATACGGTTGGAGTGACAAAGTCATTACGAGTCGATGGAGCCCACCGTCCTGCCGCTGTTCCTGCTCATCTTCCTGAGTTCGCCCCTGCCCAATGGCCGAAACCACGGCGAAGGGGAGGAGACGAGTCGGGGCCCTTCGGGAAATTAGTTCGGACTTCCTAAATAAGCTTTTGGAAATGTCCGGAAATGGGGCAGGATCTGCGTGGTTTTCCGTAGATTCCAGATGCCGAGAGAGAGTCGATTTTCCCCTGCGCCACCAGCGGCCCTGTTGGCCATCCTGCTGGGAACCCTTGCCAGCGCCCAGGACCTGACCGGACTGGTGGAAGCCTACGAGTACCCGCAGTATGCCGGGGTTTCGTCGCATTTCTCGGCCAGCGAGCTCCAGTTCATGGGCGAGCAGGTCTTCAACGGTGAAGCCTTCCTGTTTTGTTCCGACCTTGCGGCGCGGTCGATCGACGAGGACATCACGAGTTACCCATACGCCCTGAGCCCGTCGAACAGCACCCTGACGATGGGCAGCCTCGAGGTGATGGACGTCTGGGACCGCTACCTGACGCCCCAGGACGAGGGAGTCGCCCGGGCCGAGGTGCGCTGGCTGGTCGACAACTACTTCGAGAGCTGGTTTCTCAACCCGTCCTCGGACGCCGACGCCCGGCGCTACGCCTTCCAGAACGCCATCTGGGAAATCTTCGGCGACGGCGGGACCAGTGCCGGCCTCGACTTCGAGACCGGCAATATCGACCGCTCGAAGTTCGGACCCGGCGGCAGCAGCAGTTCACCGTTGCTCTGGGGCTACATGAACCAGCTGATCCAGGCGGTCGAGGGTTCGGGCGTCGATGACAGCTACGTGCCGGTCTACCAGTTTTCCGCCGCGCTCGACTCGCGAGCGGGCTACCAGGACTACCTGATCCTTGCCGCCAGCCCCGCCCTGATGGTGCCGGAGCCCTCGGCGGCAGTGTTTTGCCTGCTTGGTTCCGTCGTCGCCCTGCGCCGCCGCCGCTGATCAGCGAGGCGCGGCGCGCAGGCGGAACCACGCGGCCGGGACCTCCGGGGGCGTCACGGTGACGGAGCCGTCAGGGGCGAGCATGGTCCGCTCGGGCGGGACCGGCGACCAGGCACCGAGGGTGGTGGACTCCTCGGCGAAGAGCTCGAGGTAGTCGCTTGCCGATTCGTTCGGGGTCCAGCTGAGCGCCCCGCCCGGTTCCCAGCTGCCGGCGACGGGGGAGAACTGGTCGGGGGCGGTGCCCAGGCCGAGCTCGACGAGGTTCGGCAGGCGGTCCTGGTCGGGGTCCTCGTCCATGCCGTCGGCGCTCACCGGAAAGCCGTCGATCCAGTCGAGGTAGGGCTGGTCGGGGTCGAGGCCGGCGATGGCCAGCAGCTCGCGCTTGGTGAAGGGGGTGACGGTGTCCGGGAAGAGCTCGTTGACCGCGGCGATGACCTCGTTGGCGACCAGCCCCTGGGCGACGGTGGCGGGGTGGAAGTCGTCACGGGTGAACAGGTGGTCGGGAGGGTTCTCGGGGTCGCCCTCGAGGGTGAACACCGTGCCGTTGAGCTGGAAGGGGTCGAGGTCGAAGGCGAGGTCGGTGATGGCGTCGATGCGGGCGACCGCCGTGTCCGGCTTGGCCGGGAAAAAGCCGGCGAGGTCGGCGTTGTAGCCGGCGATCTTGGCGCGGGTGCTGAGCTGCTTCGCGGGGGTGGTGTAGGTTTCGTAGATGTTCGGGGTGGCGCCGACGTCGGGCATGGTGGCGACGATGACGGGCAGTCCCGGCTTCCACTGGCGCAGCTGGGTGACGAAGTAGTCGATGCGTCCGCGCAGGCGGGTGTAGAAGTCCGCCGGCTCGATGTCGTTGAAGAGCTCGTTGTAGTCGTTCTTGAGGTCGTTGCCGCCGAGGAAGATGACGGCGACGTCGGTGTTGGCGATGACCTCGGTGATCAGGGCGTTGCGGGTCCGGTAGTCGGCCAGGGCCCTCAGGTAGCCGGCGGTGTCGGCGCCAAAGTCGAGCGGGTTGGGCTGATCGGTGGTGAAGAACACCCTCAGCCAGTCGACGGTGGTGAAGGAGGGGACGCCGAAGTTCAGACGGTAGCCGGCGTCGCGCCAGTCCTCGTAGGACCCCAGGCTGCCGGCGTAGGTGCCGAGGGTGACCTCGTCGAAGCGGTAGTCCGACAGCAGTTCCACCCAGTTGTTGGTGTTCGCGCTCAGCGGCGCCGAGGCCGGGGCGCTGAAGATCGCCTCGTACTCGTATTCCTCGCTCAGGCTGTCGCCGATAACGAGCAGGCGCAGCGGCATCGCCGTGGCGCTGGCGACGAGGAGGAGGAACAGGGCGATCAGGCGGGGCACGCCGGACCCTAACCGCAAAGCGCCGCCTGGCCAGCGATGAGTCGATCCGAGCCTGCCGCGTGCGCGGCCTGTGTCGGCCGGATCCCCTCAGCCTCCCCTTGCCAAGCGGGGTGGGCGGCGCTTTGATTTTCATCGCGACGATGGCGATGGATCCCGGCAGTTCAGGTCACCCCTTCCTCAAGCGGACGGCGAGCGTGCTGCTCGCCGGGATCGCCTCGGTCGTGCCGGTGGTCGGCACGATCTGGTTGCTGGTGATCCTCTACCGCATCCTGCGCGGGGTCGGCGACGCCATCATCGGCGGGCTGATGCGCTTCCTCAACCTGCTGAGGGGAGCCCGGGAGTGGACCGCACTGGACGAACTCAAGCCGGTTGCCGAGCGGCCGCCGCGGCCGTGGGAGTTCGACTTCCCGGGCTCGGAGCAGGTCCAGGCGCTGCTGCCGGTGGTGATCCTCTTCGCGGTCGGCTTCGCGGTGACCAACTCGCCGGGCCGCCGGGCGCTCGGCTGGATGGACCGGCAGATGGCCAAGGTGCCGATGCTCGGGTTCATCTACTCGGCGATCAAGCAGTTCGTCGACGCCCTGCGCAACCTCGGCGGCGAGCGCAAGTTCAAGAGCGTGGCCTTCATCGAGTACCCCAGCCCGGGTTGCCGCCTGCTCGGCTTCGTCACCGGCAACTTCCACGACCCGCAGACCGGCAAGGACGTGACCTCGATCTTCATGCCGACCTCGCCGAACCCGCTGACCGGCTTCGTCCTGATCGTCGACGACGAGAAGGTGATCAACAGCGAGATGAGCCTCGAGGAGGCCAGCAAGCTGATCGTTTCCGCCGGCCTGGTCGCACCGGTGCCGCTCGCGAAGGAGGTCGTCCGCAGGGGCCCGGCGCCGGGAGCTTGAGGGGACCGGGATGGATGGGATGGATGGGATTCCGCTTCGCATCCGCTTCGCCGCGACTTCACCGATCAATGGTCCTCACGGAAGCAGAAGGTCGCGAAGGAAGCGAAGGTCCCTGGGTCGCTGCCCGGCAGGCAGGGCGGGGTGGTTCAGGTGTGATGGACGTCTCCCGCACCCCTCCAGGGTGCCTGCTTGATTCGGACCGAGGCCCCGGGGATTCTCCCCGGGCTAGACTCCGTAGCCTCTCCGAGGCAATCGAATGCGTGGAATTTGCTATCTCAAGGATCGGCAGAAGGAGCACCGACGACCGGGGTTGGAGGGTGGCCACCCCGACTCGGGCCACCTCAAATACTCCTGTCCAAGGAGTGGTACAGAACCTAGACTGCTGCCATGGAAAAGGTCGTGTCCAAACGCACGCTCCAAGACTTCAGGGAGCGGGAAAACCCATGGAAAGACCGCAGCCCGCAGGAGCGTCTCGCCGCCATGATGGTGATCTGCCAGACCCACGCGAACCATGGAAACACTGAACGAGGATTTCCGCGCGTTTATCGGATTGTTGGAAAGTGAGGAGGTGGACTACCTCATCGTCGGCGGCTACGCCGTGGCGGTCCACGGCTTCCCACGCTACACCGGTGACATCGATTTCTTCGTCGCGATCGGTGAGGAGAACGCCGATCGACTCCTCCGTGTGTTCGATCGTTTCGGCTTCGGCGAGATCGGTCTGACTCGCGACGATTTTCTCACCGAGTCCTTTGTTGTCGAGATCGGTCGGGAACCGCGGAAAATCCAGGTCCTCACCGGCATCGATGGCGTGATCTTCAGCGAGTGCCGCCGCCGAGCGGTTGAAGTGTCCCTCGACGGCCAAACTCTCAAGTTCATCGGCAAGGAGGACCTGCTGCTCAACAAGGAGGCATCCGGACGACCCAAGGACCTCATCGACCTTGAAGAACTGAGGAAGCTCCCCGAATAACCACCAAGGGCCTGCGCTTCCCCAACGTCACCCCGGTCGGCATCCTCACCGCCGCATTTCAAGAACCGACCCCATTCAGGGAAGTTTAAATAAAGCCATAGCCGCAATGGGCAAACCAATGGGCGGCATCCTTCGATGTCACCTTCGAGAGTGCCTCTCCAATAGCCAGAAGCAGAGTGTCGTTGTCTCTCGCTTCGGCTCCCCGGAGCAGGTTCTTGACCTTGCTCCACATCAGTTCGATCGGGTTGAGGTCCGGCGAGTAGGGTGGCAGGAAGCGCACTTCCACGCCGGCTTGCTCAAGCATGGCCAGGCTGCGGGCATCCTTGTGCGCGCTGAGATTGTCCATCACCAGGATGTCGCCGGGACTCAGGGTTGGCAGCAGGATCTCCTTCGCATAGGCGGGGAAGACCTCGGCGTTGGTCGCTCCTTCAATGGTCATGCAGGCTGTGCTGCCGTCGATTCGCGCCGCCCCGATCATCGTGGTGGTCCTCCAGCGGCCGCAGGGGGCGCTGGCATGCAGCCGTTCTCCCCGCAGCGCCCGCCCGCGCAGACGGGTCATGTTCGTTTTCGCCGCCGATTCGTCGAGGAAGACGAGCCGCCCCGGCTCGAGCCCGCCTTGCATCCTCTTCCATCGACGCCGCTCCCGGGCGACATCCTCGCGGCCCTGCTCGGCAGCCCGGAGAGTCTTTTTTGATATGTCAGCCCCATGTCGGCCAGCGCGTAATGGACCGCCTGCACGGTGCACTTCAGACCCAGCCGGTTGCGGATTTCCTCAAGGGTCAGGTCCGGTTGCTTGGCCAACAGCGCCTTCATCTCGCGCCGGTGCGAGGCATCGATGATGGGCTTGCGTCCGCTGCGATGATGCTGCGGAGAGATGTCTCCGGTCTCACGCCTCTGCTGGAGCAGCTTCTTGACCATCCCCAGTGAGACCTCGAACCGCCGCGCCACCTGGTCACGGGTCACATCACCCCGGTCATACGCCTTGAGGATCCTCTCCCTCAAATCCATCGAGATCGTTGCCATGCCCGATGATCGCACACAACCAACCGAGTGGCTACGTTATTATTTAAACTGCTCTAGCACACTTGGCGCGCACCCTAACACTGGAGCATCTGCAACGTTCGTCGGCTACCCGTGCACCGGACAGGGGGCGAGGTTGGTGAAGAAGTCGTTGCCCTTGTCGTCGATCAGGATGAAGGCGGGGAAGTTCTCGACCTTGATCTTCCACACGGCCTCCATGCCGAGCTCGGGGAACTCGACGACCTCCTGCGACTTGATGTGCTCCTTGGCCAGCAGCGCGGCCGGACCACCGGCGGAGCCGAGGTAGAAGCCGCCGTGCTTCTTGCAGGCGTCGGTGACCTGTTGCGAGCGGTTGCCCTTGGCCAGCATGACCATCGAGCCACCGGCGGCCTGGAAGAGGTCGACGTAGGGGTCCATGCGGCCGGCGGTGGTCGGGCCGAAGGAGCCGGAGGCCATGCCCTCCGGGGTCTTGGCCGGACCGGCGTAGTAGATCGGGTAGTCCTTGATGTAGTCCGGCAGTTCCCCGGTCTCCTCGAGGATCTCGCGGATTCTCGCGTGGGCGATGTCGCGGGCGACGATGATGGTGCCGTTGAGCGAGAGGGCGGTGGTGACGGGGTACTTCGTCAGGGTGGCGAGGGTGGCCTCCATACCCTGGTCGAGGTCGACCTCGACGCCCTTGAACTTCCAGTCGCGGAACTTTTCCGGGATGTACTGGCCGGGATTGCGCTCGAGTTTCTCGAGGAAGATGCCGTCCTTGGTGATCTTGGCCTTGGCTTGGCGGTCGGCGGAGCAGGAGACGGCGAGGCCGACCGGACAGGAGGCGCCGTGACGCGGCAGCCGGATGACGCGGGCGTCAAGCGCGAAGTACTTGCCGCCGAACTGCGCGCCGATGCCGGTGCCGCGGGCGATCTCGAGCAGCTTCTTCTCGAACTCGAGGTCGCGGAAGGCCCGGCCGTGTTCGTTGCCCTCGGTGGGGAGCTCGTCGAGGTATCGCGTGGAAGCCATCTTGACGGTCTTGAGCGTGGCCTCCGCCGAGGTCCCGCCGATGACGAGGGCCAGGTGGTAGGGTGGGCAGGCGGAGGTGCCGAGGGTGCGGAGCTTCTCCGCGCAGAACTCGAGCAGGCGTTTCTCGTTCAGCAGCGCCTTGGTCTCCTGGTAGAGGAAGGTCTTGTTCGCGGAGCCGCCGCCTTTCGAGATGAAGAGGAACTTGTAGGCCTCGCCGGGCTCGGCGTGGAGCTCGACCTGGGCGGGCAGGTTGGTGCGGGTGTTGACCTCCTCGAAGAGCGACAGGGGTGCCACCTGCGAGTAGCGCAGGTTCTCCTCGGTGTAGGTCTTGTGGACGCCGCGGGAAAGGTCCTTGGCGTCGTTGCCGCCGGTCCAGACCTGCTGGCCCTTCTTCCCGAGGATGATGGCGGTGCCGGTGTCCTGGCAGTTGGGAAGGATGCCGTGGGCGGCGATCTCGGCATTCTTGAGGAGCATCAGCGCGACCATGCGGTCGTTCTCCGTCGCCTCCGGGTCCTCGAGGATGGCGGCGACCTGCTTGATGTGGGAGGTGCGGAGGCTGAAGTTGATCGCCTTGAAGGCCTCGTTGGCGAGCAGGGTGAGGGCCTCGGGTTCGACCTTGAGGACCGGCTTGCCCTCGAACTCGGCGCTCGAGACGTGAGCGGAGCTCAGCTTCAGGTATTCGGTGGGGTCGGGGCCCAGGGGGAAGGGATCCTGGTAGTGGAAGGGCTTCTCGGCCATGGGGCGAGCCTAGGACGGGGGGCGGAGCCGGGTCCAGAGGATGAGCGGAAACGATGACAAGAAGATCCGATCCGCAGTGGGCAGGCGCCGGGAGCTTGAGGGGACCAGGATGGATGGGATGGATGGGATTTCGGATGCGTTCGCTTCGCCGTGACTTCCTGCTCAATGGTGCCCACAGAAGGACGCGAAGAGCGCGAAGGTCCTCGGGCCGCTGCCCGGCAGGCAAGGCGGGGTGGTTCAGGTGTTTCGGAAGCCTCCCGCACCCCTCCAGGGTGCCTCCTCGATTCGGAACGAAGCCCCGGGGATTCTCCCCGGGCTCAACTCCGCGGCCCCTCCGGGGCGGGGGATGGTCCCCCGATCTTCATGCCGACCTTGCCGAACCCGCTGACGGGATTCGTCCTGATCGTGTCCGCCGGCCTGGTCGCGCCGGTGCCGCCGGCGAAGGAGGTGCCGCAGTGGGTAGGCGCCGGGGGGGGAGGGGACCAGGATGGATGGGATTCCGGGTGCGTTCCGGGGTGCATCCGCCAAGCTGCGACGCTCCCGATCATCGCTTTTCACGCAAGTCCGCGAAGGAAGCGAAGGCCATTCCAAGGAAACCTTCGCGAACTTCGCGTCCTTCTGTTGAGCCCCCCGGCAGAGGCGCTCAGGCGTTGGTCATCGAGGCGGCGTCGAGGGCCTGGGTGAGCTGCTCCTCGGTGATGCCGAGCTCGTCGAGGCGCTCGCTGCACAGCTCGCGCACCGTCTTGCCGGTGGTGACTGACTCCTTGGCGATCTGGCTCGCCGGGTCGTAGCCGATCACCGGCGCCAGCGAGGTGACCATCGACAGCGAGAACTCGATCAGCGACTCGCAGCGCTCGGTGTTGGCGACGATGCCCTCGACGCACTTCTCGCGGAAGATGATGGCGACGTTGGCGAGCAGGCGGATCGTCTCGAGCACCGCCGAGACCATCACCGGCATGAACACGTTGAGCTCGAAGTGGCCGTTGGCGCCGGCCCAGGTCACGGTGGCCTGGTTGCCGAACACGCGCGAGGCGACCATGGTGACCGCCTCGGCCATCACCGGGTTGACCTTGCCGGGCATGATCGACGAGCCGGGCTGGGTCGCGGGCAGCGAGATCTCGCCGATCGCGCAGCGCGGGCCGGAGCCGAGCAGGCGGATGTCGTTGGCCACCTTGAACAGCGAGGTGGCGATGGTGTTGAGCTGGCCGTGGGCCTCGACCAGGGAGTCCTTGCCGGCCTGGGCCTCGAAGTGGTTCTCGGCCTCGCGGAACTCGATGCCGGTCTTCTCGGCGATGAGGGCGATCGCCTTGGGCGGGAACTCGGGGTGGCAGTTGAGGCCGGTGCCCACGGCGGTGCCGCCGAGCGGCAGCTCGTGCAGCGCCTTGAGCGCCTTGTGGACGCGGTCGACCGAGCGCTCGACCTGCTTGGCATAGCCGCCGAACTCCTGGCCGAGGCGCACCGGGGTGGCGTCCATCAGGTGGGTGCGGCCGATCTTGAGCACGTCCCAGAACTCCTTCGACTTCGCCTCGAGCGAGGCCTGCAGCGCCTCGAGTGCCGGCAGCAGGTCGTCCTTGAGCGCCATGCCGGCGGCGATGTGCATCGCGGTCGGGAAGGTGTCGTTCGACGACTGGCCCATGTTGACGTGGTCGTTCGGGTGGACCGGTTTCTCGTCGCGGCCGGCGTCGAGTTCGACCCCGGCGAGCTGGGCGCAGCGGTTGGCGATCACCTCGTTGGCGTTCATGTTGGTCGAGGTGCCGGAGCCGGTCTGGAAGACGTCGACCGGGAAGTGCTCGTCGAGCTTGCCCTCG
>JAUIJB010000055.1 GCA_030430455.1 Verrucomicrobiia bacterium | reverse complement strand
CGCACCGGTTTCCATGGCTGGTTTGCGGTGCGGCAGCCGTTGGTTTTCCAGGCTGGGCGGAAGGAGGCAATCGGGACAGCTCTCCTTTCGCTGCTTACTCCGCGTGTCCGCGCCGGTTTCCATGGCTGGTTTGCGGCGCGGGCCGCGGAACATTCTTTACATCGCCGGACGAGGGCAATCGGGACAGCGTCCTCGCCCGGCTACGAAACGGTCGGCCGCATCGGTTTCCATGGCTGGTTT
Organism: Verrucomicrobiia bacterium; assembly: GCA_030430455.1. GTDB lineage: Bacteria > Verrucomicrobiota > Verrucomicrobiia > Verrucomicrobiales > Akkermansiaceae > Haloferula. Next base: position 30,561 of record JAUIJB010000055.1, on the reverse strand, counting down.
GCGGTGCGCCGACCGGGGATTTCCAGAGTCACGTCGCCACTGGTCGACGCGATGGAGCGCGGGGACGGGGGGTCCCCGCGCTTTCACGTTTCGGTGCTGCCGGCGGAGACGCTCGAGTGGATGCAACCGGGCGAGGGGAGGTTCATCATCGATGGCACCCTCGGCGGCGGCGGCCACAGCGAGGCCTTCCTGCGCGCGGGCGCGCGGGTGCTCGGCGTCGACCGCGACCCCGAGGCGCTGGCCCATGCCTCGGCACGCCTGGCGCCCTTCGGCGAGCGCTTCCGCTGCTGGCAGGGCAACTTTGCCGATCTCCGAGACAACCCCGGGGTCCAGGGGGATGAGCGGGCCGACGGCCTGCTCTTGGACCTCGGGGTGTCGTCCCGGCAGCTCGACGCCGCCGGACGCGGCTTCTCCTTCCGCGGCGACGGACCGCTCGACATGCGGATGGGCCCGGACGCGGCGATGACCGCGGCCGAGCTGGTCAACGAGATCGACGAGGCCGGGCTGGCCCGGCTGATCCGCGAGCTCGGCGAGGAGCCGCGCGCGCGGCGCATCGCCGCGGCGATCGTCGAGGCCCGCGCCCGGAAGCCCTTCGAGCGCACCGGCGAGCTGGCCGAGTGCATCGAGCGGACGATCGGCCGGCGCGGCCGGATCCATCCGGCGACCAAGACCTTCCAGGCGATCCGCATGCGGGTGAACGATGAGCTGGGCTCGCTGGAGCGCGCCCTGGAGGCCTCCGTCGACCTGCTCAAGCCCGGCGGCCGCCTGCTGGTGATCACCTTCCACAGCCTCGAGGACCGGATGGTCAAGCGCTTCATGCAGGACCGCTCGCGCCAGTGGCTCGACCGGCCGGAGTGGCCGGAGCCGCGGCCGAACCCGCGCTGGACTTTCCGCCTGCCCTGCCGCAAGGCCATCGCCCCGAGCGAATCCGAGATCCGAGTCAACCCCAGGGCCCGCAGTGCGAAACTGCGGGTCGCCGAGCTTCTGGACACCGCTGTTCCCCGCACATGAACCGACGCCGCTCCGAACCCGCCAAATCCCACCTCGCCCTCTACATCGCCCTCGGCCTCATGGCCGTGGTCGGCACCACCGGGGGCGCGATGCACGCGATCTACCGCAACGCCCAGATCCGGGTCGAGCGGCAGATCGACCAGGTCGCCGGGCGGATCGAGCAACACGAACTGGACATCCAGATGATCGATGTCCGCGCCGAGAAACTGCTGGATCGATTCGAGATCCGGGAACAGCTGCACCACCTCGACTCCGACCTGGTCCCGGTGACCCACGGGGTTGTGGAGAAGGTCCGCCCGCTGGGCGAGGCCCCCGCCGTTGCCTCCCGCTCGTAGTCGATGCCGTCGATGTCATCCCGCGCGTTCCATCTCCGCTGCCTGCTGCTGTGCTCGGTCCTCGTGGCCGGGCTCAGTTTGCTTTCGGTGCGGCTGATCTCGATCCAGCTGTGGGACCGCCAGACCCTCGCCGCGCGGGCCAGCGCGGCCTATGACCGCACCGAGGTGATTCCCGGCCTGCGCGGCAAGGTCGTCGACCGCCACGAGGAGGTGCTGGCGAAGAGCATCCCGGTGAGCACGGTGATGATCAACCGCTACCACATCGAGGATCCCAAGCTGGCCGCCTTCGCCCTGGCTCACGACAAGGTCAGCCGCGAGGAGGGCTGGGAGGCGCTCGACCCCTCGGCGCGTCGTCGCCGGGTCTTCGCCGAGCGCTCGGTGATCATCGACAAGCTCGACCGCCGGGTCATCCTCGAGCGCCACCTCGCCCACGCCATCGGCCTGCTCGCCCGCCCGCTGGGGATGCGCCGCGAGGAGCTGCGCGAGCGGATCGAGGGCCCGGGCGGCAAGTACTTCCCGATCGCCAAGGACATCCCCGAGGATGTCGCCGACGACCTGCGCGAGCTGATCGACCGGCACTGGCTGCAGGGCTTCGAGTTCGAGAACTCGGTGAAGCGCTGGTACACCGCGCCGGACCTCGCCACCCACGTGGTCGGCTACACCAGCGAGGTGGAGAAGACCGACGCCGCGGGCGACAAGGTGTTCCGCCAGGTCGGGGTGTTCGGGGTCGAGGCGGCGATGGAGGACTACCTCGCGGGACGCGACGGCTGGCGCAAGCACCGCCGCGACGCCCGCGGCATGCTGATGCCCGGCGGCGACGGCTCGCTGTGCCCGCCGAGCCACGGCCTGAACGTCAAGCTGACCCTCGACACCGGGGTGCAGGCGATCATCGAGGAGGAACTCGACCACGCCCTCGGGGAATACCAGAGCAAGCGCGGCTGCGTGATCGTGCTGGACCCCGCCAACGGCGAGATCCTCGGCATGGTCAACCGCCCGCACTTCAACCTCAACCGCAAGGAGGGCCTCTCCGAGGGGGCGATGAACTACGCCCTGCAGGGGATCTACGAGCCCGGCAGCACCTTCAAGGTGGTGGCCGCGACCGGCGCCCTCAACGAGCGCCTGGTCAGCCCGAGCACCGAGGTCTTCTGCCACCACGGGGTCCTGCGCGAGGGCAAGCTGCGGGTTCCCGACCACCACCCCTACGGCATGCTTTCGGTCGAGGGCGTGCTGGTCAAGTCGAGCAACATCGGCGCCTTCAAGATCGCCCGCCAGCTCGGTGCGAAGCGCTTCTACGACTACGCCGCGGCCTTCGGCTTCGGCCAGGAGACCGGCATCCTGCTGAGCGGCGAGTCCGCCGGGATCGTGCGCAACACCAACAACCTGATCGACTTCTCGCGCGCCTCCTACGGCTACGCGCTGAACGTCACCCCGCTGCAGGTCGCCTCGGCCTACGGCGCCATCGCCAACGGCGGCGAGTTGATCCGCCCGAGCATCGTCCGCTCGGTGATCGCCAGCGACGGCTCGGTCATCGAGCGCTTCCGGCCGCAGGTCGTCCGCCGCGTGATGAAGGAGCGGGTGTCGCGCCAGATGCGCGACGCGCTGACCAAGGTGACGGAGGAGGGCGGCACGGCGACGCGCGCGGTGGTCGAGGGATTCAAGGTGGCCGGCAAGACGGGAACCGCGAAGCGGGTCCACTGGGGGCGCTACCAGGAGGGCCACTACACGGTTTCCTTCGCCGGGATGATGCCGGCGCAGGATCCCGCCTTCGTCTGCCTGGTCGTGATCGACGACCCGCTCACCGACAAGGTGAAGCGCTACGGCGGCACCATCGCCGCGCCGACCTTCGCGAGGATCGCCGGGCGACTGGCGACCCACCTCGACCTGGAGCCCACCGAGCCGATCGAGGAGGACACCGAGGAAGCCCTCGCCGGAACGATCGAGCCATGAAGCTTCGCGACCTGTTGCCACGGATCGACCGCCCGCTGGCGGCCGGACCGCTCGACACGGAAGTGTCGGCGGTCAGCTCCGACTCGCGCCGGGTCGGGCCGGGAACCGTCTTCGTCGCGGTGCGCGGCGGGCAGCTCGACGGGCTGGACTTCCTCCCGGTCGCCCTCGAGAGGGGCGCCGCGGCGGTGGTGGCCGACCGGCCGGCACCGGAGGGGCACGAGGCGTCGATCCCGTGGATCCAGGTGGCCGACCCGCGCGCCGCAATCTCGGCGATCGCCGCGGCGCTGTGCGGCGACCCGGCGGCGGAGCTCAAGCTGGTGGGCGTCACCGGCACCAACGGCAAGACGACGGTTTCCTACCTCTGCCACCACCTGATGAAGTCGGCCTGGCACCGCGCCGGGCTGCTCGGGACGGTGGTCACCGACGACGGCAACGAGCTGCGCCGCTCGACCCACACCACTCCCGACGCCGCGGTGCTGCAGGAACTGCTGGCGACGATGCGCGACGCCGGCTGCCGCGGCGCGGCCCTCGAGGTCTCGTCGCACGGCATCGACCAGCGCCGCGTCGCCGACGTCGCCTTCGACGTCCTCGTCTTCACCAACCTCAGCCAGGACCACCTCGACTACCACCGCAGCATGGAGGCCTACGCGGCGGCCAAGGACTCGTGGTTCGAGCAGGCGGCGGACGACCCGCGCGGCAAGAAGCCGGTGGCGGTCATCAACCTCGACGACGCCCACGGCGCGGCGCTCGCCGAGCGCCTCAGGGAACGCATGCGGGTGCTGACCTACGGCTTCGGGCTCGCCGCGGACTTCCGCGCCACCGGCTTCCGCCAGAGCGACCGCGGCTGCGAGATCCAGCTCGAGGCGCGCGGCAAGTCCTTCCTTCTGCGCACGCCGCTGATCGGCCGCTTCAACGTGATGAACGCGCTGGCCGCGCTGGCGGGCGCCACCGCGGCGGGCGTGCCGCTGCGCGGGGCGGTGGCGGCGATGGCCGACAGCCCCCAGGTGCCCGGCCGGATGGAGCACTGCGCGTCGCGCGACGGCGTCCACGTCTTCGTCGACTACGCCCACACGCCCGACGCGCTGGAGAACGCCTGCCGGACGTTGCGCGAGCTCGAGCCGCGCCGGCTGATCACGGTGTTCGGCTGCGGCGGGGACCGCGACAAGGGCAAGCGCCCGCTGATGGGCAAGGCGGCGGCGCGCCACAGCGACGCCTGCGTGCTGACCTCCGACAACCCCCGTGGCGAGGATCCGGCGAAGATCCTCGAGGAGATCGAGAAGGGGATGGGCCCGGCGCGCTACCGGGTCGTGCCCGACCGGCGCGAGGCGATCCGCATCGCGGTCCACGCGGCGGGCCGCGGCGACATCGTGCTGATCGCCGGCAAGGGGCACGAGCCGTACCAGCAGCTTGCCGACGAGACGATTCCCTTCGACGACCGGGTCGAGGCCCGCAAGGCGATCGAGGAGCGACCAGGCAACCACCGATAGGAACCATGAAGACGATCGAGGCGGAACAACTGGCGTCGCTGTGCGGCGGCGCCGTCGTCGCGGGACCGGGGGACGCCGTGGCGCTGCGGGTGTCGACCGACACCCGCACGATCGAGCCGGGCTCGGCCTTCTTCGCGCTCAAGGGGGAGCGCTTCGACGCCAATGACTTCACCGCCGGGGCGATCGAGTCGGGCGCCTCGGTCGTCGTGGCCGAGCGCTGGGACGGCGGCGACCCGGGGGGCGCGGCCGTGGTGCTGGTCGAGGACGGGCTGGTCGCCCTGCAGCGCCTGGCCCGCTGGCACCGCCACGAGTTCGACATCCCGGTGGTCGGGATCACCGGCTCGAACGGCAAGACCAGCACCAAGGACTTCACCGCCGCGGTGCTCGGCGAGTCGTGCCGGGTGCGGGCGACGCGGGGCAACCTCAACAACCACATCGGCGTGCCGCTGAGCGTGCTGTCGCTCGAGGAGGGCGACGGCGCCGCGGTGTTCGAGATGGGCATGAACCATGCCGGCGAGATCGCGCCGCTGTGCGAGATCGCGGCGCCGACGATGGGGATCATCACCAGCATCGGCACGGCCCACATCGAGTTCCTCGGCAGCCGCGAGGGCATCGCCGAGGAGAAGGGCGCGCTGGCCCGCGCGCTGCCGTCGGAGGGCGCCCTGTTCATCCCGGCGGGCTGCGATTTCTACGACTACTTCCGCACCCGCACCCGGGCCCGGGTGGTGCCGGTGGGCAACGGCCGCGGCCTGATCCGCGCCGAGGACCTCGTCCAGCAGGACGGCCGCGCCCGCTTCATGCTGGTGGTCGACGGCCGCCGGGTCGCCCCGGTTGACCTGCCGGTGACCGGCCGCCACATGATCAAGAACGCCCTGCTGGCCGCCGGCTGCGGCTGGTTCCTCGGCATGGAGCCGGAGGCGATCGCCCAGGGGCTGTCGACCGCCGTGCTCACCAGCGGGCGGCTGCGCAGCTACCGCTCGCGCGGGGTGATGGTGATCGACGACACCTACAACGCCAACCCCGAGTCGATGGCCGCGGCGATCGAGACCCTGGCCGAGACCGCCCTGCCGAACGGCGGCCGCCGCTGGGTCGTGCTGGGACCGATGGGCGAGCTGGGCACGCACGCCCGCGACGCCCACCTGCGGGTCGGCGAGCTCGCCCGCGAGCGCGGGATGCGGGTGATGGCCGTCGGCGAGGGCGCCGAGGGCATCGCCGAGGGTGCCGGCGAGGGGGACTTCTTCGCCGACCGCTCCGCCGCGGCGGCGGAACTCTCATCGCAGGTCAAGCCCGGCGACGTGGTGCTGTTCAAGGCGAGCCGCAGCGCGGCGATGGAGAAGCTCATGAACCAGGTCTTTCCCCCGGAATCCCCCGAGAACTGATGCTTTACTGGATCTATGAACTGTGGCGCGAGGCCTTCGATGCGGAGAACGCCCGCAACGTCGAGGGCTGGGCGCACACGCTGAGCTTCCTCAACCTGCTCAAGTACATCACCTTCCGCGCCGCGCTGGCCTGCCTGCTCGCGTTCCTGCTGAGCCTGCTCTTCGGCATGCGGGTGATCCGCCGTCTGATCTCGCTCAAGGTCGGCCAGCCGATCCGCTCGGCGGAGGAGGTGCACAAGCTTGCCGAGCTCCACGGCGGCAAGGTCGGCACGCCGACCATGGGCGGCGTGCTGATCATCGGCTCGGTGCTCGTCGCCACCCTCGTCTGCGCCCGTCCGCTCAACCCCTTCGTCGCCGTCTGCGCCTGCTCGATGGGGGCCCTCGGGCTGCTGGGCTTTTGCGACGACTACAAGAAGGTGAACGAGAAGAACTCCGACGGCGTGAGCGCGCGGATGAAGTTGTTTTGGCAGCTCGTGGTCGCGCTGGTCGCCGCCTGCTTCCTGTATTTCAAGCAGGAGATCTCCGGCTTCGGCAACACCGCCGAGACGATCCGGGAGATGGGCTACATGCCGGGATACAAGCTGGGCAACGTGCCGATGGGGATCGGCCAGATCACCTTCCCGCTGTTCAAGGTGCCGCTGGTCGACATCGGCTGGCTGGTCATCCCGTTCTTCGCCGCGATCATCATCGGCTGCTCGAACGCGGTGAACCTGACCGACGGGCTCGACGCCGGCTGCACCATCACCGTCTCGCTGGCCTACGCGATGCTCGCCTACCTGGCGGGGCACTTCTTCATGGCCAACAGCTACCTGACCATCCCCTACAACCCCTTCGTCGGCGAGTTGGCGGTGTTCATGCTGGCGCTGGCGGGGGCGGGCTTCGGCTTCCTGTGGTTCAACTGCCACCCGGCGAAGGTCTTCATGGGCGACACCGGCTCGCTGGCGATCGGCGGCGCGATCGGCACCGCGGCGATCTGCGTCAAGCAGGAGCTGCTGCTGGTGATCATCGGCGGGGTCTTCGTGATGGAGGCGCTCTCGGTGATGCTGCAGGTCGGCAGCTTCAAGCTGCGCCGCAAGCGGATCTTCGCGATGGCGCCGATCCACCACCACTTCGAGCTGCGCGGCTGGCACGAGAGCCAGGTGATCATCCGCTTCTGGATCCTCTCGATCATGCTCGGCCTGTTCGGCTTGGCGCTGCTGAAAATCGTCTGATGAGCCTCAAGGGAAAGCGCGTCGCCATCCTGGGCGCCGGCCGCAGCGGCCGCGCGGCGGCGGCGCTCGCCCACGCGGAAGGGGCCGAGGTGCACGTCTACGACGCCGCCGCCGAGGTCGCGGGGTTGCCCGAGGGGGTCGCCGCGCACCCCGGTGCCGGGATCGACACGGGCCGCAACTGCCGCTGCGACCTGCTGGTGGTCAGTCCGGGAATCGACACCTACGGCCCGCTGGTCGGGGCCTTCTCGGCGGGTGCCGGCGAGGCCATCGGCGAGGTCGAGCTGGCCTCCCGCCACTTCGACGGCCGCATCATCGCCATCACCGGAACCAACGGCAAGACGACCACCACCGAGCTGGTCGAGCGGATCTGCCGCCACGCCGGGCTCGCCGCGGTCGCCTGCGGCAACTACGGCCGCCCGGTCTGCGAGGTCGTGCGCGGCGACGAGGTGCCCGAGGTGCTCGCGCTCGAGGCGAGCTCGTTCCAGCTGGAGACGATCGTCGACTTCCGCCCGGAGGTCGCGGTGTGGCTGAACTTCGCGCCCGACCACATGGACCGCTATCCGGACGTCGACAGCTACCGTCGCGCCAAGCTGCGGGTGTTTCGCAACCAGACCGCCGCCGACGTCGCCGTGGTCCGCCGCGGTGAGAATGTCGGTGAACTGGCCGCCCGCCGGGTCGAGTTCGCCGTCGACGACTCCGGCGCCGACTGGACCTCGGACGGCCGGCGCATCCGCCGCGCCGGGGTCGAGGTGCTCGACCTCGAGACCGGCAGCCACCTGCGCGGCCGCCACAATGCCGAGAACGCGATGGCGGCGATGGCGGCCTGCGAAGCGGTCGGCGTCGACCCGGCGACCGCCGCGGCGGCCTTCGACGGCTACGCTCCGCCGCGGCACCGCTGCGAGCTGGTCCGCACGCTCGACGGCATCGAGTGGCTCAACGACTCGAAGGCGACCAACCTGCACGCGCTGGAAAGCGCGCTGAGCTCGCAGTTGCGGCCGGTGGTGCTGATCGCCGGCGGCAAGGAGAAGGGACTGGACTACCGGCCGCTGCTGCGCCTGCTTGGCGAGCGCTGCGCGGCGATGGTCACCTTCGGTGAGATCTCCGCCAAGCTGGCCGACCTCGCCTCGCACGTCGTCCCGGTGGAGCCGGTGACGACCCTGGCGGAGGCCGTCGATGCCGCCACCCGCCACGCCCAGCGCGGTCACACGGTGCTGCTCTCTCCCGGAACCTCATCCTTCGACCAGTTCAGCGGCTACGAGGAGCGCGGCGACGCGTTCTGCCGGCTGGTCAACCAACTCAAGTGAAAGCACGAACCATGAAACACCCACGCCTCCCCGTGAAACGCCTCCCCGTGAAGAAGCGCCCGCTGCGCACCTTGATGGCCAACGTTTCCCGCAAGCGCCAGCGCGCCGCGACGGCCACCGCCGAGATGGAGGGGGACGTGCCGAACCTCGGGGTCGCCCGGGCGCTGATGGTCATCCTGCTGATCCACGTGGTTGCCGTGGCGGGGATCTTCGTCCACAGCCAGTGGTTCGAGGACGAGGCCGTCGCCGCCGCCCCGGCCGCCGAGCCGGTCAAGGCGAGCCCGGAAGGCCCACCGCTGCCGAAGATCGGCTCCGGCGAGGGGATCTACACCGTGGGCTCCGGCGAGACCTACGCCAGCATCGCCGCCCGCTGCGGCGTGAGCGAGATGGACCTGCGGGAGGCCAATGCCGACGTGCCGCTGCGCGCCGGCTGCTACCTGAAGATCCCGTCGAAGACCATCGCCGCCGAGGAGCCGGCCGAGATGACCGCGATCCGCGAGCGCGCCCGCCAGGATGGCGGGGTCGTCGAGGTGCCGCCGGCACCGCCTGCGCCGCGGGCCCGGGTGGTCGAGCCGCCGGTCACCGCGGTGGTCGAGGAACCGATGCGCCTGGAAACTCCCGGACTGGTCGCCACCGAAGCCGCCGAGCGGGCGGACGCGGTGGTCGTCCGTGCCGCCGACCGCCGCGACGGCCGCCAACCCGCGGTGGGCTCGTCGACGACCTACCGGGTGCGCCCCGGCGACACCTTCTGGGCGATCGCCCAACGCCATGACACGACCCCCGAGGTGCTGATGAAGGCCAACGGGATCAGCGATCCCAAGCGGCTCCGGGTCGGCATGGACCTGAAGATTCCGGATTGATTATTCGGGTCTCCTAACCTTTTCTCGGGTATGGCGCGTTACTGCTCGATTGCCCTCTGCACCGCGGTGGCGGTGTTGGTGGCGCTCGGGCTGGTGATGCTGGCGAGCACCAGCGCCTGGGTGAAGGGGGTCGAGGAACCCTATTTCTTCTTCCACCGCCAGGCGTGGATGGCGGCGATCGGCGTGCTCGCGGCCATCGGCCTCTCGATGGTCGACCCGGCCACCTTGCGCCGCGTCTGGCCCTGGCTGCTGGCGGTGGCCTGCGTCTTCCTGGCGCTCTGCTACGTGCCCGGCGTGCGTGCGGGCATCAATGGCGAGTACCGCTGGATCAATTTCCCGCTGATCAATCGCTTCCAGCCCTCCGAGGTCGCCAAGGCGATCACCGTGGTCGCCCTGGCCGGCTGGTTCGCCCGCTGGCAGACCGAGACCCGGACCTTCTGGCGCGGCTTCGTCATCCCCGCCGTGCTGCTGGGAATCCCGGTCGGGCTGATCCTTTTCGAGACCGACATGGGCACCGCCGTGGGCCTCGGCGCCGCGGGATTCGCCGTGCTCTTCGTCGCCGGCACGCGGCTGGTCTACCTGATCCCGACGGTGCTCCTCGGCGGCGGCGCCTTCGCCTGGCTGGTGCGCAACAACGAGAACCGCTGGTCGCGGATCGAGGCCTGGCTCGAGCTCGACGACCCGGTCCACCAGATCGGCAAGGGCATGCAGCAGTGGCGCGCCCTGCTGGCCTTCGGCAACGGCGGGCGCGACGGCGTCGGGCTGGGCAACGGCTACGAGAAGTTCGGCAACATGCCCTATGCCCACACCGACTTCATCTTCCCGAACATCGGCGAGGAGCTCGGCTTGTGGGGCACGCTCGGGGTGGTGCTCTGCTACGTGGTCATCGCGGTCGCCGGGATCGGCATCGCGGTCTGTGCCAACAATGTCTTCAAGCGCTGCATGGCGATCGGCCTCACCCTCGTCGTCGTCATTCCCGCGATGATCAACATCGCCGTGACCACGGCCGTGCTGCCCAACACCGGCCTGCCGCTGCCCTTCGTCAGCTACGGCGGCACCAACCTGGTCTTCACGCTGGCCTCGGTCGGCCTGCTCTGCGGGGTCCACCGCAGCTCGCGCGTCGAGGCCCGCCCGGTCGCCCCGCTGATCCCCGAGAAGACCTACGCGGTGCGGCTGTAGGCCCGCCCGCGGAGGTGCGCTACCCGCCCGGCACGTCCGGCGGTGCGGTGGCCGGAGAGGACAGCAGGGGCGCCAGGAAGCGGGCCTCCTCGAGCAGGAGGCGGCCGGCGCCCCGTCCGGACGGCGCGGCGCTGAAGGGGAGGTGCACGCTGACCCGGTCGATGCCGGGTCCGTGGAAGTCGCTGTCGAAGAGGAACTCGACGCCGTTCACGCCGTCGACCACCGGCTCGAAGGCAAGGAGGTCGCTGGAGAACTCGACCGTGAACTCGCTGGCGGCGACCCGCGCATCGCGGCGGAACTGGAAGACAAGGCCCTCGGGGCCCACGATTCCGGCCGGGCGCCGGGTCCCCGGCGTCGAGGCCCTGGGGTCGGTGACGAGGAAGAACTCCAGCAGGTCGTCGAGCTGGTCGCTATCGCTGTCGGGTGCCCCGCCCGCGCCGGCGGGGAGTTCGTTGTCGGCGCGGAACCTCGAGTAGAGTCCGGTGGCTCCGATGGCGGCGATGTTGCGGTAGCTGCGCACCGGTCCGGCATCGAAGTCCTGCGGCAGGACGATCTCCGGATTGCCATCGCCATCGGCATCGCCGACCGCCCCCTGGTAGCCGGGCTTGTCGTCGACGGAGACCTTGGCGAAGGAAGCCCCGCCCGCTGCCTCGCCCTGGTTGATCCACAGGCTCAGGTCGGGTGCGGCGGTGTCGGTCCCGACCGGCGAGATCGCCGCGAGGACGTCGAGCCGGCCGTCGCGGTCGATGTCCACCGCCTGTAGGCTGTGCCACGAGAAATGGTCGGAGGTCAGGATGGTCTCGGTCCAGGTGCCGGAGAGCGGGTCCTCCGGCTGCAGGTAGAGCCGGATGCCGCGGGGCTTGGTCGGCGACAGGTTGTTGAGCTCCTCGGCGTTGCTGATCAGGACGTCGTCGCGGCCGTCGCCGTCGAAGTCCCGGGCGACGACCTTGGTGGCATAGTCCTTGATCGCGTCGCCGTCGTTGGTCTCGGGATACCAGCCCTCCATCCCGAGGATGTCGCGCCGGGTCCAGCTGCCGCCGACGGGGTCGGCCGGGGTCTCGAACCACACGCCATTGAGCAGGATGTCGAGGTCGCCGTCGCCGTCGGGGTCCCACAGGTCGAGCCCCTCGCGCGGGTTGGTCGGGGTGAAGCTCCGCGGGTGCCAGCCGCCGGCCGGGTCCTGCAGGAAGACCCAGAAGCCGTTGCTGATGTCGCGGACGACGATGTCGAGCAGGCCGTCGCCGTCGAGGTCGCCGACCTCCTCCTCGGCGTGGACGATCTCGTCTCCCGTGCCGCTGCCGTCCCAGCTGTCGATGACGTGCTCGACCCACTCGCCGGCGAGGTCGCCGTCCGGGTTCTCGAACCAGACCAGCGAGCCGATCGTGTCGTTGAAGGCGGTGTCGGTGGTGATGATGTCGGGCCAGAGGTCGCCGTCGACGTCACCGACCGCGACGTCACCGGCGAAGCGGTTGAGTCGCGTGGACGGGTCGGCGAGCGGGCCGAACACCTCCCAGTCGTCGCCGGCCGCGCTGAGGATCAGGATCTGCCGCTGGACGACGAACTCCATGGTGCCGTCGCGGTCGAGGTCGGCGACCGCCGTGCCGCCGGTTCCACCCTCCGCCAGCAGCTCGACCGGATCGTCGAAGGCCGCCGCGGGAACGACGTCGGCCCGGGCGCCCGGGAGGCCGAGTGCGAGTAGTCCGGACAGCCAGAGGAGACTCCGGCTCTGGAGGGTGCGGGGGGGCATCTTGTGGGGGAAGAACCCGCCGCCGCGAGCGTCGTCTCGCGGGCGCGGGGATCATGGAGCGGAAGCTTGGAGGCTTTCCAGCTGCAGGGCACGTGCCAGAGGAAATGCCATGACGCAAGGACGCAAGTCCCCGAAGGCGCGGGAAACGACTGAAATCGGGGTGGGCTGCGCGTATCCTGCTGGAAATCGGGGTCGATAGTCCGGCCACGCAAATCAATGCGAGTCCCCGGAGCCTCCCGTACGAGGGTTCCAGTGCTTCGCCACGTGCCGGGGTCCTCGCCGATCAGCGCTCCGCGGCGACCAGGTCCTCGAGCGTCTGGCGCTTGCGGATGACGCTCGCCTTGTCGCCGTCGACCAGCACCTCGGCGGGCATCGGCCGGGTGTTGTAGTTCGAGGCCATCACGAAGCCGTAGGCGCCGGAGCTCATCAGCGCGACCGCCTCGCCCGGCTGGAAGTCGGGCAGCTCGTGGTCCTGGCAGAAGAAGTCGCCGCTCTCGCAGATCGGGCCGACGACGTCGACCTTCAGCCTCTCCGCGCCGGGCTCCCTGAGCGGGACGATCTCGTGGTAGCCCTCGTAGAGCGCCGGGCGGATCAGGTCGTTCATGCCGGCATCGACGATCTTGAAGGTCTTCGCGCTGCCCTTCTTCTCGTAGAGGCAGGTGGTCAGCAGGACGCCCGCGTTGCCGGCGATGCAGCGGCCCGGCTCGAGCAGGATCCTGAGGCCGAGGTCCCTGAGGCGGGGAACCAGCTCGCGGCCGTACTCGTCGAGCGTCAGCGGCCGGTCCTGCTCGGACTTCTCGTCCCACCAGTCGATCGTGCCGGACCTCAGGCAGTCCTGGTAGATGATCCCGATGCCCCCGCCGATCGACCAGAACTCGATGCCGTGCTCGTCGCGCAGCCGGGCCGCCAGCGGGGCGACCTTCTCGACCGCCTCGATGAAGGGCTGGATCGAGGTGAGCTGCGAGCCGATGTGCATCTGGATGCCGCGCAGCCGGACGTTCGGCAGGTCCTTCGCGGCGCGAGCGTAGAGGTCGGCGATCTGCTCGAAGTCGACGCCGAACTTGTTCTCGGACTTGCCGGTCGAGATGTACTTGTGGGTCCTGGCGTCGACGTTCGGGTTCACCCGCACCGCGGCCGGGGCGGTCACCCCGAGCTCGCCGGCGACCTGGTCGAGGTAGCGCAGTTCGGCCTCGCTCTCGACGTTGAAGGAGTAGATGCCCTGCTCGAGGGCGTACTCGATTTCCCGGCGGGTCTTGCCGACGCCGGCGAAGGTGCAGCGGGCCGGCTCGCCGCCGGCCTCGATCACGCGGAACAGCTCGCCGCCGGAGACGATGTCGAAGCCCGCGCCCTCGTCGGCGAGCAGGCGCAGCACCGAGAGGTTCGAGTTGGCCTTCACCGCGTAGGCGACCTCGTGGTCGACGCCCTCGAGGGCCTGGTCGAGCCGGCGGTAGTGGTCGCGGATGGTGCCGGCCGAGTAGACGTAGAGCGGGGTGCCGTGGGACTCGGCGAGGGACTGGAGGTCGACGTCCTCGCAGTGGAGCGAGCCGTTGCGGTAGGCGAAGCCGTGCATGGGCGCGCTGTAGGGCAGCGGGCGTCCCGGCTCAAGCGGGATCGGGCCCTGCCGGGCGAATTGTCCCCGCCACGGGTGGTGGAAATGGATTTGAATTCGGGCGCGACCGGGCTTTGGTCTCCGGGATGAGGAGAACGGCGCTGGTCATCGCGGGGTTGCTGCTGGCGGCGGCGACCGCCCGGGGGATTCCGAATTCGGTCTTCGGGCCGGTGTTCAATGCCAACAGCCCGCTCAACGGGCAGGAGCTCGACGAGGTCGTGCTGGGCGAGGGGATCTGGCGCGGCGAGGCGCTGCCGGGGGAGTGGAAGGATGAAGGCACGGTCGGCCCGTCGGCGATCTCGCACCTGATGGCGCGGCCGAAGCTGTTCGGGCGCGAGGTGCTGCTGCTGCGCGCGGTCCATCGCGACGACCGCCTGGCCTGGCTCGAGGCGACCTTCGTCGATGCCGGGTCGTACTTCGGCTACTTCGACGAAAAACTCCCCGAGGGACTGAGCCAGCGGGAGTTGCGCGAGGAAATGGCGCGACGACTCGAGGTGAAGCAGTCCCGTTTCCTCGAGGGTTACAAAGAGAGTGTGGCCCGGCTTGAGGAGTCGATTGCCGCAGTGGCGGACCGGGCAAGGCCGAAGCAAGCCCGCTTCGGCAAGGGACGGCTGCTGCGGGCGGAGCCGAAGGAGTGGACCATGGACGAACTCGCGATCCGCCTGTTCGAGGCCGAGGACCGGCTGGTGCGGGTGACCATCGCGAGGGAAGACGAGACCCGGGATGGCTGGATGGACCCGGCCTTCGAGGATGAGGGTGAGCGCGACCGGGAGGCGCGGCTGGCGGCCAGCGTGGTGCGGGACGGCGCACGGGTCGAGGTGAAGGGCATCGAGACCGTCCCGCAGGGCTACCGTCCCTATTGCGGGCTGAACACGCTGGCGATGGCGGCGCGGCACTTCGGCATGCACCTCGATGAGGACTGGATGGCCGCCGCGGCCGGCTTCCGCAACACCGGCAGCGCCGCCGGATCCAACATGGTGAAGCTCTACAGCGCCGTGGCCGCCGAGGCCGGGCTGTCACTCGACCGGCTCAACCGCTTCGATGAGTTCGCGGTCAAGGGGGCGCTGGAAGAGGGCCTGCCGGTGATCGTCTGGCGGCGATTTTCCCACCAGCGCAATCGCCTCCACGACCGCGTCGGCCGCGACCCCGGGGTGGAGCTTCCCGATCCGTCGGCGGCCGCCGAGCAGGCCAGTTGGCCGGGCGAGGATGCACCGTTGCACGCCTCGGTCATCACCGGCTACGATGGCGACAAGCGCGAGTTCTTCTTCCTCGAGAGCTGGGGCGGCCACGACTTTCGGCGGCGGATGCGCTTCGAGGAAATGGCGGCGACGAGCTACCTGTGCTTCGTCTTCGGGGAGTGATGCCGGTCCGCAGGCCGGCTCCGGGGGGGCGGGACCCGTCCGGGGGGCGGGTCCCGGCCGCCGCGCGGCTCAGTCCGCCCGGTCCGCGGCGATGACCCGCTCGAGTTCCCGTTTCGGGAGCATGGTGAACACCGTCGAGTGTGCTGGGCGGTCGCGGGTGGAGATCCCCAGCAGGTTGATGTCGATCCGGGAGATGATTCCGACCAGCGTGCCTGCGGAGTCGACCACCGGTCCGCCGCTCATGCCCCGTCGGGACACCAGGGTCGACCGGAACCAGTGGCAGGGGGAGTCCCTGCCGATCCGGCCCGTTTGCGTGACTTCGCCCGCCGTTTGGAATGGTCCGTTGCCGAAGCCATCCTCGAGACTTCCTCCCGTTTTCACCAGGTGGGTGCCGCTGTTGTTTCCGCTGGCGCCACTGAAGGCGGCGGAGCCCACCTCGGGTGGGGCGACACGGGGAGCGAAGGGCTCTTCGGCGCCGAGGTCGAACTTGACGACGGCGAGGTCCGCGCCCGGGTCATGCCAGACCAAGCGGCCGCGGTGAAGGTCGGTGCGAAAGTGGTCGGAGGGCTTGAAGGAGCGGTCGTCGGGCAGGGGCTTCAGCAGGACGGTGTCCGAGAGGAAGAATTCCTCCTCGCCGCGGATCACGTGCCACGCGGTCAGGTAGTATCCATCGCGGGAAACGGGGACGGCCCGGCCCTGTGACTTCGACGAGGTGTGGATCAACCCCACCCGACTGCGGAAGAACTCCCCGATGGCCTGCCCGCGGATGGGTTCCGGCGGGAACCGGGCGACGCTGGCCCGCTGTTTTTCCCGGATCCGCGGGTTGTCGTTGCCGAGGTCGCCAATCGACTGGAAGCCGCAGGCGGAAAGGAGGAATGCGAAGGCAAGTGCCGTGCTGGTCCGGGTCACGATGGAGAATGGGACGGACCACGCCCGCTCCCCGTTCAAGCCTTTTGCAGGTAGCGCCGCTGGGCCTCGGCCTCGGCGTTGTGCGCGACCGCCTCGTTGGCCTCCGAAGTGTCGGCGAGCAGTTCCTCGCGGTATTTGGCGATGATCGCCTCGACCGGCCAGGAGGAGGCCTCGCCGAAGGCGCAGATGGTCTTGCCGTCGATCTGGTAGGCGACGCTCTCGAGGGTCTCGATGTCCTCGGGCGATGCCTCGCCGGCGACCAGGCGGTCGGAAATCTTGCGCATCCAGGTGGAACCCTCGCGGCAGGGCGTGCACTGGCCGCAGGACTCGTGGGCGTAGAACTGATTGATGTTGTTGAGCACCCAGGACATCTTGCGCGAGTCGTCCATGACGATCACGCCGCCGGAGCCGGCCATCGAGCCGCAGGCCGCCAGGGTGTCGAAGTCGAGCGGGATGTCCCAGAAGCCGAGCTCCTGGTCGGCGCCGTCGGGACCCTTGCCCTTCAGCGTGAAGCTCTCGTCGCAGCGCAGGATCTTCGACGAGGATCCGCCCGGGATCACCGCCTTGAACTCGCGGCCGTCCGGCGGGCCGCCGCACATGTCGTGGAGCAGCTCGCGCATGGTGATCTTGCCGACCTCGACCTCGAAGTAGCCCGGCTTCTTCACGTCGCCCGACACGCAGAGGATGCGGGTGCCGGTGTTGCGCGGCACGCCGAGCTTGGCGTACTCCTCGCCGCCCATCTGGACGATGTGCTTCACGTGGCACAGCGACTCGACGTTGTTGACGATCGTCGGGCACATGTAGAGCCCGAGCGCGGCGGGGAAGTAGGGCGGCTTGATCCGCGGGTAGGCGCGCTTGCCCTCGAGCGACTCGATCAGGCCGGTCTCCTCGCCGCAGATGTAGGCGGCGGCGCCGCGGTGGACGTGGATCTCGACGTCGAAGCCGGAGTCGAGGACGTTCTTGCCGACGAAGTTCCTCTCGCGCGCCTCCTCGATGGCCCGCTCGAGGATCTTCGCGGCCTCGGGGAACTCCTCGCGGATGTAGATGTAGGCGACGTGGGCGCCGACCGCGAAGCAGGAGATCACCATGCCCTCGATGAGCTGGTGCGGATCCTGGTGAACGATGTAGCGGTCCTTGAAGGTGCCCGGCTCGGACTCGTCGCAGTTGCAGATCAGGTAGACCGGCTTGGTGTTGTTGGGCGGGATGAAGCCCCACTTGACGCCGGTCGGGAAGCCGGCCCCACCGCGGCCGCGCAGGCCCGACTTCTTGACCTCCTCGGTGATCGCCTTGGGATCCATCTTCATGGCGGCCCGCAGCTGGTCGTAGCCGCCGTCGCCGAGATAGCAGTCGATCGACGGGTTCCAGCCCTCGCGGTCGATGTTCCGGAAGATCATCCGGTGCTCCTTTTCGTGGGGCGGCTTGGTGTAGGTGATCATCGCGACGGGCGAAATATGGAGGCCCCCCGGCGGTGGGCCAAAGCGATTTTGTGAAAAATTTCACAAGCGGCCGGCCGGGACGCGGGAAATCGGCCGGGGTCAGCGGCGGGACAGCGGCGGGACGTGGTCGGCGGGACGCGATCGGCCCGGACGCGGTCGGCGGCAGCGGGCGCCGCGGTCCCGAAATCGCGGATTGCCCTTGGCTGGGGAAAAACCCTAGCCTGAGGGGTTCAGGTTTTTGTTGCCGGATCCGAAAGGGCGGATCTATCCTCGCGGCCCGCTTTTCGGCAGCGGGCGCGGGATCCCGTGCCCTTGAACCCGCCGATCCCTCCGCGACGCATCATGAATCCCGACCGCGCGACCCTCAATTTCCTCAACAGTTTCCCGGAAGAAGCCCGCAAGCGCGGCGAGATGCTCCAGCGAGAGGGCACCGTCACCCAGATCTTCGGCAACCACCTGTTCATCCAGGGCCGCGTCGAGGACGAGACCGGCACCTTCCGCACCAGCCTCCGGCTGCAGGGCAACCGCTGGTTCGGCTCGTGCACGGCCGAGGACGAGATCATCTCCGGCGCGTGCCAGTACGCCACGATGATGGAGCGGATGCACCGCGGCGAGGACCTGCCGGAGTCGCCCAATGAGTTCGACGACACCCCGATCCTGGACGTCATCGAGGACAAGCTCGGCCGCGAGCTCGACGACAAGGAGGCGGACTTCGTCGGCCGGGTCGAGAAGCGCTACCGCCGCTACGTCATCGAGGGCGAGATTCACGACCACGACATGGTCCGGCTGTCGCCGCGCTGGGAGATCACCAGCTACGAGCCGCTCGAGCTGTGGCCGATGCCGCCGGGCGACATCATCGAGTTCTGGAACTACCTCGCCTACGCCTTCTACAAGAAGAAGCTGCCCTACCCGGAGTTCATGGGGGTCATCACCGACCTGAACTACGTGCAGAAGAAGATGGCGGACTGGGAGCAGGAGCGCGAGGTCGCGGCCTGGTACGACCGCATCGAGCAGGTCAACGAGCGCCCGCCGCAGAACCCGCCGATCGACGTCTCCTTCCGCCTGGTTGCGACCATCAACGAGGCGCGGCTCGAGGTCAGCGAGAGCGAGTGCGAGTGGCAGCAGATCCGCGAGAAGGGCGAGATCGATCGCCTCCTCGCGCTGCACCGCGAGGCGGCCCTCAAGATGGACGCGCCGAGCCAGGTGCTGTGGGAGCACTACCTCTCCTTCTACGGCGAGCACGGCGAGACCACCTTCGACTTCGACCAGGAGAACGCCTGCCGCTTCATGAACCAGGTGTTCCGCCAGCCGGCCCTCAAGGGCTACCTGGTCAACCTCGACGACCGCGAGTTCAAGGTGGTCAAGGAGCCGCTCAGCTGGGTCTGCGAGGACGACCCCTACGACCCCGGCAGCTTCGCCCTGCAGCTGGTCACCGCCGGCGGCGAGAACGTCACCCACTCGGTGCGCCTGCTGCCCGGCCGCAAGGAGCTCTACCAGTCCGACGAGACCGTCTTTCCGGGACCGCCGCGCTGGCTCGAGGAGACCGAGGTGATGCCGCGCTACCTGATTCCCAAGCGGGTGATCGACTCGCTCGAGGGCGTCGAGTTCCTCCGCAAGATCGGCTCGACCCTGCCCGGCTCGCTGAAGAAGCGCGTCCTCGACCTCGAGCTCAAGCCGCGCTTCGAGCTCAAGCTCGTCGCCGGCCTGACCGCGGCGGAGACCGAGCACCTGGTGATCGACGTCACCGCGATCGAGGCCAAGGAGCGCCGCACCGAGAAGCTCACCAAGGAGGGCTGGGAGCTGGTCGACCAGAAGGCGCTCAAGGGCAAGCAGCTGCTGCGCTTCGCCCGCGAGGACCTCTACGCCGTGCCGGGCCTGCTCGAGGAGATGGGGCTGACCTACGACGAGAAGCTGGGCTCCTTCAAGTCGCGCATCACCAAGCAGTTCCCCGAGAAGTTCGCCGAGTGGATCGAGGCGATGCCCAAGACCGTCGACCTCGAAATCGACAGCCGGCTCAAGTCGATCCTCGCCGACCCGGTCACCGCCGCGGTGCGCTTCGAGGTGGTCAACCAGGAGATCGACTGGTTCGACCTGCGGATCGTCATCGACGTCGAGGGCGTCAACCTCTCGAAGGCCCAGATCCGCCAGCTGGTCGCCGCGCGCGGCGGCTACGTCCGCATGGAGGACGGCTCGTGGATGCGCCTGGAGATCAAGCTCGACCCCGAGCAGCGCGATGCGGTCACCCGCCTCGGCCTCGACCCCTTCGACCTCTCCGGCGAGACCCACCGCATGCACGCCCTGCAGCTGGCGGACCCGAAGGCGGCCGAGGTCTTCGACCCGAAGGCCTGGAAGCGGATCAAGGACCGCGCCGGCGACATCACCATCGAGGTCACCCCGGACGTGCCCAAGGAGCTCAGGGCGGAACTGCGTCCGTACCAGGTCGAGGGCTTCCAGTTCCTCGCCTACCTCTCGACCAACGGCTTCGGCGGGATCCTCGCCGACGACATGGGCCTCGGCAAGACGATCCAGTCGCTGACCTACATCCTGTGGCTGGTCGCCGAGCGCAAGCGCGAGAACAAGAACCACCGCCCGGCGCTGGTCGTCTGCCCGAAGTCGGTGCTCGACGTGTGGGCCAGCGAGGCGGAGAAGTTCGCGCCGGGCCTGGTGGCCAAGATCCTGCGCAACCGCGACGACCTCGACGTGCCGAACGTCCAGGAGAACATCGACATCCTGATCCTCAACTACGCCCAGCTGCGCGTCTGCGGCGACCTGCTCAACGAGGTGAAGTGGCTGACGATCATCCTCGACGAGGGCCAGCAGATCAAGAACCCGGACTCGAAGGCGGCCAAGAGCGCGCGCGAGCTCGACTCGGAGAACCGCCTGGTGCTGACCGGGACGCCGATCGAGAACCGCCTGCTCGACATGTGGTCGCTGATGGCCTTCGCCATGCCGGGTGTGCTCGGCAGCCGGGCCTACTTCAAGAAGCGCTTCGACAAGCGCAAGGACCCGCTTTCGCAGAACCGCCTGGCGGCGCGGCTGCGGCCGTTCCTGCTGCGGCGGACCAAGCTGCAGGTCGCCCAGGACCTGCCGCCGCGGACCGAGGAGGAGGTCTACGCCAAGATGGACGGCATCCAGCAGGACCTCTACAAGGCCGAGCTGAAGCGGATCCAGAAGGCGCTGCTCGGGCTCGACTCCGACGAGGCGGTGAAGAAGAACTCCTTCGCCATCCTGCAGGGCCTGATGCGGCTGCGCCAGATCTGCTGCCACCCCGGCCTGATCGACCCGAAGTACCTCAAGGAGGAGAGCGCCAAGATGGAGTCGCTGTTCTACCTCCTCGACCAGCTCCACGAGGAGGGCCACAAGGTGCTCGTCTTCTCGCAGTTCGTCTCGATGCTCGACCTGATCAAGGCGCGGCTCGAGCTGGAGGCGCGGCCGTTCCACTACCTCACCGGCCAGACCAAGGACCGCAAGGGCGAGATCGAGAGCTTCCAGACGACCAAGGACGCCTCGGTGTTCATGCTCTCGCTCAAGGCGGGCGGCGCCGGCCTCAACCTGACCTCGGCCTCCTACGTGATCCTCTACGATCCCTGGTGGAACCCGGCGGTCGAGAACCAGGCGATCGACCGCACCCACCGCATCGGCCAGAAGAACAAGGTCATCGCCTACCGCCTGCTGACCCGCGACACGGTCGAGGAGAAGATCCGCATCCTGCAGCACCAGAAGACCCAGCTGGTCACCAACGTGCTCGGCGACGAGGGCTTCGCCTCGAACCTCGGCCTGGAGGACCTCCAGTTCATCCTCAACCACGGCGGCGAGGACGACGATGACGACCTGCCCAAGCCGGCCCGCAAGGCCGCCAAGAAGGCGGCGGTGAAGACCGCGGCCAAGGTCGCCAAGAAGGCCGCGAAGAAGGCATCGAGGAAGTAGGCCGGGCCTCACCCGGCAGGCGTGGCTCGGTCACCCCCCGGCGCGGCCCGGGGGAGCCTGCTTCGCTTCCTGCGCGACTTCCGGCCCGGTGCCGGAAGCCGGCCTTGTCCGGGGATCCTGCGGCGGCGCCGGATTGATGTGCCGGGCGAGGCTCCGCCCGGCACCGGTGGAGAGGAGGATCAATCCGACCGACCCGCAGAGCACCGCGCTCACCTGGCAGGTGCGGACGATCTGCTTGCGCGAGTCGTGGGAAACCGGGCTCCCCTCAACCTCGATCCGGGCGTGGTAGAAGATCGCGGCGGCGACGATGAGGACGGCTCCGGCGATGGTTTTCATGGTGGTAGCGTGAGCCATGAGAGGCTTGCGGTTGCACGGAGCGAGGTCAAGCGGGCCGTTGGTGATCAGCTCGTGAAGAAGTCGAAGATGTTGCCGAGCTGGCTGGTGTCGGCACGGTAGATCTCGGTGTACTGGCAGCGCGTGCAGGTCACGGTGGTGAACTTCTTGTTCTGCACGTCGAACACCTTGGCGAAGCCGCCACCGGTGGCGCGGAAGCGGTCGGTGTCGAAGTCGCTATTCTGGCACTTGGGGCATTTCCATCGGCTCGTCATGATAGGTCCTTCTTATCACGAACGATGGGGCGGGGTCCGCTACAAGGGCGGCGGCGCATTGGACCCCCGGGGGAATCCCGGCTTGCGGAATAAAGTTTGGTGTGATTGAATGTCAGGTCGTGTTCTTCGTTTCCCTGGCTCTCGCCCTCCCGGCCGTGTCGACCATTCTCGGCTGGTTGTTGTTCGGGAGCATCGGGACGATTGCCGTGGGCTACGCCAAGTTGAAGGAGGAATGGCAGCCGGCGATTCTGGGCGTCGCGCTGATGGTGTATCCGTATCTCTTCCCGTCCGGCTGGCCCTTCTGGACGCTGGGAATCGTGCTCACCCTCCTGCTGGTGACGCCGCGACGCTTCCTGCCTTGGTAGCGCCTCAGCGCCGCACGTAGCGAAACCCCGGCAGGGCCTGGACGAGGCGCTTCATCTCCAGCTTGAGCAGGGTGGCGGAGACGATCGGTGCGCCGAGTCCGCTGCGTTCAACGAGGACGTCGATCCCGGCCTCCGTGTCGCCAAGGGCGTCGAGGATCTTGTGCTCTTCCTCCGGCAGCGGGGGCAGGTTCCCGGTGGCTGCGTTCGGGGATTCGGGCTCGCGATCGGCGGTGGCGGAGGACTCCAACGGCAGCTGGAGTCCGCCGAGGTCGTCGAGGATCTCGCTGGCGTCGGTGACCAGGGTGGCGCCGTCGCGGATCAGGCGATGGCAGCCCGCCGAGGTCGGGCGGTCGATGGGGCCGGGGACGGCGTAGACCGGCCGGCCGTACTCGGCGGCGAGGTTGGCGGTGATCAGGGAGCCGGACCAGGCGGGCGACTCGGTGACCAGCAGCGCGCGCGACCACGCCGCGACGATCCGGTTGCGCTGCGGGAAGGTCTGCTTGTCGGGTGCGGTGTGGAGCGGGAACTCGCTGACCACCGCGCCGTTGCCCTCGGCGATGCGGCGGGCCAGCGGCAGGTTCTCGGCGGGGAAGACCTTGGCGAGGCCCGAGCCGATCACCGCCACGGTGCGGCCGCCGGCGGCGAGGGCGGCCTCGTGCGCGGTCGTGTCGATCCCCCGGGCCAGCCCCGACAGCACGGTGAACCCGGCGTTGGCGAGCTGGAAGGCGAGCTTCTTAGTACTGTTTTTGCCGTAGTGGGTGGCGCGGCGCGTGCCGACGATCCCGATCGCGTGGCGGTCGCGCTCCTCGAGCCGGCCCCAGACGTAGAGCAGCAGCGGGCAGTCGTAGGAGTCGCGCAGGGCGGGGGGGAAGGCGGGATCCGAGGGAAGGATGACCGACAGGCCGCGTTCCTCCAGCTCGCGGCGCTCGGCCACCGGGTCGGCGTGGGATTCCCAGTCATGGAGGATGGCCGCCAGTTCGGGGCCGATGCCATCGACCTGGCGCAAGCGGTCGACCGGGGCGCCGAGGACCTTTGCGGCGGAGCCGAAGCGCTCGAGCAGCCGGCGGATGCGCACCGGGCCGACCTTGGGCAGCTGGTTGAGGGCGAGGAGGTGGTCCATGGGAGGCGGCTGCGCCGCAGTGGAAAGTAAAAAGTGGAAAGTGGCTCCGGGGCGGGATCGGGTGGGAAGTGACAGCGCTTGGGGAGGGGAACTTCCTGTCTAAGCTCATCCATCATCTGCCATCGAGGATCTTCGATCTGCTTGGAAAGGGCGCCTGGGCGGGCGGAGGGGGGACGCCCGGGTGGGCGGAGGGGGGGCGCCCGGGTGGGCGGAGGGGGGACGCCATTGAGCGAGTTGTTCGGGGAAGGGACAATCGCGGCAGTCGCTGGCGTCCTCGAGGCAGAAGTCGTGGTAGACCTGCAGCAGGGCCTGCTGGTGGGCGAGCTTGCGCAGCCAGGGACGGGCGAGCTCCGCGCTGCCGAACAGGCGGATGGCGCAGCGCCGCAGCTTCTCGTTGGGGCCGGGACCGGGGAGCCGGAGGTAGTCGGCGAATGGGAGGTCCTCCTGCAGGGCGACCGGGATCAGGTGGTTGGCGAGCAGCTCGAGCGCGCGCGACCGCCCGAACAGGGCGATGGGCCGCTCGCTGCGCCCCGAGGCGAGGGTGTGGCGGTGGGTCCAGAAAGGGTCCTCGAGGCGGGTGAGGAAACGAACGACGGCGGCCGGGTCGAAGGGGCGGGCCAGCGCCACGCGGCGCAGCCCGGGCCAGTGGCGCACGCACTCGACCAGGGCGGCGAGGCGGCGGTGCGGGTGGTTGGCCGGGCGTTGGCCGGCGAGGCGCCAGGCGATCGGGTGCGCCGACTCCCATCGGCCGCGCAGCTTCCACCAGTGGTCCCACAGCCGGCGCAGTTGCTCGCGGGTGTCGTCGGGCGCCTGCTCGTGGAGCTCCGGGCTGAGGAATCCGGCGGCCCCGAAGACCAACGCCCCGAGCTCGTCGCCGGCCTCGCGCAAGGCGGCGAGGTGGAGCCGCTGGGCGAGCAGCTTCATCGGCAGGGCATTGCGGCGGTAGCCGAGGGTCTCGGCCGTGGCGAACCACAGCGCGGTGTCACGGCCATGGGCCTCGGCGCTGCGCCGGAAGCGCCCGGCCTTGAGCCGGGCCCGGTGGGCGGCCGCTTCGTGGAGCAGCGCCTCGAGGGCCTCGTCGGGGAGCCGGGCGAGCGGCGCGATGCAGCGCCCGGGGCGGGCGATCGTAGTCGGCTGGCGCGGCAGCTGGAGGGCCGCGCCGAGCTGCTCGGGGGTGATCGTGACCCGCGGGACCTCGCGATGGGCGGCCGTGCGGGTGAAGGTGGCGACGGCCGGATGATGGAAGACGACGTGGAGGACGGTGTCCTCGAAGGCCGGGTCCGCCCCGTGGCCGTGGGCCTCCCAGTCGGCCGGATGGAGGTCGAGCTCGACCGGTCCGCGGTGGCGGACGCCATCGACCTCGACCACCGCATGAAGGAAGTCGGGGCCAGCACAGCGGTTCCACTCGCCGAACTGGACGATGGTCACGCCGCGGCCCCGGTCATCGGTGAATTCGCGGCCGAGGCCGCCGGCGAACCACAGCGCCTGCAGCTCGAGCTCGGGTGGCAGCGGGTCCCCGGCGGCCTCGCCGACCGCGCTCGCGCCGCGGGTCGCCTGAAGCAGGCGGAGGTATTCGCTCATCCTGCCGATCCGGCGCGAGCAGGCGCCGGGTGGCAAGACGAAAACGCGACCTTTCCCCGAACCCCGCGTCCGGCATCGACAGCCCGCAGCGCTCACTTGCCCGATCCGGCCGGCGGTGGTGGCGGCGGGTCGAGGATGGTCAACCATGCCTTGGCGGCCCTGGACTCCTCGAGGTGGGAGTAGCGCGACTGGGTCTCGCGGAGCAGCCGGATGGCCGCCGCCTTGCGGCCGGCCGCGCGATCGAGCCCGGCCAGCAGCATGTCGATCCGCAGGCGGTCGAGGCCGCCGGTGTAGATTTCCCGCGCCTTGCGGTAAGCCTCGGCCGCGCGGGCATCCTCGCTGCGGGACGCCAGGTTGTGGCCGATCGCCTCGAGGAAGGTGCCGTTCTTCATCCGCTCCGCGGCACCGCGGAGCTGCTTTTCCATCTCGTCCGGAGTCGCCCCCCAGCGCATCGCGGCGATCCTCAACGCGCGGTAGCTGCGGTCCTCGGGGGCCTTCTTGCCGCTGCCGTCGAGGTGCAGGAAGGGACGGTAGAGGGGGTCGCCGAGGACGACGCCCTGCCACGACAGCGAGGGGATCGACATGTAGGCCGCCTCGACCAGGGTGTAGCCGTCGAGCAGGCGCTCGTTGAAGATGTCGAGGTGGTGGGTCAGCTCGAGGAAGGGCTCGTAGACGTTGCCGAGCGTGGCGGCCGCGCCGCGGGCAAGCAGCGGGGCGGACCAGTTCTTGTCCGCCTTGCGCAGCTGGGCGGCGCTGAAGGAGTGGATGTGGACCGCCACCGCACCCTTGCGGAAGCGGAACTTCGGGTTGCGGAACGGCCCGCTGACGTTCCAGTCATACCAGCCGTAGTAGACGGCGGTGTCGCTCAGCGGGTAGTTCGTCGGCAGGGTCGGATTGAAGCGGTCGACCAGGGTCGGGATGCCCTTGAGCTGGAGCTGCGCGGAGATCTTGCGCAGCCAGTTGTCGCCCTGCGGGAACTTGTTGGCGATGTCGATCACGGCGTTGCCCCACAGGCCGGTGCGCTCGGCGGCGAGCGCGTCGCGGATCATCCGCTGGCAGGTCTCCCAGTCGGCGGCGTCGATGCGGCCGACCAGGAAGATCGGCACGGGGAATTTGGCGAAGGGCTGGTCCTTCTCGTAGTAGGGGTTCTTGAGCGGGCCGGCGAGCGGGAGGTTGTCGGCGCCGAGCAGCGCCAGCTCGGAGTCGACCGCGGCCTTGGTCGTCTGCGCCTGGCGCTGTTGCTTCGCCTGCGCGCTGTCCTCGCCGCCGGCCGCGGCGGGCGGCGTCCGCTCGGTGATCCTGCTGGGCACCCCGCGCATGCAGACGAGGATGCGGATGCGGGTCTGGCGCGGCTCGAGGTTGCCGGCGGGATTGCGCTCGCGGACCCACCAGTTGCGGCGGTCGAACTCGGAGACCAGCGGCAGCCGGATCAGGGCCTCGTACTGCTCGCGGGAAATCTCCTCCGACTCGGGCAGGTTCAGGCCGATCAGGTTGTCCTCGGGAATCCCCCGGCCGAGGGCGTAGTTCTCGGCGAGCTTCTTCGAGGCCGCCACGGCCTCGTTGTAGATCACGCAGACCCGCGCCGGCTTCGGCGGCAGGGGAAGCTCGGCGGCGCCGGCGCTGCCGGCGAGGCCGCCGAACAAGGACGGCAGCACGAGGGCGAGGAAGAGGATGAGCGGAAGCGCGGGCCGGGGCATCACGGCGACAGCATGGCCCGGGCCCGCGGCGTGGCAAGGTCGGATGGGGCGCCAATCCACGGCGCCCGGCCGCGGCGCGCGCTCAGCCGCCGATCCTCAGGCCGTCGTGGGCCACCCGGATGTTCGGCGGCAGGGTCGACTCGAGCGCGGCGTGGTCGTTGTCGTGGCCGAGGTGGGTCAGCCAGGCGCTGGCGGCCCCGACCTCCTCGATCGCGGCCAGCGCCTCGCCGACCGACATGTGCGTCGGGTGGGTGTCGGGGCGCAGCGCGTCGATGATCAGGATGTCGACGTTGCGCAGGGTCGCGAGCGTGTCCGGCGGGATGCGCTTGACGTCAGGAAGGTAGGCGACCGGCGGTTCGCCCGGGGCCTCGAAGAGGAAGCCCATCGTGTCGACCCGGCCGTGCTCGACGGGCAGCGGGGAAATACGAAGGTCGCCGTAGTGGAACGGCCCGTCGATCTCGACCGGGCCCGGCTTGACGTAGCCCTGGTAGGTGTTCGCGGCGTCGAAGGCCCAGCCGAACATCCGCCGCAGGGTGTCGAGGGTCTCCCGCGAGCCGTGCATCGGCAGCGGCGTGTCGCGGTGCCAGCAGAACGCGCGGAGCTCGTCGAAGCCGGCGACGTGGTCGAGATGGCCGTGGGTGAAGAGGACCGCGTCGATCCGCCGCAGGTTCTCGCGCAGCGCCTGCTCGCGCAGGTCGGGGCCGGCGTCGACCAGCAGGCTGGTGTCGCCGGCGCGGAGGTGGATCGACGAGCGGCCGCGGTGGTTGCGCGGGTCGTCCGAGCGGCAGACGGCGCACTCGCAGCCGATCACCGGGACGCCGACGGAGGTGCCGGTGCCGAGGAAGGTCAGTTCGAAGTCCGCCGCCATTGATTCGGTCGCGAAGGCTGGCATACTGCCGCCGCCCCGGCAAAAGCGAATGCTCACCCTGCTCAAAATCCGCAACCTCGCCCTGGTCGACGAACTGGTCTGGGAACTCGGGCCCGGCCTGGTCGGGGTGACCGGCGAGACCGGCGCGGGCAAGTCGGTGATCGTCGGGGCGCTCAAGCTGGTGCTCGGCGAGCGGGCCGACAAGTCGCTGATCCGCAGTGGCGAGGAGAGCTGCACGGTGGAGGCGGTGTTCGAGCTCGACGACCCGGGCGAGGTCGACGCGATCCTCGGCGAGGGCGGCCTCGATTCCGCGGAGGGTGGCAGCCTGATCGTGCGGCGGGTCATCGGCGCCCGGGGCAACCGCCAGTTCGTCAACGATTCGCCCGTGACCCTGGCCCTGCTCAGGCGCGTCGGCGAGCACCTGGTCGACCTCCACGGTCCCCACGACCACCAGTCGCTGCTTTCCACCGAGCGCCAGCTGGCGATGCTCGACGCCTACGCCGGGGTCGAGCTGGGGGGCTACCGCGCCGCCTGGCGCGAGTGGAACCTGAAGCGCGGCGAGCTGGACGAGCTGCGCGAGGCGGAAAGCGCGGGAAGCCAGGAACTCGAGTTGCTGCGCCACCAGGTCGAGGAGATCGATGCCGCCGACCTCAAGCCGGAGGAGGAGGAGGAAGTCTCCGACCGCTACCGCCGCGCCAGCAACGCGACGCGGCTGGTCGAGCTGGCCGCGGCGGCGGCCGGCGTGCTGGGCGACGAGGACGGCGGGGTGGTGACGGCACTGGGCGAGGTCCAGCGGCTGGTGCGCGAGCTGGAGAAGCTCGACCCGGGCGTCTGCGACAAGACCGTCGGCCTGGAGGGGGCGGTGCTGGAACTCCAGGAACTCGAGTCGACCCTGCGCGACTACGCCGAGGAACTCGACCTCGACCCGCGGGAGGCCGCCGCCCTCGAGGAGCGAGTGAATCTCTTCGAGACGCTGAAGCGGAAGTACGGCGTGAGCCTGGAGGCGGTGCTGGCGCACCGGGACCGCTGTGCCGACCGGCTCGACGCCGTCGAGAACCGCGGCGAGCGGCTCGCCGCCCTCGAGGCGGAGGTGGCGGCGTGCCGGGCGAAGGTCGACGAGGCGGGGCGCGCCGTCGGCCTGCGGCGCAAGAAGGCGGCACCGCGACTGGCGCGGGAGATCGCCGGCCAGCTGAAGGACCTGGGATTCAAGCAGTCGTCCTTCGAGCTCCGCCTCGCGACCCGCCGGGATCCGGCGGCGGCCGGCTTCGAGGAGATCGAGTTCCTCTTCGGTCCCAACCCCGGCGAGCCGGTCCAGCCGCTGCGCCAGATCGCCTCGAGCGGCGAGATCAGCCGGGTCATGCTCGCGGTCAAGACGGCGCTTGCCGAGCAGGACGCCACCCCGCTGATGGTTTTCGACGAGATCGACGCCAACGTCGGCGGCGAGATCGCCCGTGCGGTCGGCCGCAAGATGGCGGGCCTGGGCGAACGCCACCAGGTGGTCGCGATCACCCACTTCCCGCAGGTGGCGGCGGTGGCGGCGCGGCACTACGTGGTGGAGAAGGACGTCGCCGGCGGCCGGACCCGCTCGCGCCTGTTTCCGGTCACCGGGGAACAACGCGTCGATGAACTGGTGCGCATGCTGGGGGGCGGCGGCAAGTCGGCCCGCGACATGGCACTGAGCCTGTTGGAACCATGAAGAGCCATCGAGTGCATGCCGAGAAGACCGCCTACCCATCGGCCGAGCTGGCCGCCGAGCTGGGGCTCCCCGTCGTGGGAACCGGGGCGGCGAAGATGTTGATCGGCCGCCGCGAGTGGCTCGCGCTGCCGGAGTTCGGGGTCGGTCCGTTCCACGCCAAGACCGACAGCGGCGCGCGCAGCTCGAGCCTGCACGCCGAGGACGTGGTGCTCGCGGACGACGCCCGCAGCGTGCGCTTCGTCACCCGCGACCACCACGACCGCAGGATCGCCTGCGTCGCCCGGGTCGGCGGCGTCTCGCGGGTCAAGAGTTCGACCGGCGAGTCGAAGCCGAGGATCTGGATCGAGACCGAGGCGATGGTTCCCGGCGGCTTCCGCTGGCGGGTCCGCCTGACCCTCGCCGACCGGCGGCAGATGCGCTGCCCGATGCTGCTCGGTCGGCGGGCCCTGTCCGGCTACTTCGTCATCGACACCCAGGGCGCCCACCTGCTCGGCAGCGAGGAGCAGCTGGAGTCGGAGATGTAGGCGGGCTGGTGGGGGGTGCGGATCGGCTGGAAAGCGCCGCCTTGGCAAGCAAGCGGCTGGGGAGAGGTGGCGGAGTGCAAGAAACAGGTCCTATGGGTCCTATAGGACCTATGGGAGCATCTCCCGGGCTCCGCAGTCTCGGTCCTGGCGCTGCGAAGATGGGCGGGGCGGGAGCTCACCTTCCGGAGCCGTCCAAAGTGCAAGGGTGAGGCGCAGCCTCACGCCATATAGGTCCCATAGGTCTTATGCCCTGCGCTCCGCCTGCTCACCCCAGCCGCTCATCGCCCAGCCAGCGCTTTCCAGCCGGTCCGAACCGCCAACCGGCCCCGCTCCGCCACCTCTCCCTAGCCGCTCCGCGCCTTTCCCACCTACACCACCGTGTCGCGGATCGAGTCGTAGG
>JAUIJB010000054.1 GCA_030430455.1 Verrucomicrobiia bacterium | reverse complement strand
GCACATCGGCCGCCGCCCGATCTTCGCCGCCGGCAACTCCGACGGCGACTTCCAGATGCTCGAGTACACCATGGCCGGCGACGGCGCGCGCTTCGCGCTGCTCGTCCACCACGACGACGCCGAGCGCGAGTTCGCCTACGACCGCGAGAGCCACGTCGGCAAGCTCGCCCGCGGCCTCGATGAAGGCCCCGACCGCGGCTGGACCATCGTCAGCATGAAGGGCGACTGGAACCGCGTCTATCCGTCGTCGCCGTAGATCCCCCCTTGCCCGGGCCGTCGTTCCCATGCTCGTCCCCGGTGGACGAACCCGGGGGCGAGGCACTGGAACGATCGCCGGTGCCTGGTGCCCCGCGTCGTTCGACAGCTCTCCCCAACACCAACCACCATGAAACTCCACAACAAACTCGCCGCCGAGTTCTTCGGCACCTTCTGGCTCGTCTTCGGCGGCTGCGGCAGCGCCGTCCTCGCCGCCACCTTCCTCGCCGAGTCCGGCGAGACGTCCTTCAACCTCGGCATCGGATTCGTCGGCGTGGCCTTCGCCTTCGGCCTCACGGTCATGACCATGGCCTACGCCATCGGTCACATCTCCGGCTGCCACCTCAACCCGGCGGTGTCCCTCGGCCTCGCCACCGGCGGCCGCCATCCCTGGTCCGAGGTCGGACCGTACATCGCCGCCCAGGTCCTCGGCGGAGCCGCCGGCGCCGGGGTGCTCGGGATCATCGCCAGCGGCCAGGAGGGCTTCTCCTTCGCCGACGGCTTCGCCGCCAACGGCTACGCCGACCACTCGCCGGGCGGTTACACCCTGGTGGCCTGCCTGGTCGCCGAGATCGTCCTGACCTTCTTCTTCCTGATGATCATCCTCGGCGCCACCGACAAGCGCGCCCCGGCCGGCTTCGCGCCGCTCGCGATCGGCCTCGGCCTGACGCTGATCCACCTGATCGGCATCCCGGTCACCAACCTCTCGGTCAACCCGGCCCGCAGCACCGGCCCGGCCCTCTTCGTCGGCGGCTGGGCGCTGCAGCAGCTCTGGCTGTTCTGGCTCGCGCCCATCGTCGGGGCGGTCCTCGCCGGCATCGTCTATCCGCGCATCGCCGGAAGGGATGACTGAGCCCCGCACGATCCTATCGTCCATCGTGCTCGTTCTCGACGGCCGCCGCTGTCGAGGACGAGAACGACGACGAGGACGATGCCCGACTCTCGGCAGCTTGTCTTCTTCGCAACCCCCGATATTGTCCACACGCCCATGACCGCGCGCGACGCCATTCTCCAGATCTCCGACGCCATGAACGCGGCCGTGATCGGCCAGGAGACGGTCGTCGAGCGCATCCTCGTCGCCCTGCTCGCCAACGGCCACCTCCTCATGGAGGGCCTGCCCGGCGTGGCCAAGACGCGCTCGATCAAGACCCTCTCGACCCTGATCGAGAGCGACTTCAGCCGCGTCCAGTTCACCCCCGACCTGCTGCCCTCGGACGTCACCGGCTCGGACATCTACCACGAGCAGACCGCGAGCTTCGACTTCCAGCCCGGCCCGATCTTCGGCAACCTGGTGCTTGGCGACGAGATCAACCGCGCCCCGGCCAAGGTCCAGGCGGCGCTGCTCGAGGCGATGGAGGAGCGCCAGGTCACCGTCGCCGGCAAGACCCACCGGCTGCCCGACCTGTTCCTCGTCCTCGCCACCCAGAACCCGATCGAGCAGGAGGGCACCTACCCGTTGCCCGAGGCGCAGATGGACCGCTTCCTGCTCTACGTCCACGTCCCCTACCCCGAGGCCGCCAACGAGGGCGAGATCCTCCGCCTGGTCCGCGGCGAGAAGGCCGGGACCGCCGCCGAGCCGCCGCCGCCCGTCCCGCAGGACCTGATCTTCGCGGCGCGCAAGGAGGTCAACGCGATCCACGTCGCCGAGGCCGCCGAGCAGTACATCGTCGACCTCGTCGTCGCCACCCGCCACCCGGAGAAGCTCGGCGGCGAGCTGGAGAAGTGGATCCGCCTCGGCGCCAGCCCGCGCGGCACCATCGCCCTCGACGCCGCCTCGCGGGCGCATGCCTGGCTCAAGGGCCAGGATTTCGTCTCGCCCGACAACATCCGCGCCGTCGCCCCGGCCTGCCTGGCCCACCGGATCCACCTGTCCTACCAGGCCGAGGCCGCCGGCAAGACCCGCAGCGAGGTGGTCGAGGCGCTGCTGGAGCAGGTGGTGGCGGTTTAGGAGATGTTCACAGAAGGTCGCGAAGGACGCTAAGTTTGAATTGAGGAAGAGAATGCATCCGAGGTTCCAGAGGGCGAATGAGCTGAGCCGAGCGGCCATCGGGGCGGCGATCGAGGTCCACAGGCTGAAGGGACCCGGACTGATTGAGTCGATCTATGAAAAATGCCTTGTTCGCGAGCTCGAGCTTCAAGGCGTGTCGGCGCAGAGGCAACGACGGGTTCCCGTCGAGTACAAGGGGCTTGTTTTTGACGAATCGATTCGCATCGACATCTCCATCGAGGACTGCCTGATCCTCGAGCTCAAGGTCGTCGAGAAGGTCTTGCCGATCCACAAGGCTCAGCTTCTGAGCTACATGAAGCTCCTCGACGCGCCCCTCGGCCTGATCATCAATTTCCATTCCCTGCGCCTGGTCGACGGAGTCCACCGTCTTATTCTCGAAGGCGCGGATGCCCCCCCGAAGCTTCGGGAGGCTCCGCGGGAATACCTTACCAGTTCGTAGCAACTCCGGAACCCCGTCACAGAACCCCTTCGCGTCCTTCGCGACCTTCTGTAGAAACCAAACCACCATGCCGGCCCGCGCCACCGTCGACCTCGACCACCTCCTCCTGCTCAAGGCGGAGGCGCGGGGGTTCTCGTTCCTGCCGCGGCAACCGGTCGGCTCGCTGCTCGCCGGCCGCCACCAGTCGCGGCTGCGCGGCCGCGGACTCGCCTTCGAGGAACTCCGCCACTACCACCCCGGCGACGACATCCGCACGATCGACTGGCGCGCCACCGCGCGGCTGCGCTCGCCCCACGTCCGGGTCTTCGCCGAGGAGCGCGAGCGGCCGGTGCTGCTGGTCGTCGACCAGCGCTTTCCGATGTTCTTCGGCAGCCGCCGGGCGATGAAGTCGGTCGCCGCCGCGGAGGTCGCCGCGCTGGCCGCCTGGCGCACCCTCGACGTCGGCGACCGCGTCGGTGGCATCGTCTTCAACGAGGCGGAACTCAGCACCATCCGCCCGAACCGCGGGCCGACCCAGGCGCTGCGCCTGCTCCACGAGCTCGCCCGCCTCAACCAGCGCCTCGCCGAGCCCGAGCCGCCGGTCGGCGGGGTCGGCCTCAACGCCGCACTCGAGGGCGCGCTGCAGGTGGCCAAGCACGACCACCTGGTCGTGATCGTCACCGACCTCGACGGCGCCGACGACACCACCGGCGAGCTCGCCACCCGCCTGGGCATCCACAACGACGTGATGGTCGTGGCGGTCTACGATCCACTCGGCGCCCAGCTCGCCGGGGCCCCGGGGATGCGCGCCAGCGACCGCGGCCGGAGCTGGGAGGTCCCCGCCGGCGCCGGCTTCGAGAAGGCCTTCCGCGCCGCCTTCGAGGACCTGCTCGGGCATTGGCGCCATCTCTTCCGCGACCTGCGGATCCCGCTCTTTCCCCTCTCCACCGCCACCCCGGTCATCGACCAGGTCCACGAGCTCCTGGGGGCGCACCGATGATCCAGATTTTCACAGAAGGTCGCA
Organism: Verrucomicrobiia bacterium; assembly: GCA_030430455.1. Classification (GTDB taxonomy): domain Bacteria; phylum Verrucomicrobiota; class Verrucomicrobiia; order Verrucomicrobiales; family Akkermansiaceae; genus Haloferula. Next base: position 27,551 of record JAUIJB010000054.1, on the reverse strand, counting down.
AAGAGCGCAAAGACTTGAGGTCCCATTCACCATCGCAGTCACCCACCTTCGCGAACTTCGCGTTCTTCTGTAGAATCTCCCCCAGTCATTGCCCGGTTCCACGATCAACCCCGCTTCCAAAGACCTTCGTTGTCTTTGTTTCCTTCTGTAAAAGAACTCTTCGAGCATGACCAAGGACCCCGCCGACCTCAGCAAGCTCCACGACATCGTCGTCCCCGACGCCGTCTCGTGGTGGCCGCCGGCGCCCGGGTGGTGGGTCCTCATCGTGCTCGTCCTCCTTCTCGTCCTCGTCCTCGCCATCCGCCAGCTGAGGCACTGGCGCGCCGACGCCTACCGCCGCGCCGCGCTGGCCGAGCTCGACCGCGCCCGCACGGCGGAGGACGCCGCCATTCTGCTCCGCCGCACCGCCCTCGCGATCGCCCCGCGCGACGAGATCGCCCGCCTCCACGGCGACGACTGGACCCGCTGGCTCGCCGAGCGCTCGGCCACGCCGCCGAACGACGAGGTCCGCGCGCTGCTCGCCACTTCCCTCTACGAGCCCGCGCGCCGCGGCGGGTCGATCGAGCCCCTCCGCGACTTCGCCCGCGACTGGATCCGCCACCACTCCCGGCCATGCTGAGCCTCGCCCACCCCTGGTTGCTGCTGCTCGCACCGCTGCCCTTGCTGGTGCGCTGGCTGGCGCCGCCGCGGCCCTCCGGCGACCTCGCCCTGCGGGTGCCCTTCGGCCGCCGGCTCGAGCTCGCCCTTGGCGGCCGGACGTCCACCGGCGCCGGCCGCCGCCGCGGGTCGCTCGTCGTTCCCACCCTGGTCTGGCTGCTCGCACTCGCCGCGCTGGCCCGCCCGCAGTGGGTCGAGCCGCCGATCGAGAAGCTCGTCCCGACCCGCGACCTGCTCCTGCTCGTCGACCTCTCCGGGTCGATGGACCGGGAGGACTTCACCAACGCCGCCGGCACGACCGTCAGCCGGCTCGATGCCGCCAAGGAAATCCTCGGCGACTTCCTCGAACAGCGCCAGGGCGACCGGGTCGGGTTGGTCGTGTTCGGCGACTCGCCCTTCCTCCAGGCGCCCTTCTCCACCGACCTCTCGCTGTCGCGCCAGCTGCTCGACGAGACTGCGGTCGGCATGGCCGGCCCGCGCACGGCCCTCGGCGACGCCATCGGCCTGGGCATCCACCTCTTCGAGGAGAGCGAGGCCCCGGCGAAGACGATGATCGCCCTGACCGACGGCAACGACACCAAGAGCCAGGTGCCGCCGGTCGAGGCCTCGCGCATCGCCGCCGACCGCGGCATCCGCATCCACTGCGTCGCCATCGGCGACCCGACGACCGTCGGCGAGGACAAGCTCGACCAGGCGACCCTCGACCAGGTCGCCCGCGGCACCGGCGGCAAGTCCTTCTTCGCCGCCGACCGCGACGAGCTGGCCGGGATCTATGCCGAGCTCGACCGCATCGAGACCCGCGAGGTGAACACCATCAGCCACCGCCCGCGCCGCGACGTGTTCCATTATCCGCTGCTTGCCGCGTTGATCGTCTCGACCCTTTCCCGCGTCTTCCGCCGCGGCAGCGTCGCCGCGATCGACACCAAGCGCCGCCCGCTCCGCGTCCACCCCGCCACCGGCGAACTCGAGCTCAGCCAGCACCCCGATGTCGGGTTTTACGGAAGGTAACGAAGATAACGAAGGATGACGGCAAGGCACGCCTGTTCACTTCTCCGCACTTCCCGTTTTTCGATTTCAAACAGAAGGACGCAAAGTTCGCCAAGCCAGACAGACCCTCAACACCACCCAACCAGGACTTCCTCGTTTCGCTTTGTAGAGAATCCCCCTCTTCGCGACCTTCGCGACCTTCTGTAGAGTCTCTTGCCATGACCGAGCCCTTCCAATTCCTCCGCCCCGCCGCGCTGTTGCTGGCGCCGGTGGTGGTGCTGCTGTGGTGGTGGTGGCAGCGCCGCAGCGACCCGCTGCGCGGATGGCGGGCCCAGGTCGACCCCGAACTCCTCGATGCCCTCGCCGAGAGGCCCGGCAAGGCGCGCTCACAGCCCTGGCCGCTGCTCGCCGCCTGGCTGCTCGCGGTGGTCGCGATCGCCGGCCCGTCGTGGCGCCCGGAGCCCAGCCCCTTCGCCGAGGACACCAGCCCGCTGGTGATCCTGCTCAAGGCCGACGCCAGCATGGACACGCCCGACCCCGCCCCGTCGCGGATCGAACGCGCCCAGCTGAAGATCAAGGATCTCGCCGCGGCGCGCCAGGGCCAGCCGCTCGGCCTGGTCGCCTACGCCGGCAGCGCCCACCTCGTGCTGCCCCCGACCAAGGACACCGACGCCGTGGCCACCATGGCCGCCGAGATCACCCCGGAGATCATGCCCGAGCCCGGCGACCGGCTCGACCTCGCGATCACCCGCGCGGCGCGGCTCTTCGAGGAGGAACCCGGCACCCTGCTGGTCATCACCGACACCGCCAGCAGCGCGACCCCGGCACTCGAGGAGAGCCACAGGAAAGCCGGATCGCCCGCCGTGCAGATCCTCGCCATCTCGGCACCCGACGTGCCGGTCGATCCGCTCGAGCCGGTCGCCAGCGCGCTCGGCGCCGACCTCACCGCGATGACGGTGGACGACTCCGACATCGATGCCGTCGTCCGCCGGTCGCGGCGCCCGCCCGTGGCACGCGCCGCCGACGGCAGCGCGCGGCGCCAGGACGGCGGCTACCTTCTCGCCCCCTTCATCGCCGCCCTCGCCCTGCTGCCGTTCCGGCGCGAAACCCGCACCACTCCCGCGTCATGAACCTGCTCATCGCCGTCCTCCTCGTCGTTCTCGTTCTCGTCCTCGAATCCACGCGCAGGTGGGGACGAAGGATGACAACGAGGAGGCGATCGGGCCCCCGAGGCCTTCGCTTCCTTTGCGCCCTTCTGTGAGAAACCATGCCCGCCCCCTTCCATACCGCCCTGCTGCTCGCCGCGACCTTCTGGTTCACGGCCGACCAGCAGGGCCAGCGTGCCTTCGACGAGGAGGACTACGCCCGGGCCGCGGAGCGCTTCGCGGACCCGATGTGGAAGGGCGTGGCGCTCTACCGTGCGGCCGAGTTCAAGCAGGCCCAGGCCGTCTTCGCCCGGCTCGACTCCGCAGAGGCCCACTACAACCGTGGTAATTGTCTGGTGTTCATGGGCAAATACCAGGACGCGGTGGCCAGCTACGAGCGCGCGCTGGAGCGCCGTCCCGGCTGGCAGGAGGCCGAGGACAACCGCGCACTCGCCGCAGCCCGTGCCGAGATGCTCAAGAACGAGGGCGGCGACCTCGGTGACCAGAAACTCGGCGCCGACAAGATCGTCTTCGACAAGAAAAAGCCCGGCGGTCAGGACACCCAGATCGAGGCCGGGAAGGCGGCCGACGCGAAGTCGACCCAGGCCCTCTGGCTGCGCCGGGTGCAGACCCGGCCCGCCGACTTTCTCAAGGCGAAGTTCGCCTACCAGCGGCAGGTTGGAGAGGAGGCGGGGGAATGAAGAGGTTTTCGCAGAAGGTCGCGAAGGACGCGAAGTGCTGGATGTCTTTCCTCCTTGCCCTCATCCCTCTGCGACCTTGGCGACCTTCTGCGATACTCTTTCTGTCCCCGCTCGTGACCCTCGCGGAGCCCTCGGTCCGTCTTGAGCTTGGGAAGCCGGAGGCCTGGACCGGCGAGCGGCTGGACTTCTTCATCGAACTCCGCGCCGACGGCAGCTTCGACGGTGCGCCCTCCTTCGACCTTCCGGAGGTCCCGGGCACGGTCATCTTCAAGCTCGGCAACCCGGTGCTCGGCTCGCTCACCGAGGACGACACCGAGTACTTCACCCAGCGCCACGAGTTCGCCCTGTTCTCGCAGGCCGATGGCGCCATCGAGCTGCCGCCGGTCCGCGTCCGCTTCGCCCACCGCAAGGGCTACACCGGCCCGTCCTTCGACGAGTCGCTCGAGACCCGGCCGGCCCGCATCACCATCCGGCGTCCACCCGGCAGCTCCGACCTCGGCTTCCTGGTCACCACCGACTCGCTCGACATCGAGGAGAGCTGGGATCCCGCGCCGGGACCGGTCGAGGTCGGCGCCGTCTTCAAGCGCAGCATCGTCCAGACGGCCGACAACCTGAGCGGCATCGCCCTCGCCCCGGCGCCGGCCGACGCGCCGGAGGGCGTCCGCTTCTACCCCGGCGAGCCCGCCGTGGAGGACACGAGCGCCCGCGGCAGCCTGAGCGGCGAGCGCCGTGAGACCCTCACCTACCTCGTCCAGCAAGCCGGCCTGCACACGCTACCGGCGATCCGCTACGACTGGTGGAATCCCGCCACCCGCATGCTCGAGTCGAAGACCCTGCCGGCGGTGAGCTTCACCGCCACGGCGCCGCCGCCCCCGCCCGCCCAACCCTCGCCGATGCGCTTCCTCTGGCTGGTCCCCGCTGCCCTGGTGGTGGTTCTTCCGCTGGTCTTCCGCAGGCAACTGCGCGCCGCCGCGCGGTGGCTCCGCGACCGGATCGACCCGCCCTCGCGCCGCGCCGCGCGGTCGTTCCTCCGGGCCTGCCACCACGACGATCCCGCCGCGGCGTCGAGGGAATGGTCGCGCCTGCGGGCGCTGCGACCCGACCTGCCGGCAAGCCCCGAGCTCGAGGCCCGGCTGCTCGAGCTGCAGCGTTGCCGCTTCGGCCCCGGACCCGCGGGTTCCTGGTCCGGCCGGGAACTGGCCGTGGCGTTCCGCGAGCTGCCGTCCGGCCACCGCCACGAGACACGCGGCCCGGCACTCCCGCCGCTCAACCCGTGAGGCCGACATTCGCCGCTGCGGCACCTTGCCTTGGGCGGCGCCAGCTGCCATTGAATGCGGCGTGAGAATCCTCGCGTGCCTGCTTGGCATCGTCCTCTCCCCGCTGCTCGTCGCGGACGAGTTGATTTCCATCGCCGACCCGCCCGCCACCCTCACGGTGTGGAACCGGGAAATCGTCACCTTCCGCGCGACCATCGCCGGCATGACCCCGGAGGAGCGCCTCGCCGAGACGACCCACCGGATGCGAACGCTCCCCGAGTTCGCCCGCTACCAGCAGGCCAGCCGAAGCCCGGTGCAAGCGGGCAGCATCGAGGGTTTCGCCTTCGAGATCGACGACAACCGCCTGTTCGTCCTCGTCCGCGAGGACCTCGAACCCACCGAGGCGCGCTCCTTCGAGGAGGTCGCCGGGGACACCCTCGAGCGCATCGAGGACCTCCGCCGGGCCTGGCTCGACCAGCGCAGCGCGGGCGTGATCCTCAAGGGCGTCGGGCTGTCGATCCTCGCCACCGCGGTCTTCGGCCTGGTGTTGTACCTGCTCCGCGGGCTCGGCGGGGTCCTGCGGCGATTCTTCGTCCGCCGTGCCGCGCGGCTCAAGCGGCTCAAGCGCCGCGACCTCGACCTCCGCCCGCTGCTGCTCCAGCTCACCCGCCGCCTCGTCGGCCTGCTCGTCACCCTGCTCGCGCTCGCCGCCGGCTACCTCTGGATCACCTACCTCCTCGGGCGCTTCCCGATCACCGCGGGCTGGTCGAATGCCCTCGGTGACCAGCTCACGACCCTCGGCGGCCGCTTCCTCGAGCGACTCCTCGCCTCGATCCCCGGCTTCCTGATGGTCGTGCTGATATTCTTCCTCACCCGCGGCACCGTCCGCGTGGTCGACCAGCTGCTCGCCAGCTTCGAGCAGTCCGAGGACGAGGACGAGGTGCTCGGCAAGGACACCGCCCGGGCCACCCGGCGCATCGCCGGGCTGATGATCTGGATCGCCGGGATCATCATCGCCTACCCCTACATCCCCGGGTCCGACAGCCCGGCCTTCAAGGGCATCGGCGTGCTGCTCGGCCTGATGGTGTCGATCGGCTCGAGCGGCTTCGTCAACCAGCTGATGAGCGGCTTCGTGGTGCTCTACTCGGGCGCGGTCCGCTCGGGTGAATTCGTCCGCGTCGGCGAGATCGAGGGCACCGTCAGCGAGATCGGCCTGCTCTCGACCCGGGTCCGCACCGCCCGACGCGAGTTCGTCTCGGTTCCCAACGCGGTGCTGATTTCCCGCGAGACCTTCAACTTCACCCGCCGCGACGCGGAGGGCCTGTGCGAGTTCTCGACCGCGGTGACGATCGGCTACGACGCCCCCTGGCGCCGCGTCCACGAGTTGCTCCTGGGCGCCGCGGCCCGCACCCGGGGCATCCGCGACCAGCCGCCGCCGCGGGTCCTGCAGACCGCCCTGTCCGACTTCTACGTCGAGTATGAACTGCGCTTCGTGCCTGCCGACCCCTCGCACAAGGGACAGGTTCTCTCCGACCTCCACCAGCAGATCCAGGACGGCTTCCACGACGCCGGGCTGCAGATCATGTCGCCCCACTTCGAAAGCCAGCCGGATCAGCCGGTGCTGCCGCCGGCCGAGTCGGCCTGAGCCCCCGCCGCCGCGCCGGAATCATCGAGCGGCCGCGTCGCCAGCCGCACGACCAGGGCGCCGAGGAACAGGACCATCACGTTGTAGTCGATCCACACCAGCACCAACAGGAACGAGCCGATGAGGCCGTAGGCGCTGTAGTTTCCGCCGAAGGACAGCAGGGTCATCAGCCAGCTGCCGGCCTCCCACAGCAAGGCCGCCAGCAGGGCGGCGCGGAGGCACAGTCGGAAGCCGACCTTCTCCTTCGAGAGAAAGCGGTAGACCAGCGCGAAGACCATCACGTTCACGGCAAGGCCGATGAGGAGGGTGCCGAAGCCGGATATCGTCGGCACCTCCGGGAACCACTCCCGCATGATCCCGGTCACCGCGCGGAGGGCCAATCCGGCGATGAAGACCAGCACCACCAGCAGCATCGTCCCGAGCAGCAGGACCAACGAGCGCGCCCGGTTGAGCAGGATCGACTTGATCACGTACTTCGCCCCGCTGTGGCCGCGCCGGCGCCGCACGTCCCAGATCCGCACGAAGCCGCGATCGATCTGCGCGAACACCAGCGAGGCCGTGAGCAGGAAGGTGAACCCGGCGATCGGTCCGTTCACCAGCGATCCCTGCTGGACCTGCGCCAAGACTTTTTCGAGCGCTTCGCCGACCGCCGGCGAGATCTGCTGGGACACCGTCGCCAGGATCTCCTCGCGGGCGTCCTGGCCGCGCTCGACGAAGCGGAAGAAGTAGCCGACCCCGGCAATCAGGGCGAGCATCAGCGGAAAAAGCGACAGCGCGGAGTAGAACGCGATGCCCGCCGCCAGCGAGCTGCACTCATAGCGACCCCAGGCCCTGGCCAGCTCCTGGACGGCGGATTTCAGTCGCTCCCACACGCCGTCAGGCTAGCGGAAGTCAGGTCGGGGACAAGGGACCAGACATGGGACCAGGGGCGCGGACGGGCGGCACCCATGAAACGCCGCAAGACCGCAACCCCGAATCCCCCGGACCAAATTTTCCTTGCGATTTGCATTAAATTACACCACTCATCGAAGACTCTCGGCGAGCGTTCGGGAGAAGCCGAGATGAATCCATTCCCACTCTCCGCCCGGCTGGTCCCACCGCCCGCCCGGCCGGCCCCACCCTCCGCCCGTCGGGCCATCGCGGCCTTCCTTGCTGCGGTCGCCGCGACCATCGGCCCGCTGGTTGCCGGGGAGGTTGCCGCGGCATCCGGGGACGGGGTCGTTTCACTCGGCGCCGGCAGCTACACCGTGCGACGTCCGGCGGCAGTCGAGCCGCTGCCTGCAGAGCGTTTCATCGCCGGCGATCCGGACCGTCCGACGCCGACGAACCGCTGGTGGAGTTCGGTGGTCTGGCAGCGCTTCTCGGCCGAGCTGTTCCCGCACCCGCTCGCCCTGCGCTGCACGGCCGGCGGCCTGGCGGTCACCTATCCGGGCAGCGCGCTGGTCGCCAACGGCGCGGGGATCATCGGCGGCGGCCTCGGCGAGGCGGGCGACCTGATGATCACCCTCGACGGCTCCGGGGAGTTCGACGCCGCGCGCCTCGCGGCGCACTCCGACTGGTTCGTGCGGGTCGCCTTCGGGAAGGGCGAGCGCACCCTGTCGACCTCCTTCGGGCTCGGCAGCCCCTTCATCTACGGCCGGACCCGCGGCGGAAGCGTCCGGCTCCGCCTCGCCGAGAAGCCGGTGGTCTGGTCGGGTGGTGGGTCCAACACCGTCGGCCTGAGCCTGCGGGGGCGCCACTACGGGCTCTTCGGCCCGTCGGGATCGAGCTGGAAGGACCCGCAGCCGGGGCAGGCTGGGGACGGCCACTCGCTCGTGCTGGCAAGCGACCAGGACTACTTCAGCATCGCGCTCCTCCCCGACAATCTCCCCTCGACCCTCGAGCGCTTCGCCGCCTGTGCCCACCGCCACGTCAGCGACACCCGGCTGGTGCCAAGCGTCGGCGACGGCGAGGTCCGCTCCGACTACCGCGTCACCACCGAGGCCCTCGAGGGGCCGGACGGCGGCACCCTCCTCGCGCTCTACCCGCACCAGTGGAAAAATTGCGAGGTCGCCACCCTCGGGGCGTCCTACCAGTCGGTCCGCGGCGAGATGAAGCTGGTCGAGGGCGATGGCTTCACCACGCGGGTCCCGATCCAGGGAGTCCTCCCCCACCTTCCCGGCGAGGCGGTCAGCGACCGCGCGGCGATGCGCCGCCTCCTGCTCGAGGAGAAGCCGGGCGAGGCCGGGGAGTTCGCCGACACCTACTGGGAGGGCAAGCGCCTCGGCAAGCTCGCCACGCTGGCCGGCGTGGCCGAGGCGATCGGCGAGACCGGGCTGCGCGAGGCCTACCTCGGCGAGCTCCGCGAGCGCCTCGAGAACTGGTTCACCGCCTCGCCCGGCGAGACCGCCCCGCTGTTCTACCACGACCGCGACTGGGGCACCCTGATCGGCAGCAAGCCGTCCTACGGCAGCGACTCCCAGCTCAACGACCACCACTTCCACTACGGCTACTTCATCCGCGCCGCGGCCGAGGTGGCGCGTCATGACCCCGAGTGGGGCCGGCGCTGGGGGCCGATGGTGAAGCTGCTGGTGCGCGACATCGCCACGCCGCGCCGGGCCGATCCGATGTTCCCCTACCTGCGCTGCTTCGACCCCTACGCGGGCCACTCCTGGGCCTCCGGCCACGCCAACTTCGGCGACGGCAACAACCAGGAGTCCTCCTCCGAGGCCTTGAACGCCTGGTATGCGCTGATCCTCTGGGGCGAGGTGTCGGGCGACCCCATCACCCGCGACCTCGGCCTGTTCCTCTTCAACACCGAGCGCAGCGCGATCGAGGAGTACTGGTTCGACGTCTCGGGCAGCAATTTCCCCGAGGCCTTTCCCGAGGAGGCCCTCGGCATGATCTGGGGCGGCAAGGGGGCCTTTGCCACCTGGTTCTCGGGCGATGTCGACTGCATCCACGGCATCAACTGGCTGCCCTTCACGCCGGCCTCGCTCTACCTCGGCCGCCACCCCGACTACGTGCGCCGCGCCCACCGGCGCATCATCGACACCCGCGAGGGCGGCTCCGACTACGACAACGGCTGGGGCGACCTCGTCGCCATGTTCAACGCCCTCGACGACCCCGCCACGACCGCCGCCTACCTCCGCGACCACCCCGATGGGCAGCTCGAGGGCGGCAACACCCGCGCCTTCATGCAGCACTGGACCTCCACCCTCGAGCGCTACGGCCGGGTGGACGCCTCGGTCACCGCCGATCACCCCTTCGTGGCGGTCTTCCGCAAGGACGGCCGGAGGACCTACGCCGCCCATCATCACGGCGACCGGCCGCTGCGGGTCCGCTTCTCCGACGGCACCTCGATGCTGGCGCAGCCGCGGTCGCTGACGCTCAAGTCGGCAGGCGGCCCGACCCCGGCCGATCCCCGAGGCCCCCGGATCCAGCCACTCCAACCTCGACAAGGCGACTGACTTGCACGTTATTACAACGGATGGAACCGGCTCTCCCGCGAGCCTTTCCGGGCAAAGCCCTGCCAAACCCAATGACCCATCCGGGCCACCCCTGACCTATCCCTGACCCACCCCGACCAACCCCGACCAACCCCTGACCCACCCCGACAATCATGAGGACCATCCTATTCTGCCTTCTTTCGGCCACCCTCCCGCCCGCCTTCGCCCAGGACACCACGAAGCCCTGGGACCAGGTCGAGTTCTCCGTCCCGCTCGAGTTCGGCAAGGCCGGCGTCAAGGTCGAGGGAACGAAGACCATCGAGTCGGTCACCCTGAGCATCGGCGGCGTGACGATCGAAGTCCCCGCGACCGAGCTCGAGGGCTGCAAGGACCCCCAACTGGAAACCGCGCAGCTCCTCTTCGGATCGGGCAACTACGGCCCCGTCACCGAGGACGAGGAACTGATTCCGCACTACATCATCGAGATGTCGTTCGGCGAGCGCTCCGAGTTCGGCTCGTTTCCCACGGTGCGCTTCCTCTTCCACAGCGGCAGCTACCAGGAGAAGATCCTCCAGCACCAGACCTCCCCGAGCGGATGGAAGCGGACCCGCAAACCGGTCGGCGAGGAACCCTTCGATGGAGGCACCCTGACCCGCCCGACCCGCTGAGGCCGGGGGCTCGCGATCGGTCCGGACACCCCGGGGAACCGGCCCGCACCCGGCCCCGGCGGGCCGGCCGCAGGGCCCGGAGGAGCCCGGCCTGGAAACCACGGGGAAGCCCGGCCTCGGCGAAATGACCCGTTGCGCGGGGTGAGGAACGCGACGACAAAATAAACACATTTGACCTTGCGGGATTCCACCTCAGTCCCTAGGTTGCATAAAGTTGCACTACCGAGAGATCCCGGCGGGCTGCAGCGTTTCGTTTCTTCCAACCCATGAAGCTTTCAAAAACCCGATCCGACGGGCGCAGCGGCGCCCCGGGCTGGCGGGGCCCGCGCGAGGGCTTTGCCTTGGTCGTCACGGTCTCGCTGATGATCCTGCTCGCGCTGCTGGCCGTCGGCCTGCTCGGGCTGTCGAGCACCACCCTGCGGTCCTCCGGGTCGGCGAAGGCCCAGGCCGAGGCGCGGGCGAATGCCCGGCTCGCCCTCGAGCTCGCGATCGCCGAGCTGCAGGAGACCGCCGGCGACGATCGCCGCGTCACCGCGGATGCGGCGATTCTCGGCGATGTCCCGCGCGCCCGGGCGGTGGGCGTGTGGGAATCGTGGGACCCCGGCTTCGTCGCCAACCCGCGGGCCAGCGCCCCGGATTACGCCAGCGAGAAGGACAGCCGCTTCCTGCGCTGGCTGGTGTCGGGCGACCCCGAGCAACGCAGCGAACCCGCCTGGGCGCGCGAGGCCGAAGCGGGTGACTCCATCGAGCTCTTCCGCGAGGAGAGCGACGGCTTCGACCTCGCCGGCGGCGCGGTGCCGTTCACCAACGGCGACCGCACGGCCACCCTGGCCTGGGCGGTGTCGCAGGAGAACACCAAGGCGAAGATCAGCGTGGACGGCCCCGACGAGGACCAGCGGATCGCCAACGACGACCTCCAGGCCCAGCCGCGCCCGAACCTGGCGCTGGGCGAGCACTTCAACCAGCCCGACGACGGCTGGCGGCTGCGCTCGATCCGCCTGACCGGCATTCGCCAGGCCGACCTCGACGAGGACCTCCGCAAGGACCCGGAGCCCTCGGCGCGGGCGGCGGCCCACTACACGACCAGCTCGGCCGGCCTGCTCACCGACACCCTCCGCGGCGGCCTCAAGACCGACCTCAGCCTGGCCTTCGAGATGCCGGATGGCGACTTCGACACGCCGACCTGGTCCGACTCCGGCGAGCGCCTCGACAACCCCTTCCGCGCCGGATCCGACAACCTGCAGCAGGTCCCGCCCGCCTACGCCGACCAGCGCCCGCTCTACCAGCCGCTGGCGAAGACCGGCAGCTACAGGACCCAGCGGGCCTTCTGGCCGGCCAACGTCGAGTTCTACTTCCCGGTCACCGCGGCCCCGACCTTCCACTCGCTGCGCTCGTTCTACCGCATCCCCCACCACCTCTACCTCAGCGACGGCGAACTGACCGTCTTCGAGCGCGAGAACGACCACGTCGCCGCCGCCGCCGGCAGCGTGCGGCGCGGCTTCTACCCGCCGCCGGCGCTCACCGTCCGCGGCGAGCGCACCCAGCTCGGCGTGCGCCCGGTCCTCGACCGCGCCATGTTCCTGATCAGCGGCGGCCTGTCGCAGGACGACAAGCTGCGCCTCATACTGACCCCGATCGTCACCCTGTGGAACCCCTACAACGTCGCCCTCGAGATCGAGGGCAGCGTCGCCCACGTCTGGATCGACCTCCCATACGACTTCAATTGGAGGACCTTCAACGCCTCGGGGAGGCTGGTCTCGGACGACTACATGTACCTCTCCGGCCTGATGGGCAGCCAGTTCAGCTCCAACGAGCACGCCCGCAGCATCAACCCCTACTTCTACGCCGCGATCACCGCCGACGGCCAAGCCCTCCCGGCCTCGGGCCAGGCGCCGCCGATCCGCTTCGAACCGGGCGAGGTGCGCGTGTTCGCCCCGGCCTCCGAGACCCTGACCACCTTCGACCCGCTGGCGTCGATCCGTGAGCGGACCGTGTTCCTGCGGCCGGTCGACAGCATCGACCAGTTCAGCAACCGCGGCGGCTTCCTGATTCCCACCTTCAACACCGCCCGCCAGATCGGCTACGACCGCACGCTGGACAAGAGCCAGTACGCCCAGCTGTACTTCAAGGCCAACGTCTACGGCGACGAGGACTATCCCTTCTACATCACCCTCGAGGACGCGACCCGCGCCCGCGGCGGCAACCCCCAGGAGGATGACCGCGGCCAGGCGGTGGCCGACATCCTGGCCAACCAGTTCGCCTCGTCCGGGGAAACGGCGAGCTTCCTCTCGCCGCGGGTCTCCTACGCGCAGCTGAAGAAGGAACCGATCCCGGTCGGCGTGCTCGAGTCCTACCACCGGGTCGCGCGCGACAGCGGCGAGGCCCAGGTGGCCGACCTCGTGTTCACCGGCAACCCGCGCCAGCCCTGGATGAACCCCTTCGTCACCTCCACCGGCTTCCGCACCGGCCCCCAGTACCAGAGCCGGATGCGGCCGGTATCGACCTTCAACGGCGTCCTGCAGACCGCCAGCGGCGGACGCTCCGCCTACTACGGCGCCACCCAGACGCCGAACGGCGGACGCACCCACCTCTCGTTCTTCGAGGTGCCGGGCGCGCCGATCCTCTCGCTTGCGGCGCTCCAGCACGGCGACTTCTCGGCGACTCCCTTCGCGCCGGCCAACCAGGTCGGCAACAGCTGGGCGAGCGCCTACGTCCCGCGCAGCCAGGTCAGCCGGGGCCCGCTCAACGTCGACCACTGCTACCTCCTCAACGAGGCCCTCTGGGACGGCTACTTCTTCAGCGGGGCGGCTCCCACCCTCCAGCACTCCTCGCGGACCGGCAGCCCGGCGGTGTGGGATTCCCCGGTCGCCGACGCCGTCCAGCCGCTCTCGAACGTGGTCAGCCGCTTCCTTCGCGACCCGGCCGGGGACCCGCTGCGCAACCCGCGGATGAAGCTGGTCAGAATCCCGGACGACCCGGATTCCCTCGCCGACCGCCTCCTCGCCCCGGGCGGGTGCCTGCTGTTTGCCGGCGAGCTCATGGTCGACGGCGCCTTCAACATCAACTCCACCAGCGTCGAGGCCTGGACGACGGTCCTCTCGGCCCTGCGCGAGGCCTCCTTCGAGGTCGCCGGGTCGACCGAGTCCGCCTCCTCCGCCACCCCCTTCCCGCGCTTCCGCGATCCGGTCGGCACCGCCAACGACCCGTGGCACGGCTTCCGCACGCTGGACGACGCCGCCATCGAGCAGCTCGCCAGCGAGCTGGTCGACGAGGTCCGCGCCCGCGGGCCCTTCCTTTCGCTGTCCGAGTTCGTCAACCGCCGGGTCTCGAACGACGAGTTCGGTCTCAAGGGCGCGCTGCAGGCGGCGATCGACCGCGCGGGGATCAACGAGTCCTTCCTGGTCGACGAATTCGCCACCGAGCAGTATGAAGGGGACAGCCGGGACAACATCGTCCCCAACGACACCGCCGTCGGCACCCCGGGCTACCTGACCCAGGCCGATGTCCTCAAGCCCCTGGCCCCCGTGATCACCCCGAGATCGGACACCTTCATCATCCGCAGCTACGGCGACTCGCGCGACGCGGCCGGCACGGTGGTCGCCCGTGCCTGGGCCGAGGCGGTGGTCCAGCGCGTGCCCGACTTCATCGATCCCGACGACGCCAGGCACACCGCGGTCGACGAGCTGGGCCCGGTCAACCAGCGCTTCGGCCGCCGCTTCCGCATGGTCTCGTTCCGCTATCTGCCCCAGGCCGAGCTCGAATCCTGAAACCCGACCCCTGCCATGATCCTCCGCTGCTTTGCCCTCGTCGTCCTCCTTGCCTTGCCGTCCCCCGGCCGGACCATGCGGGCGCTGCCCTGGGACCAGGAGATCGCCGAGCGCAAGCTGGCGATCGGCCAGGGCGAGAAGCTCCAGGACCTGCGCAACCTGCACCCCTCCGCCCGCTCGCTGCCGGTCTCGGTCAACACCGGGGGCGAGGACCGCATCCAGCTCGTCTTCAAGGACCGGCGCGACGAGGAAGGCAAGCTGCTCACCCGCCCGATCCGCGTCCCCGGCGGGGTCAAGACCCCGCTCCTCCTGCTCCTGCCCGACCGCGAGTCCGAGTCCGGCATCCGCCCCCTCGTCATCGACGACGACATGGCGAACTTCTCCTGGGGCACCATCCGACTGATCAACCTGAGCAAGGACAACCTGGCCTTCCGCTGGGAGAAGAAGGCCAAGGAGCTGAAGCCGGGCTGGGACCCCATCGACGTCTCGCCCGGCGGCTCGTCCCGCAACATGGAGGTGTTCCTCTACCGCAAGGAGGAGCTCGGCACGCCGCTCTACTCGGCCGTCTGGGAGCACCGTTCCGACATGCGGCAGCTGGTCTTCGTGATTCCGAGCAACGACAGCGCCACCGGACCCTTCGAGTTCAAGTTCATCCCGGAAACCCGGGTCGAAGCGAGCTCCGAATAGGCGCCGCCCGGACCGGGGGGCGTGCGGGGTATTTCAACTTTCGGAGGGGCTCCTCGGAGTGGCTTCTCGGAGTGGCTCCTTGCAGGAGCCTTGACCCGGAGCGGCGGCTTCCAGCCGCCCGGACCCGTTCGTGATCGCGATGGCGCCTGCAAGGCGCCGCTCCCCTTCATGGCGCCCGAAGAGCGCCACTCCGATGCTCAACACTCGTGGTCGATCCAGATCCTGCCCTTGGCGACGGCTCCCTTCGGAAGAGTGGCCCGGATTTCCGCAAAGCGCCGCACATCCTTCCAAAGTGGGGTTTGACAGCTAGTGCAATTTTCTGCACACTCTTCTGCGCGCCCTTCCCTCCGACGCCGTCACCCGATGCCCCGCCGCGAGCGAGGGCCAGCCACCGCCGAGTCCCACCGCCCCCGACCAGCCGACCCATCTGCCCGTGAATCGAGAATCCACTCTCCTCAAGAGCCCCGAGGCTGCCGCACGGCGCGGCCGCGGGCTCGAAGACCGCTTCGGGCAAGTCAACCGGTGGACGGTCGAGGATGGCCGGGAGTATGTCGTGATCGACGACCTCGAGAGCCTGCCGACCTTCTTCCTGAACATCGTCGGTGCCGGCAACCAATGGCTCTTCTGCAGCAGCCACGGCGCCCTGACCGCCGGGCGCGAGTCACCCGAGTCGGCCCTCTTTCCCTACTACACGGTCGACAAGATCATCGGCAACTGGAACACCACGGGCCCCTGGACGGGCATCGTGTTCGACAACAAGGTGTGGAATCCCTTCCGCCCCTCGATCGCGCTGCTCTCGCCGATCAAGCGCCGCCTGATGAAGAGCCGGCTGGGCGACGAGGTGGTCTTCGAGGAGTTCCATCGCGACGCCGGCCTGCGCTTCAGCTACAGCTGGCGCTTCTCCCCGGCATTCGGCTTCGTCCGCACGGCCCGGCTGCGCAACGAGGGCGGCGGGCCCCGCGCGGTCCGACTGGTCGACGGGATCGACAACTTCCTGCCACCCGGGATCGAGAGCCGGATGCAGCTGCACTACAGCTGCCTCGCCGACGCCTACAAGATCAGCGAGGTCGTGCGCGACGGGAACCTCGTGATCCACCGCCTCGCCGCGGGCATCACCGACGAGCCCATCCCGCTCGAGAGCCTGCGTGCGACGACCGTCTGGACCAGCGGCCTCGGCGAGGGCTTCACCTTCATGGACCGCAGCCACTCCGATGCCTTCCTGCGGGGTTCCTCGGCGCCGCCCGCGAAGCAGGTGCGGGCGAAGCGCGGGGCCATGCTGCTCGGGCGCGAGCTCGAGCTGGCCGCCGGCGAGGAACTCGAGTGGATGATGGTCGCCGAGATCAACCAGAGCCAGACCCAGGTGGCCGCGCTCCACCAGTCGCTCGCCGACCCGCGGCGGCTGCTCGGCGAGGTCGTCGCGGACATCGAGCGGGGATCCGCCAGGCTCGCCGAACTGGTCACCGCGGCCGACGGCTTCCAGCAGACGGCCGACCGCGACACCTCGCTCTACCACTACCACAACGCGCTCTCCAACATCCTCCGCGGCGGGGTCCCGGACGACGGCTACGAGACCACCCGCGAGGCCTTCCTCCACCACCTCGGCATCCACAACCGGAAGCTCGTCGAGGACCACGCCGGGCTCCTCGCCGGCCTGCCGGAACGGGTCCGTCGCGACGACTTGCTGGACCGGGTCGACCGGGCCGGCGACCCGGACCTGCGGCGCCTCGCCGAGGAATACCTGCCACTCGTCCTCAGCCGCCGCCATGGCGACCCGACGCGGCCGTGGAACCGCTTCTTCATCCGCGTCGATGACGACGACGGCCGGCCCGTCCACCACTTCGAGGGCAACTGGCGCGACATCTTCCAGAACTGGGAGGCCCTGGCGTGGAGCTACCCGGACTACCTCGACGGGATGATCTCCAAGTTCCTCAACGCCTCCACCGCCGACGGCTTCAACCCCTACCGGATCACCTCGGAGGGAGTCGACTGGGAGACGCCCGACCCCGACGACCCGTGGGCCTCGATCGGCTACTGGGGCGACCACCAGATCATCTACCTGCTCAAGCTGCTCGAGCTGGAGGACCGCATCCAGCCCGACCGGCTCGCCGCACGGCTCGACGAGCAGCGGCATGTCTTCGTCGACGTCCCCTACCGCGTCGCCGGCTGGGAGCGGATCCTCGACGACCCGCGCGACACCATCGACTTCGACCGCGCCCGCCACGATGAACTCGTCGCCCGCAAGGCGCAGCTCGGCGCCGACGGCTACCTCCTCACCGACCCGCAGGGCAGGACCTGCCGGGCCACCCTCGCGGAGAAGCTCCTGCTCCCCGCGCTGGTGAAACTGGGCAACCTCGTTCCCGATGGGGGGATCTGGATGAACACCCAGCGGCCCGAGTGGAACGACGCCAACAACGCCCTCGCCGGCTGCGGGCTGTCGGTCGTGACCGCCTGCTACCTCCACCGCTACCTCGGCTTCCTCGAGCCGCTGATCGCCCGCCACCCGGGCGAGTCGCTGCACCTGTCGCCGGCGACCTGCCGGCTTCTGGAGGACCTCGCCCGGGTCATGGCCGACGAGCGCTGGCATGGTGACCACCGGATGGATGCCTCCGACCGCTTCGAGCTGGTGCGGCTGGCCGGGGGGGCGCTCGAGCGCCATCGCTCGGAGGTCTACTCCGGGGGGGTCGGCCAGGCCGTGCCCTTCCCCTGCAGCGCCATCCGGAGCCTGCTGGTGGACGCGCGCGACGCGCTTCGCGCCACCCTCTCCCGCAACCAGCGCCCGGACGGCCTGTGGCACTCCTACAACGTCCTGGTCATCGACCCGGAGGACGGCCGCCTCGAGGTCGAGAACCTGTCGCTGATGCTCGAGGGCCAGGTCGCCGTGCTGAGCTCGGGCATCCTCGAGCCCGAGGAAGCCGTCGACCTGCTCCAGGCGCTCCCAGACAGTGAGCTCCGCTCGCCGCGTCACCGCACCTACCTGCTCTACCCGGATCGCGACCCGACGCCGTTCCTCGACTCCAACCGCGTGGCGGAGGAGGCCGCGCGGGCCATCCCCACGCTGGCCCGGATGGCCGCGGAAAACGACACCCGGCTGCTGGTCCCCGACGTCACCGGCGGCTTCCGCTTCCACCCCGACCTGACCAATGCCTACGCCCTGCGCGCCGGACTCGACGCGCTCGCCGCCGATCCCGCCCTCGCCACCATGATCGAGGCGGACCGCCAGGCGATCGAGTCGCTCTACGAGTCGACCTTCAACCACCGTTCCTTCACCGGGCGGAGCGGGACGATGTTCGGCTACGAGGGTCTCGGCTGCATCTACTGGCACATGGTCTCCAAGCTGATGCTCGCCGTGGAGGAGACCACCCTGGCGGCGGTCGACTCGGGCGCGGACGACGCGGTCGTCGACCAGCTCACCTCGAGCTACTTCTCCGTCCAGGAGGGACTCGGCTTCCGCAAGACCGCCGGGGACTACGGCGCCTTCCCCGCCGAGCCCTATTCGCACAGCCCCGCCCACGCCGGCGCCAAGCAGCCCGGCCTGACCGGCCAGGTGAAGGAGGGCATCCTCTGCCGCCTCGGCGAGCTCGGCGTCGGCTTCCGCGACGGCCGGCTCACCTTCCGGCCCCGCCTCCTGCGCCGCGCCGAGTTCGCCGGCCTCGCCGCGGGTCCCGGCCACCCGGCGCTGCCCGAGGGCGAGATCCGCTTCACCCTGTGCCGGGTTCCGGTCACCTACCGGATCGACGCGAAGCTCCGGGCGCCGAGCGCCGAGGTCCGGCTCCGCGACCAAGCCGTGCGGAGCTTCGCCGACGCCCGGCTCGACCG
Source organism: Verrucomicrobiia bacterium (assembly GCA_030430455.1). Classification (GTDB taxonomy): domain Bacteria; phylum Verrucomicrobiota; class Verrucomicrobiia; order Verrucomicrobiales; family Akkermansiaceae; genus Haloferula. The sequence continues at coordinate 8,794 of JAUIJB010000054.1, read as the reverse complement.
CGAGTGCACCTTGGAGATCATCCGCCAAACCGGTAGCGTGCACTCGATCGAGGTCACGATCCCCTTCGACTGGCTCGTGTCCTGACCCCGCTTGCACCAGGTGTCCAGCAAACCCACCAAACTGCCGCTCCGCGAGAAGCTCGGCTACGGCCTCGGCGACACCGCGTCCAACATCTTCTTCTTCGGCGTCAACGCCTGGATCTTCTTCTACTACACCGAGGTTTGCCGGATCGCCCCAGCCACCGTCGGGACCCTCCTCCTTCTCCCCCGCCTGTGGGACGCGTTCAGCGACCCCCTCATGGGGGTGATCGCCGACCGGACCCGGACCCGCTTCGGGACCTACCGGCCCTACCTGCTGTGGATGGCCGTTCCCTTCGGCCTCGCCGGCTACCTGACCTTCGCCAACCCGCAGCTGGGCGACGGCGGCAAGCTGGTCTACGCCTACGCCACCTACATCGCCCTGATGACCGTCTACACGGCCATCAACGTTCCCTATTCGGCCCTGATGGGCGTGATGACGCCGGTCCCCGAGGAACGCACCAAGCTCTCCAGCTTCCGCTTCATCGGGGCCTTCTCGGGGCAACTGATCGTCTCGATCACCTTCCTGCCGCTCGTCATGACGCTCGGTGCCGGCGACAAGGGCACCGGATTTCCGCGCGCGATGGCGCTGATGGCCCTCCTTTCCACAGTGATGTTCCTTGCCACCTTCGCCAGCACCCGGGAGCGCCTCAAGCCCCCGGAGGGCGGCAGCCGCGACCTGCGCGGCGACTTCATGGCGCTGCTCACCAACCGCCCGTGGCTCGTCATGGTCGCCGCCGCCATCCTCACGCTCTCGAGCGCGGCGGTCCGCTGGACGATCACGCCGCAGTACCTCAAGTACTACTTCGGCGTCAGCGAGGCCCCCTACTTCGGGTTCCTCGACAAGATCAGCTTCGTCCAGACCACCGGCACCCTCGCCTTCATCGTCGGCGTCTTCTTCACCGGCTGGGTCAGCAGGCGCTTCGGCAAGCGCAACTCGCTCATCGTCCTGACCATCCTCAACGGCATCACCGTCCTCGCCCTCTACCTGGTCCCGAGGGACGGCTACACCACGCTGGTCGTCCTCAACATCATCGGCAACCTCCTCGCCGGCCCCACGCCGGCCCTCGTCTGGGCGATCTACACCGACGTCGCCGACTACAGCGAGTGGAAGTCGGGCCGCCGCGTCACCGGCCTCGCCTTCTCGGCCGCCATGTTCGCCCAGAAGCTCGGCATCAGCATCGGCGGGAGCCTCTGCGGCTGGATGCTCGGGAGCGTCGGCTTCGAGCCGGACACCACGCCGAGCGACGAGATCGCTGCCAGCTTCCGGCTCATCGCGAGCATCCTCCCGGGAGGCCTGGCGATCGCCAACGGGATCGTCCTGCTCGGCTACCGCCTCGACCGGGAAAGCCTCGAGACCATCGCCAGCGACCTCGAGAAGCGCCGCCCGGCAACGGAGGCGGCGGAGGCGCCGGACGACTGACCCGCGCGGCCCGGCAGGTCCCCTCAGGCCCGCGGTGGCGCCACCGTCTTGCCCTCCCTCAGGCGCCCGGAGATGTAGACGTGCTGCTTGCCGTGGAAGCGCTTGCGGAGGCGGGCGGCGAGGCGCTCCGCGCCGTTGATCCCGATCTCGCGGAACGGGATCTGCACGGTCGTCAGGGCCGGGTTCGACCCGCCGCGCTCGATGCCGTCGAAACCCGTCACCGAGACCTCCCCGGGAACCCGCAAGCCCGCCTTCTTGAGCCCGCGGACCAGGTCGTAGGCCTGGTGGTCGGCGGCGCAGACCCAGGCGGTGACCCCCTTGCGGGTCCGCTCGGCGGCGAGCTCGATGCTCTCGGGCAGCGGCAGGACCTCGTTCGGGAACATGCCGATCACGTCCCGGGAGCCGACCTTCAGGCGGAGCCGCGCCATCTTCTCGACGAAGGCGCTGTAGCGCCGGAACGACCAGCTGGCGGCCACGGTGTAGCCCTTGGTGTAGAAGCCGATGCGGCGGTGGCCCGCCTCGACCAGGTGGTCGATGGCCGCGGAAATGCCGGCGTAGTGGTCGACGTCCACGCAGTCGATCGCGATGTGCTCGAGCTGGTCCACCAGGGAAACCAGCGGCAGCCGCAGGGCCAGCTGGTCGACCACCTTCTCCGCAAACGGGTAGATCAACAGCACCCCGCTGGCGTCGCGCCGCTCCAGGCCCTCGATCTCCCGGAAGGCCGGGTCGTCGATCCCCTCGACATCCGGCGGAATCAGGTGGACGTCCACCCGGGCGCCCTCGCCCTGGGCGAACTCCGACACCCCGGCGAGGATCTGCTCGCCGGGGCTCTCGTAGTCCTCGCGGAAATACTCGTCGGGATCGGTGCAGATGAGCACGCAGAAGCGCATCGCCCGATTCCGCCGCTTCGCCGTGGGGCTGCGGGACTCCATGTGGACGTAGCCGATCTCCGCGGCCACCTGGAAGACCTTCGCCCGGGTGACCGGGCTGATCCCGGCGTGATTCGTGAAGCACCTCGAAACGGTGGCCCGGGAAATGCCCAGGCGGTCGGCAATGACCTGTTGGTTGACTTCTGACATTCTGCGATCGGGGCGATCCTGAGCGGGATCGGCCGATGGGGCAAGACCGGGTCCGATCCAGCCTTGATCTGCGCCCGGGAGCACGCATGGTCCGCATGGCCCCGCCACGCCGTGGATCCGCCACCAAGCCCATCATCCGTCACCCATGAGGACCACCCGACCCATTCCTCTCGCACGTCTCCCGCGTCTCGCTCTCGCCGCACTCACCCTGGTGGCACTGGCAGGCTGCTACGCGCCGATCAACTCCGAGCTGGTCCGCCCCACCGTTCCGGTCAGCCGCAGCGTCCCGCAGGCCACCCTCGAGAAGGCCGTCGAAGCCCCCGACGAGGACGTCCTCCCGGCGATCGCCGAGCTGCTCGGCGGCCTGCGCCTGGCCCACGATCGCCTCGCCGCCGGCGACGGCTCGGCCGCCGCGGAATACAACTACCTCACGGCCCGCCTCGTCGGCCACCTCCGCGCCGCCAAGGTGAAGCCCTGGCAGAACCAGCTCGAGGTTCCCGGCGGTCGGACCCGCTACGTCCTCCGCGGCACCCAGCCCGACGACCTCGACGCCGAGAAGCGCCTGTTCGTGCCGGCGGATGCGCTCGAGTTCACCGGACGCTACGCCGTGACCCGCGCCAGCGCGCCCGGCGTCGGAGCTCCGCTGGTCGCCGTGCTTCCCGGCAAAAGATCGATGGACGAGCGCTTCGACGACCTGTTCCGCTACCGCAACGTCACCGCGGCCGTCCACTTCGAGGGCAACTCGGTCACGGTCGACCTGCTCGACCCCTTCGAGGACAACTCCGTCCGCATCGGCCCGCACCGCTACCCGCTCCACAGCGACTTTTCCGCCAGCACCTCCCAGGCGCTGTCGAAGGAGCGCATCGACAAGCTCGGCCTCGCCCGCCTGCTCAACCCCGAGAAGTTCTCGACCACCGCCCGCCTCAGCCGGGTGCAGCCCTACGACCCCGACCGCATCCCGGTCCTGATGGTGCACGGCCTGCAGGACACCCCGGCCTCGTTCCTGCCGATGTATCTCACCCTGATGGACGACCCGAAGATCCGCGAAAACTACCAGTTCTGGGTCTTCAGCTACCCCAGCGGCTACCCCTACCCGTACTCGGCCTCCCTGTTGCGCGCCGAGCTCGACCGGATGAAGCGCCAGTTCCCCGGCCACCGGGACATCGTGATCATCGGCCACAGCATGGGCGGCCTGCTCACCCGGCTGATGGTCACCGACTCCGGTGACCGCATCTGGAGGGGCTACTTCGGCAAGCCGCCCGCGGAGACCCCGGTCGGCGGCGCCACCCGCGAGGCCCTCGAGAGGGCCCTGATCTTCGAGCACCGCCCGGAGATCGACCGCGCCATCTTCTTCTCCGCCCCCCACCGCGGCAGCGAGATCGCCAGCAACTGGATCGGCCGGCTCGGCTCCCGCCTCGTCCGGGCCCCTTCCTTCATCGCCGACGTCCGCGACACGGTCTCCGGAGTGATGACCGCCGACGCCTCCGCGCTGCAGCTCAGCCGGGCCCCGAACAGCATCGACACCCTCGCCCCGAACGACCGCTTCATCCTCGAGATCAACAAGATCCCCCTCCATCCCGGCATCCCCTACCACTCGGTCATGGGCGACCGCGGCAAGGGCGACACCCCGGACTCGAGCGACGGCGTGGTGGCCTACTGGAGCTCCCACCTCGAGGGCGCCGAGTCCGAGCGGATCGTGCCCTCCGACCACAGCTCGCACCAGCACCCCGAGGGCATCGCCGAGGCCCGCCGGATCCTCCGCCTCCACGCCGGACTCGACCGCTGAGCCCGGCCCCGGGATCGCGCGACGAGCCCCCGGAGGAACGGCCACGGAACCGACCGATTCCGGCACAACTCGTTCATTGACACGGGTTTCCCGCCCCCTAAGCTCCGCGCGTCCACGCCCGGACGGTCGGCGGTTTCCCGCGGACGACCGGCGTGCTTCACGCACAATCCGCATCGAAGAAGAACGAAATCGAGCGAACACCACCCACCAACCTACGATGGCTACAGTAAAGAAGTCCGCCAAGCGCGCGGCCAAGAAGGGCTCCTCCAAGGGCACCAAATACGTCTACACCTGGGGAGCCGGCAAGGCCGACGGCAACGGAACCATGAAGCCCCTCCTCGGCGGCAAGGGCGCCAACCTCGCCGAGATGACCCGCATCGGGCTGCCGGTGCCTCCCGGCTTCACCATCACCACCGAGGTCTGCACCTACTACTACAAGCACAAGAGGACCTACCCGAAGCAGCTCAAGGCCCAGATCCGCGCCGGCGTCGCCAACATGGAGAAGATCATGGGTACCAAGTTCGGCGACTCGAAGGGCTTCCCGCTCCTCGTCGCCGTCCGCTCGGGCGCGCGCGACTCGATGCCGGGCATGATGGACACCGTCCTCAACCTCGGCCTCAACGACCAGGCCGTCGAGGCCCTCGCCAAGGCCACCGACAACGAGCGCTTCGCGTGGGACTGCTACCGCCGCTTCATCCAGATGTACGGCGACGTCGTCCTCGGCGTCCAGAAGCTTCCCCACGAGGACCACGAGCCCTTCGAGCACGTCATCGAGAGCTACAAGAAGAAGAACTACGGCGGCGACATCGTCGACTCCGACCTCACCGCCGAGGACAACAAGGCGCTGGTCCAGCTGTTCAAGGACCTGGTCAAGAAGCGCACCGGCCACGGCTTCCCGGACGACCCGTGGGAGCAGCTCGACGGCGCCGCCGGCGCGGTCTTCGGCTCGTGGATGAACGACCGCGCGATCGTCTACCGCCGCAAGTACGGCATCCCCGCCGAGTGGGGCACCGCGGTCAACGTCCAGGCCATGGTCTTCGGCAACACCGGCACCGACTCGGGCTCCGGCGTCGCCTTCACCCGCAACCCGGCCAACGGCGCGAACGAGCTCTACGGTGAGTTCCTCGTCAACGCCCAGGGCGAGGACGTCGTCGCCGGCGTCCGCACCCCGGACGCGGTCGCGCTCATGAAGAAGGCGCTGCCGGGCGCCTTCAAGGAGCTGATGAAGGTCCGCACGATCCTCGAGAAGCACTTCCGCGACGTCCAAGACGTCGAGTTCACCATCCAGGACGGCAAGCTGTTCATGCTGCAGACCCGCAACGGCAAGCGCACCGCCGCCGCCGCGCTGAAGTTCTCGATGGACATGCACAAGGAGAAGCTCATCGACTGGCAGACCGCCGTGATGCGCAACCCGGCCGACCAGCTCGACCAGCTCCTCGCGCCGATCTTCGACGCCGCCGACGTCAAGAAGGCGGCCCAGATCGCCTCCGGCCTGCCCGCCGGCCCCGGCGCCGCCTCCGGCAAGGTCTACCTCAACGCCGACCGCGCCGCCGCCGCCGCCAACAAGGGCGAGAAGGTCCTCCTGGTCCGCGAGGAAACCTCGCCCGAGGACCTCCGCGGCATGATCGCCGCCGAGGGCATCCTCACCGCCCGCGGCGGGGTCTCCTCGCACGCCGCGCTGGTCGCCCGCCAGATGGGCAAGGTCTGCGTCTGCGGCGCCTCGGCGCTGGAGATCGACTACCAGAAGCGGACGGTCAAGGCGGGTGGCAAGAAGTTCAACGAGGGTGACTTCATGTCGATCGACGGCACCGCCGGCACGGTCTACGCGGGCGCGCTCAAGACCGCCCCGTCCGAGATCATCACCGGTCTGCTGAAGAACGACAAGAAGGCCCAGAAGACCGAGAAGTTCCGCCACTTCTCCCAGCTGATGGACTGGTGCGGCAAGGCCACCAGGCTCGGCGTCCGCACCAATGCCGACACCCCGGAGCAGGTCAGGAACGCGGTCGCCTTCGGCGCCGAGGGCATCGGCCTGACCCGCACCGAGCACATGTTCTTCGAGGGCGACCGCATCGACGCGATGCGCGAGATGATCCTCGCCGACAACGAGCCGGCCCGCAAGGCCGCCCTCAAGAAGCTCCTGCCGCACCAGCGCAGGGACTTCGCCGGCATCTTCAAGGCGCTCGACGGCAAGCCCGCCACCATCCGCCTGCTCGACCCGCCGCTCCACGAGTTCCTGCCCCACACCAAGGAGCAGCAGATGGACCTCGCCCGCACGCTCGGCGTGAAGGTCGAGTACATCATGCAGCGCGTCAACGAGCTCCACGAGTTCAACCCGATGCTCGGCCACCGCGGCTGCCGCCTCGCGATCTCCTACCCGGAGATCGCCGAGATGCAGGCGCGCGCGATCTTCGAGGCGGCCGCCCAGGTCCAGAAGAAGGGCATCGACGTGAAGCCCGAGGTCATGGTCCCGCTCGTCGGCTACGCCAAGGAGCTCGAGATCCAGGCCGGCATCATCCACCGCGTCGCCGCGGAGGTGATGGAGAAGAAGGGCGTCAAGATCGACTACATGGTCGGCACCATGATCGAGGTCCCGCGGGGCGCGATCACCGCCGACGACATCGCCGAGCACGCCGAGTTCTTCTCCTTCGGCACCAACGACCTGACCCAGACCGCGCTCGGCGTCAGCCGCGACGACATGGGCTCGTTCCTCAACAGCTACACCGAGAACGACATCTACCCGAAGAACCCCTTCGCCTCGCCCGACACCGTCGGCGTCGGCCGCCTCATCGAGATCGCCACCGCCAAGGGCCGCGCGACCCGCCCGGGCATCAAGCTGGGCATCTGCGGCGAGCACGGTGGTGACCCGGACTCGGTCGAGTTCTGCCACAAGCTGGGCCTCAACTACGTCTCCTGCTCGCCGTTCCGCGTGCCGGTCGCCCGCCTCGCCGCCGCCCAGGCCGCGATCGAGGACGGCTCCGCGCCGAAGAGCGCCGGCAAGAAGAGGGCCACCAAGCGCAAGGCAGCCAAGAAGTCGGCGAAAAAGTCGACCAAGAAGGCAGCCAAGCGCAAGTAAGGCCCCGTCGCGCGGCACGCCCCCGTGGTCGTGCCCCGATCCCTCCCAGAGCCGCCCCGGTCCGCCGGGGCGGCTCTTTGCGTTCGAACAGGCCCCTCCGGAGACGCCCTGCCGACAGGCTTTTCCCTTCCGGATCCGGCCAGTGGTGCTAAGGATTGGGGTAACCCATTCCACTCGATGCCGGAATCATCCACGACCGCGCCCAAGCCCGTCCGCAATGCCGTCATCCGCCTCGCCGGCCAATCCCAGGACGGCATCCAGTCCATCGGCGGCTTCCTCGCCCAGCTCGCCGGCTCCACCGCCCAGGACGTCATGACCTACATGACGATCCCGAGCACGATCTCCGGCGGCCCCTCGATCTTCCAGGTCCATCTCGGCTCCGGGCAGGTGCTCCACCCCGGCGACGAGGCCGACACCCTGGTCGCCTTCTACCAGGACTCCTACGACAACCACCTCGAGTCGCTGCGCGACGGCGGGATCTGCTTCTACGACTCCGACCAGGTCAGCGAGCTCAAGGAGGAGCGCGACATCATCCACATCGGCGTGCCCTTCACCTCGGCGTCGATCGAGGCCATCGGAGGCTCGGCCAAGGACCGCGGCAAGAACATCTTCGTCCTCGGCATGCTCTGCGCGGTCTACAAGCTCGACCGCGACAAGCTGGTCGACCTGATCAGCCGCAAGTTCGGCCGCAAGTCCGAGGACGTCCTGCGCAACGCCCTGCTCGCCTTCGACGCCGGCTTCTCCTACCCGGTCCACGACATCCACCACATGCCCTTCGCGCCGGGCGAGAACGTGGGCGCCAACCGGATCTCGGCCGACGGCAACACGATGCTCGCCCTGGGCCTGATCGCCGGCGGCTGCCGCTACGGCGCGGGCTACCCGATCACCCCCTGGTCGAGCATCATGGAGATGCTGCGCTCGGAGCTGCCGAAGTACGGCGGCATGTTCATCCAGGCCGAGGACGAGCTGGCCGCCGTGGCGCTCGCCATCGGCGCCTCCTACGCCGGCCACCTCGCCATCACCGGCTCGTCCGGCCCGGGGCTCTCCCTGAAGTCCGAGGCGATCGGCTACGCCACCATGGCCGAGCTGCCGCTGATCGTGGTCAACATCCAGCGCGGCGGCCCGTCGACCGGCATGCCGACCTCGGTCGAGCAGTCCGACCTGATGCAGGCGATCTACGGCTCCCACGGCGACTCGCCGCGGGTCGTGCTGGCGCCGCGCGACGTCGAGGACTGCTTCTACATCGCCCTGCGCGCCTGCCAGATCGCCCGCGACTACTCGACCCCGGTCATCATCCTCTCCGACCAGGCCATCGCCACCCGCATCGAGGCCTTTCCCGAGCCCGACCTCGAGAA
>JAUIJB010000053.1 GCA_030430455.1 Verrucomicrobiia bacterium | reverse complement strand
AAGTTTCAATCCGCGCCCCCCGCGTGGGGGGCGACCCCGGTAGATCGCCACCTGGACGACGTTCGGGCGGTTTCAATCCGCGCCCCCCGCGTGGGGGGCGACGAATGCGCAGGTGAGCCCGACGATCACGGCGCTGTTTCAATCCGCGCCCCCCGCGTGGGGGGCGACGAGAGCGGCCATGATCTCATGGCGCGATGACTCGTTTCAATCCGCGCCCCCCGCGTGGGGGGCGACTGCGGGACTCTGAAGCGATTCGAAATCAATGACAAGTGGCGACGATTCCGCGAACCGGCGGCCGCGAAGGTCGGGACAGGCTGCTTGAGGATTTCGGGTGCTGTCAAAGAGCCTGACAATCAGTCAGTCGGGGCGAACGCGAACCTCCCGGGGGATCTTCGGGTGATCCGGGTTCGCGCAGGCCGTCAGAGGATGAGTGGGCCATCCACATCGTAGCCTTTCTTGGAGCCATGATGCTCGACCTTGTGGTGCCAGCTCGATCCCAAATGATAGAATCGAACCGAGTCCGTTTCGGGGTCGATCAGGTCGAGCAGAATACCTCGGAGCGCGGCGAATTGCGCGGGATCCACCTTGCATTCGAAGACAGAATTCTGCACCCGCTGACCGTAGTCAAGGCAGGCCTTGGCGACGCGCCGGAGGCGTGACCGCCCCTTGGGAGTCGTGGTGGAGACGTCGTAGGTGACGAGGACGTACATGGGTAAATGCTGAATGCTGAGAACCGGAGAGAAGAGTCAGCGGAGAAGGAAGGGCGGGTAGGCGTCGAGGTCCCCGCGGAGATGGCGGGCGAGGAGGCGGGCTTGGAGATGGGGAGCGAGGCCCAGGGTGGTCTTCTCGTTGAGGAAGGGATGGGTGATCTCGGTTTGCTTGCGCTCCTGCCATGCTTGGAGGACGAGCTTGCGGGAGCTTTCCTTGAGCAGCACTGCTCCGTTCTCCTTGGTTTGGAAATCACCACCTTGGAGTTGCTTCCGATTGAAGAGGGAAAGGGCGAGCCGGTCGGCGAAATAGGCGCGGAATTCCTCCATCAGGTCGAGAGCAAGCGAGGGCCGGCCGGGCCGGTCGCGGTGGAGGAAGCCGCACTGTGGGTCGAGGCCGCAACTTTCCAGGGCGCTGCGGCAGTCGTGGGTGAGAAGGCTGTAGAGAAAGGACAGCAGGGCGTTGACCGGATCAAGTGGAGGCCTTCGCGAGCGGCCGCTGAGGCGGATCGCGGGGTCGTGATTGGTGAGAAGCCGGGGGAATGCGGCGAAGTAGAAGGTGGCGCACTCGCCCTCGATGCCGCGCAGGGTGTCGAGGGTGGTGGCGCGGGGGAGGGAGGAAATGCGATGGGCGAGCTTGTCGGCGGCTGCGAGGAGTTCGGCGGAGCGTCCGGCGTCCTTTTCACCGTGGTCGCGGGCGGCCCGGAGCAGGACGGCACGGCTGTTGGCGATCTTGGCGGCGATGATGTTGGTGGCGATGGCGACCGAGGCGGGCTCGTGGTCGGCGCGGCGGTACTGCTCGCGCCGCAGGAGGATGTTGCCGGTGGTGAAGCCGCTGGAGCTGGCAAGAAACTTGCCGTGGGGATTGTGGAGGCTGAGCGCCACGCCGGCGTCGGCGCAGGCGGCCATGAGCGAGGCCGAGAGGGTGGTGTCCCAGGCGAGCGTGACGATGCCATCGAGATTGTGCAGCGGCACCCTGAGGCGGGATTCGCCCTCGTGACGGATCTCCACCGCCGCGCCGTCCTTGCGGAGGTAGGCGCCTTCGAGGGTGACGAACAGGGTGTTGAGGTGGGTGCGCATGGGGATTTGAGATTTGAGAAATCAGGCCGGATTGGAAGGGCTGTTGCGGCGTTCCCAGGCGAGGCGGGCGGGGTGGTCGGGTGGAAGCTGTGAAACGATGGTGCGTTCGGTTTCCTGCAGGCTCCGCTGTCCCTGTTTGCGAACTTGGCTCTTGTCCCATTCGCTGCGGCTGCGTTCGTTGAGGTGGCGCTGGCCCTTGATGTCGGAGTTCTGCAGCGAATCGGCCCACGCTCGCAGTTGCCGTGAGCAGCTCTCGGCCAAGGATTTGAGATCTGAAATCTCAGATCTGAAGTCGCGAAGCGTGGGGCGTCGCTCGAAGTAGCAGAGCATCGAGCGGGTCTCGCCGGCGGAGCCTCTGGCGATGTAGAGGAAGGCGAGGAGTTCGTTGGTGGTGCCGCGCTCGAAGCCTTCGGCGATGTTGTTCGAGACCGAAAGCGAGCAGCGATCGAGCTGGTCGCGCTTGGAGTAGGTGATGCGGTCCTTGGCGGAGACGAGGAAATCCTTGCAGCCCTCGGCGAGACGAATCGCGGCCTGCCACACGGGCAGGTCTTCGAAGCGTTCGTAGGTCATCTTGGATTTGAAATTTCAGATTTCAGATTGGAGCGGAACCATGCGGAGGCATCGCGTTTGAGGCTGAGGGCTTTGGGCTGACAGAGTTCGATCAGGGAGCAGGCATCACATTTCCGCGATTCATACTCGGCGGCGGGGGTGATGCGGGAATCGATGAGCTGGTGCAGGCGGCGTGCGAGGTCGGTGCAAAGGTCGCGCAGGGCCGAGTCGAGCGGGACCTCGAAGCGGCGGTGCGTCTTGCCGTAGAAGATCAGGGCGAGCGGGATCTCCACGCCGAGCATTTCCTCCAGCGCCAGCGCCTGGGCGCAGACCTGGACCTCGTCCGCGCGGTGGGCCTTCGGCTTGCCGCGCTTGTACTCGATCGGAATCACCGAGCCGTCGGCGTGGAACTCGGCGACATCGCACTGGCCGGAAAGCCCGAGCCGCCGCGAGACAACCGGCAGGCCGCGGGTGATGCGGACTCCGGAACGCGACTCGTCGGGCCCGTCGTGGGCGTTCGCGTGCATGCGGTTGCCCTCGACGGTGAAGCGGTTCTCGGCCCACGCCTGCTCAAGGTGGATGAGCGCGCACTGGCGCGGGCAGTAGAGGAAATGCTGCAGCGCGGAGAGCGGGAGGAAGTCGTCTTCGGGGGACATGGGGGAAGGGGTGGGCTTGACTGCATGCACTTTTTGAATAAAGTGCATGCATGGGTCAGGTCACGGTTCGAAAGATTGACGACGAGTGGGTGGCGGCGGCGAAGGCCGAGGCGGCGAGGCGCGGGGTGTCGATGAACACGGTGCTGCGGGAGGCCATTGCCAAGGGGCTGGGGCTGGCTTCGGGCGGGTCGCCGCCCCGGAAAAGCAATCTCGATCGATTCGCCGGGGATTCGCCCGATGAGTTCGGGGACGAGTGGGAGGCATCCATGGAGGTCTTCAATGAGGTCGATCCGGACCTGTGGAAATGAATCTGGTACTGGATACGAACGCCTACAGCGACTGGCGACGAACCGGGAGATGGGCGGAGAACCTGGCGCTCGCCGACCGGGTGATCCTGCCCTCCATCGTCCTTGGGGAGCTTGAGTATGGTTTCATCAGGGGTGGCCGCACGGCGGCGAATCGAAGCGCCCTTGCGGAGTTTCTTCGCGAACCCCAGGTCGAGGTCGCTCCGGTAACCCACGCCACGGGCCGGATCTATGCGGAACTGCTTCTCTATCTGCGGGGGAAAGGCAGGCCGATCCCGACCAACGACATCTGGATCGCCGCGCAGGCCAAGGAGGTGAACGGCGAACTGGCGGCGCGTGACGGGCACTTCAGCGAGCTGCCGATGGTGATGTTGGCGAGGGAAATTCACTGAAGGGATGCTTTAGTCGGGGCTGTCGGGATCGGGTGGGCATGGGTCAGAGGCGCTCGATGATCTCGATGTCGTTGTCGGAACAGAATTGGCGGAGCTCGTCGGGGATGGTGATCTGGTAGTCACTGAACGCGCGCGGTACTTCGATGCCGTCCTTTCGCGTCACGGAGACGCCTTCGAGGAGTTTGTGGCTGGGGGCCTTGCCGAGGTCGTTGGGGTGCTTGAAGACGATCAGGGCGCGGGGGTTCATGCTGCCGGCGGGGCGGGCGGCGGACTGGTCGAACTGGAAGGCGTTTTCGAGGGATGTGAACAGCAGTTCGAGGTCTTCGTCGGAGAATCCGGTTTGTTGGGCGAGGAAGGGATTCACGAAGCCTTGGCATTTGTAGAGGCCGTAGGGGACGGTGAACTTGCGGCCCATGGTGCGGTTGTCGCCGGATTGCTTTTCGGCCTCCTTTTCGGTCGTGACGGCCATGCGGGTGACGGCGTGCTCGGCGGTGACAATGCGATCGATGGAGCGGGCGAAGGAGAACTGGACGGGGCCGCGGACCTGACCGCAGTTGACGTCGGTGGTCATGACCGCGCCGAAGGTGCGAATGTCGTAGAAGTTCTTGCACATCCATTCCTTGGCTTCGTCGCGTTCGGGCTGCTTGGCCTTCTTGGGATCTTTGTCGAGGGCGGTGTAGGCCCGCGCGTGCTGGTTGTTGAGGATCGCCTTTTCCTTGATGTAGATGTCTTTTCCAGGCTGATCGGACTTGGTGAGCTGGATGAAATTGCGCACCTTGCGCTTGAGCATGACATCGGTGACGAGGCCCTGGCCGGTCTCGGGATCGAGTCGGGGAAGGTTGCCGGCATCGGGGTCGCCGTTGGGGTTGGCGTCGGTGCAGTCGAAGAGATAGAGGAATTCGTAGCGGTTGTTCATGATGGTGATGTGTTAGGTTTGAGGGTTGCTTTGTGTTAGGCGGGCTGGGTTTCTGTGGTTTCCTTCTTGGTGAAGAAGTCCTGGCGTTGATGGTAGTAGCCGATGGCGAAGAGCCCCTGTTGCTCAAGCGTGAGGTGGGAGGGGTAGCCGTCGAGAGGGGCGTGGATGGCTTGCACGAGGCGTTCGCGGTTGGTCTTCATTCCGCCATCCATCTTGGCCAGGTGGTGCTGGTAGGTACGGAGGATGCGGGGAAATACACTGCCGGGAGTGGCGGAGGCGCTGGAGTAGAAGCGTTCGCGGATGCCGGCGTTGACTTTGCCGAGGGCGTCTTCCTGGGTTTTCTCCAACGCGGCGAAGAGGCGGCCGAGGAGATAGGCGGGTTCGGTTCGGTCGGTATTGAGGCTCATGTTGATGGTTTGGTTGAAGTTGCGGATGAGGATGGCTTTGAGGATGGCGGCTTTGAGGTAGGAGACGCGCTCCAGCGTCCTTCCCTGAGGGTCTTTCTCAACTACCTTCAAGCGGTTGATGACCCCCTGGAGGAGCGCCATCGGGTAGGGGGTTCGGTTGAAAATTGCCTGCATGAGTTGACCGGCGAGAAGTGGGGGGATGGCTTTGCGGTCACGACCGCGCACGGTCTCTTCGAGCAAGCGCAGCGCGGAGGGGAACTCGGGCTTCCAGAAGGGGTGGGGATCCTTCTTCCGGGTGAGCGCAAGGTTGGTGTAATGGTCCTGCAGATTCTCAAGCGTCTGGCCAATGGTGCTGACTTGCCAGAAGCGGACGGCTATCCGGCTCTTGTTCATCTTGCCGAGGCCGAGGATGAAAAACTTGGTCTCGGGATCATCACCAAGTTCGCTGGGGCTGGCCCCTCCACCCTGGCGGAGGATTTTGAGGAAGGACTGGATTTGGGTGTGGAGGGCCTGGTCTTCGGTAGTGACGGGGTCTGGACTTGCAGCGACTTCGTCTTTTAGGAACTGGGCGAATATTCCTTCGGTGACGGTCTTCTTTTCGGTCCAGAAAACGGTGGTGACATCGCCGATTGGAATACGGTGGCGATGGGATTTGGGACCGGAGAGGAGAGCGTTGAGAGCGTTGCAGTAGGCAAAGACAGAGTCTTCGGAGACGGGAGCGTTGTACGACTGGTCTTTCCCGTAGGATGTGTATGCGTTGTCGTTGAATGAAACTAGTAGCGGGGAGTCCTGTCCGAATCCCTTGAGTTTCGGCTCGTGAAGTCGCGCTAAGGTAGAGTGTTCTCCCGTAACCAGGCACTGGCCTTCCTGTTTTTTGTTCTCCTCAGATCGAATCTGAACTCCATGGATTTTCCAGAAAGCGACGAGTTCAGGGTGGTCGTGGATGTCTTTCTTCGAAGGCAATACCCGGAAGACTCCAACTGGGCTTGGTGCCAACTTCGATACTTCGGCCAGCAGGGCGAGATGATCTTTCCTGTTGAAGTTCTCGAAGTAGAGGCACAGAGCGTTGTAGGCTGGGTCGGTGATGGAGCTTCTCCATTCTAGATGCCTTTCCCGAGATGCCTGGAAGTGTTCGGCCGCAAGTTCAGCTCGCTTTGGGTCTTTGTCGAAACCGGTGAGGTAAGATAGTTTGTCGCATAGGAAGTAGGGTTTGGTGTTGCGCGAACGGCCTCCTAGATCGGGAACGAGAACAGTGCGTGGGACCTGCCTGGTCTTGGTCTTTCCGGATTTGGTGGTTTCGGTGATGGTTTCGCGGGCGTCCTGGATATCGACGAGGGAGCCGTCGGGATTGAGGACGATGCGGAAGGTGATGTTCTGGACGGAGTAGCCGGGAGTGGGGACGCCGTAGGGGTTGTCGTCTTCGGCTTTGATGCGGTCGAAGAATTCGGTGAGGGATTGGAGGATCATGGTGGCTTGCAGGCGTTCGGCGCGAAGGGGTTCATGACCGGGTCGGTCATGCCACTGACAGGTGGAAGGGAGGGACGCTGATCACGCCGTCGTTCATTTCGGCGCGGAAGAAGCGGGGGGTGGTGGACTTGACCTTCTTGGTGCGCGGGTCCTGATCGAACTCGATGTCGTGGAGCATGAAGCCGAGGTCGCGGGTGCCCGCGAAGTCGGGATGAGTGGCGGGAGGTTCGGCCTCGGGTTCGATGAGTGCGAAGTTGGCGGTGAACTCGCGGGTGCCGAGGTAGGGATGGTGGAAGTATTGGCCGCGCCGGGTGCGGCGGTTGAAGATGTCGAGGTGCTTTCCGATGGGTTCGCCGGGATCGAGGAGATCGATGCGGGCTTCGATGATGTAGGCGACGTCGCGAAGGATCAGGGATGCGCGTTGTTGGCGTTCGTCTTCGACAAGGATGGGGGACGGCGGTTTTTCTCCGCTCATGACCTTCCTGTCCGGGGCCGGCATCTTTTTGCCGACCTCGTTGCGGCGGATGTTGGTGAAGCGGATGGGGTTGAGGACGTGGATCTTTTCGACGACCCAGCGGATCTGGGGTTTCCAGTAGATGGCTTCGAGCACGCCGCGGGCGGCGGAGGGGGTGATGACGTCGTAGGATACACGCTCGGCTTTCATTTCGGGGCGGGTGAAGCAGGCGAAGTCGCCCCAGACGTGGAGTTTGATTCCGAAGGACATGGCGGGTTCAGCGTTTCTTTTTCGGGAAGTATTTGACGTGGGGCAGGCCCTTGAAGTCGGCGTCCTGGGTCCAGAGGGTGGTCTTGTGGGCGAGGGTGGTGGCGTAGATGAGGGAGTCTGCGAGAGGGAGCTGATGTTTAATGGCGAGGTCGGCGGCGGAGACGGCGAGTTCTGGGGTGATCGGGATGACCTGGGCGGCGAGCAGGGAGCGGGTGATGGTCTCGGCCTTTTCCTTCGGGCGCTCCCGGAGCACGAACTTGCGGACTTCGGTGATGACGATGGCCGGGACAATAAGGTCAGGATGCCTGGCGATGATCGGGCCGAAGTGTTTGAGGTTCGGGCCTTTGTCGAAGCACTCAATCAGTGCGGATGAGTCGAGGATGACGGGCTTCACAGCTTCCGGTCTCCTTCCCGTTCAAATTCGAGCGGTTTGCCTTCTTCCTTGAGGATGCCGATGAGTTCCGACCCGGTGAGGACCGGTTCGATCTCGATGTGGTCGTCCTGGATCCGGAACTGGAGCCGCTGGCCGGGTTTGAGGTCGAGTATCCGACGGATTTCCTTGGGTATGACGATTTGGTATTTGGGTGATAAAGTGGAAGTATTCATACGAAAGCAACATCGGGTAAAACTTCGCGGAAGGCAAGAAAATGGCTTCAGACGATGGTGTCGTTTGGGGGTGATTCGACGTCCGGGCTGGGGTGGAGACCGAATTCGCGGGAGTAGTGCAGGTCGCTGTTGAGGAGGAAAAAGCGGTCCTCGTGGAGCGGAAGCAGGGTGCCGCTGCGCAGGAGTTCGGCGTGCTGGGGCTTCGGGATGTCGACGGTGTAGCGCTGAAGCTTGCGGGCGAGGCGGCGGATTCCATCGGGGTCGAAGGTTTGGCGGAGCTGGTCGCAGAGCTGGCGGCCCTTTTTTCCGAAGGGGATGAGGACGGGCTCGGTGTAGTCGTCGATGAGCCGAAAGTCGGTGGCGGTCTTCTTGAAGCGGAAGTTGAGAAGGTCTTTCGGCTCGTGGAGGCGATCGGGGAGATTCTGGAGAATGTGTTTCTGGTCGGTGGCTTCCTGGTGGTCCCAGTAGTGGCGTTGGAAGTAGTCCTTGATGGAGTCGAGGCTCAGGGGGTCGGGCGGTTGGCTGGCGAGGGTCTGGACGGTGGAGTTGGTTGCGGAGCGGATGAAGGGGGGCGTCCGGTATTCGAAGGTTTCGAAAAGGAAGAGCCGACCGCCGGGTTGGCCGAGGGCGTCGGTGAGGTGGCCTTCGCGATCGCAACGGCCGGCAGCCTGGGCGATGGAGTCGAGTCCGGCGAGGGAGCGGAAGACGACGGGGAAATCGATATCGACACCGGCTTCGATGAGCTGGGTGGCGACGAGGCGGACGGGAAGGTGCTGGCGGAGGCGGCGCTTGATGACGTGCAGGATGACGCGGCGGTGGGCCGGGCACATGAGGGCGGAGAGATGGAAGCGAGTGCCGTCGTCGGGGAGGAGTTCGAAGAGTTCGCGGGCGTGGCGGCGGGTGTTGACGATGGCGAGGGCCTGGGGATGGTCGGTCAGGAGGCGGGCGAGGGCGGCGTTGTCGGTTTCGGCTGGGAGGCGGGTGGTGCGGACGCGGCGGAGGTCGGTGTAGAGCGAGGTGGGGTCGGGGATGATTTCGCGGGGGGAATCGAGGCCGATCTTGAAGTCTTCTCGGCGGTGGATGGCGGGCTGGGTGGCGGTGCAGAGGACGATGGAGGTGCCGTATTGGCGGTGGAGTGCTTCGAGGCTCCGGAGGCAGGGGTTGAGGAGTTCGAGGGGCAGGGCCTGGGCTTCGTCGAGGATGACGACGGAGCGGGCGATGCGGTGGAGTTTGCGACAGCGGGAGCTGCGGTTGGCGTGGAGGGACTCGAAGAACTGGACGTTGGTGGTGACGATGAGGCGGGCGTCCCAGTTTTCGGTGGTGAGTCGGTTGGTGGTGGTTTCGTGGTCGGCGTCGGGATCGAGGTTCGAGTGGTGCTCGAGGACGACGTCGGGTCCGAGGGTGGCGAGGGCTTTGCGGAAGACGGCGGCGTTCTGCTCGATGATGGAGGTGAAGGGAATGACGTAGATGACGCGGCGGAGGTTGTGGAGGCGGGCGTGCTTGAGGGCGAAGGCGAGGGAGGAGAGAGTCTTGCCGCCGCCGGTGGGGACGGTGAGGGAGAAGAGTCCGGGGTTCTGTTCGGCAGCGGTCAGGCAATGGTGGAGGACCCGAGAGCGGATGCGGTTGACGTGGGTCGGGCGGGCGGAGGTGGTGAGTGATTCGAGGTGGGAGGTGAGCTCGGATTCGAGTTCAGGGATGGTGGGGAGCTGACGCGTCCGTTGATCCATTTGAGCCGGATTCATGAAGGCCTCGGTGGCCAGGAAGTCGGCATCGACGAGGGCGGAGAAAATGAGGCGGAGAAAGAAGCCGAGGGAGTGGGCGGCTTGGAGAGCAAAGGGAAGCGGCGGGAGTGATGAAGCGAAGCCGAGGACTTCGTGCGGGGCGTCGGGGGCGAAGGCGGGAATGCTCTTAGCGAGGCGCTTTTCCAGGCTGCTTTCGGTCGGACTGATGCCATCGGGGAGGCCGGCGTGGTGGCCGGCGATGAGGTAGGCGAGGAGGGGACCGAAGTGGGGGAGGTGTTGGTTGCTATGCTGCGCGCCGGCGGTGGAGTGATCGACTTTGCCCCTGACATCCGCTTGGTGAGGGTCGGCCTTGGAAGCGAGGTAGGCCTGCCATTCGGGTGCGAACTTCCCCAGGTCATGCCAGAGGCCGGCGAGGTAGGCCCATTGGCGGGCGGCGTCGCGGTCGGGGCCGGGTGGGAACATGCCGGCGGCGAACTTGGCGGCCCACCAGGCGACCTTGTTGAGGTGGCCGTGGTAGGGGGCGAGGTTTTCGCAGTGCTCGCACGGCTCGCCGTTCCGGCCGGAACAGGCCGTGGTGGGATCGATGGGATCGATCTCGCCGAAAGGTGTGAAGAGGGGTTCCCACTCCGTTTCGGGTCGGTCGTCGAGGGTGTGGGCGTAGGGGGGCATGGGAGGAGATGGATCGCGAAGCCAACTGCTAGACTGTTCAAAAAAGCAATAGGGATCCAGTATGAAATGGCGTCACTTCCTGGCTTTCGGTTTGTCCCACAGGACGTGGAGGCTGAGCGGGAGATGCAGGTCGAGATCCGGGGCGAGCCAGGCGACTTCGGCTCGGAGGGGCGCGCCTTGGCGGAGGAGGCGGGAGACGACGTGGTTGCTCTGGCGTGGGAGGTAGCCGATGTGGCGGCCGTTGAGGTGGACTCGCACGGCGTATTTGTCGTGGGGGTTGAAGGGCTCAGCGATGAGTTCGAGAGGGTCGCCGGGTTTGAGGATGGCCAGCGCGGCGGGATCGGCGTGGTGCCCGGCGCCGCGCAGCGGCGAGGTGTGGAGACGGTAGGTGCCGGCTGGAACGGGCAGTGGATCGTGGGAGAGGTGGGTGAGGGCGATCATGGCGGAGGCGCGTCGGAAGCGGGGTGAGGAGCGATAAGGGGAAAGTGGAGGTGAGGCGGAAATGGGCGGGGAGCCAGGGGGCTGGGGTGGTGCGGAGAGACGAGGGAAAAGGACTAAGGGGGGCGCGCTGGCGTGGGTGAGGGGGCGGGGATCCGCGGTGGGTCTTGCCGATTTCAAAATCGGCGCTCCAGGCAAATGGTTAAGGTTTGCTAACAATTTGGAACTCGTGTAGATCGAACCAGTCGAGGAAAACGACGGGTTATCCTAGCGCGCCGGACCCTTCGGAGGCTAGTCTAAAATAACGAACCAATTGGAATAAACGATGGGTAACGAGACCAGCATGGAGAACTGGGCGGCGCGGGAGCGGCTGCGGTTGATCGAGCGTGCGGTTTGGTGGCGCGGGTGGGTCGGGCGGCCGGACCTGGTGGCGATGTTCGGGATTTCCGCGGCGCAGGCCTCGAGCGACCTGCAGAAGTACCAGGAGCTGAACCCGGGTGCCCTGAGTTATCAGATGAGCCGCAAGCGCTACGAGGGGGCTCCCGGGATGCGCTGCGTGCTGCATGAACCGAGTCTTGAGGAGGGGATGGCGACCTTCCTCATGGAGTCCCCGGTGGCCGGCGGGATGCTCGCGTCGGCGGGTGGTCCGCGGGTGGCGGCGGTGGTGCCACCGCGGCGGGAGGTTCCGCCGGGCGTGTCGCGAGCCGTTTTCCACGCGGTGTGCGGCGGGAGACGGCTGAGGATTCACTACGCCAGTGTTCGTAGTTCGAGCAGGGCGTGGCGATGGATCGTGCCGCATGCATTCGGGCACGATGGCCTTCGCTGGCACGTCCGGGCATGGTGCGAGCGGGCGGAACAGTTTCGTGACTTCGTGCTGGGAAGGATCCGTGACACGGAATGGCCGGAAGCGGCCGCGGGAGAGCTGCCGCCCGACGAGGCGTGGGATGAGATGATTGCCTGTCGCTACGTGGTGAACCGGGGCTTGGGTGCCGAGCAGCGCGAGGCCTTGATGCTCGACTACGGAACGGACTCCGACGGGGTGCTGACCATCCGCTGTCGGCGGGCGATGCGGCAGTATGTGGAGGCCATGTTGCGGGTTCCGGTCGAGGGAGCGGAGGGCCTGCCCGGGCACTTCGAGCGGGTGGAGGTTCCGGCCCCCACCGGAGACGAGTGAGTCGCCTTGCCCGGGGCGACGACGGCCGGGGCGGAGAGCGGAGTGCGGAGAACAGTGAGCAGTGAGCAGTGAGCAGTGAGCAGTGAAGTGCTTGGAGAGCGCGGGGCTCCCCTCAAGCTCATCCCTGGCTACCGGCTACTCGCTATTCCCCCCCCCCCGGGGGCCGCGCAGGGTCATCACGCACTCGAGGTGGCGGGTGCGGGGGAAGAGGTCGAAGGGCTGAACCTTCTCGAGGGTGAAGCCGGCTTCCAGCAGGGGGGCGAGGTCGCGGATCTGGGTGGCCGGGTTGCAGGAGACGTAGATCGCGCGGGCCGGGGCGAAGGCGATGAGCTGGTCGAGGAACTCGGCCGAGCAGCCCTTGCGCGGCGGGTCGATCACGACGGCGGTCTGCTCCGGCGGGAACGCGATGTCGGCAAAGATCGCCTCGGCCGAGGCGGCGAGGAAGCTGGCGTTGCCGATCCCGTTGCGCCCGGCGTTGCGGCGCGCCCAGTCGGCCGCGGTCTCGCTGACCTCGACCCCCGCGACCTGCTCGAAGCGGTCGGCGAGGGCCAGCGCGAACAGCCCGGAGCCGCAGTAGGCATCGACGAGGAACCTCGTACCCCCGGCCGCCGCCTGTTCGGCGACGTGGCCGGTGAAGTCGGGCAGGATGTAGGGATTGTTCTGGAAGAAGTCGCCGGCGAGGAAGTCGAAGGCGAGTTCGCCGACGTGCTCGGTCGCGACGGCGTTGGGGTTGGTTTCCACCCGCCCCTCGGTGGCCCGCAGCAGGAGCGTGGCCCCGCGCTTGTTGTGCCTGGCGTCGCGACGGGCGCGCTCGCGGACCTCGGGCAGCGCGGCGTTGATCTCCTCCATCGCGATCGGGCACTGGGGGACGTCGATCTGGCCCGAGCGCCTGGCGTTGGGCAGGAAGCCGATCGCCCCGACCACCCCGTTGCGGGGCTTGGCGAAGTGCGGCGTGATCTTCGAGCGGTAGTTCCACAGCCGGGGCGAGGGGTGGCAGGGCTCGACCGGAAAGCCGATGCCCGCCATGTGCCCGAGCAGCTCCTCGACTTGGCGGGTCTTCCAGGCCAGCTGGGCGGGGTAGGCGAGGTGCTGGTACTGGCAGCCGCCGCATTCGCCGAACAGCGGGCAGCCCGCCTCGACCCGGTCGGGCGAGGGCTCGAGGACCTCGAGCAGGTCGGCCCGTGAGTGGTTCTTGTCGTTGCGGAAGATCCGGGCGCGGACCCGCTCGCCCGGCAGGGTGAAGGGAACGAAGACGACCCAGCCTTCGCGTTCGGTCGCGGCCGTGGAGTCGGAACCTGCTGATTCGTTGGCGACCAGGGAGTCATCGGGGTCGCCGCCGGAGCTTCGGCGGGCAGGCCCAGCTTCGCGGTCGAGTTTGGCTGCGGATTCAGCAGCTTCAGCGGCGGACGGGGTGGCCGCGCTGCCGTCAGGGCGGTCCGGCGGACGGAAGTCCGCGGTCTGACCGGTGGGCGGACCGGGAGTGGGATCGAGTTCGACCCGGGCGATGCCGTCGCCGAGGTTGGAGAGGGAATCGATGACCAACTCGAGCTCCTGGTGATACTCGAAGGGGAAGGGCCGGAACTTTCGCGGCGGGCGGGGCATGCAGCAGCTTCAAGTTTCGAGTTTCAAGTTTCAAGAGCCGTGGCAAGCTGTCTCCATGAGGGTGGACTTCCTGCCGGCCCGGCGCGCGATGCTTGCCACGCTGCTCGCCAGCCTGGCGGCCCTGCCGCTGCGGGGCGGGGAGCTCGAGGGCACGCCGTGGTACGACTCGGAGGGGCGCCTGGTCCTCGTCGAGGGACCGGCGGCCGAGGCCGCACCACAGGTCTTCGTGCCGGAGTGGCGCCAGCGCGAGCTCGAGCGGGCGCGGCGGATGCACGCCGCCCGCAGCCCCTGGGACGACCGCCCGGGCTATGGATCGGCGTACGGATCGTCGGATGGCTCGTATTTCGGCATCTGGGGCACCCGCGGCTGGCGGGGGAGCACGCTGTGGCGCGGCGGATCCTTCGTCCGGCCGTCGTCCGTCTTCTGCCGCGGTGCCGGGCCGTGGCGCCGGGCCTCCTTTCACGGAGCCTTCCGGAGCGGCGGCCTGCGGGTGATCATTCGCCGCTAGCTTCCGCCGGGTCCCGCGGCGGCGAGGCGATCACCGCGGAGCCGGGCTCGTCGTCGACGCTGGGACGCATCTCGGTCTCGCTCGGCATGTTGAGGATGTCCGGCGGCATGAGCATGCCGTCGTCGCGGACCTCGGGCGGGGCGGGCTCCGTCGCGTCCGCGGTGGCGGTGGGCTTGGCGGGGCCCCCGGGCTCCTCCACCACGGTGGCCGTCGGCGGGCCACAGGAGGCGACCAGGGCCAGGGCCGGAACGAGGAGGAGGCGCTTCATGCGGGCCAGAAGATGGCGGCGGGCAAGCCCGCGGTGCAACCGGGAAATTCGCCGCTCGCGGCGCCCCCGGAGCCGCCGGCCCTTGCTGTGCCCGGTGGATCCGGTGGACCGGTCCGGTCAGTGCTCGAGGGGACTTTCGCCGGAGGCGTCGCCGAGGTGCTCGAGTTCCTTGGGCAGGTACTGCTTGAAGCGGGTCTTGTCGATCGCCTTCATGTAGGCCTCTTGGGGCGAGATCATCCCGGCCTCGAGCTTCTGCCAGATCGACTCGTCCATGAACTGCATGCCCTCGCCCTTGCCGCCGGTGATGACGTCGTAGAGCTTCTGCGTGGCACCCTCGCGGATGATCGCCGAGACCGCCGGGGTGGCGAACATGATCTCGTGCACCGCGGTGCGGCCCGGCTTGTCGACCCGCTTGCACAGCAGCTGGGCAAGCACGCCGCGCAGCGAGGCCGCCAGCATGGTGCGCACCTGCGACTGCTGGTCTGCCGGGAACACGTCGACGATCCGGTCGACCGTCTTGCGCGCATTGTTGGTGTGCAGGGTGCCGAAGACCAGCAGGCCGGTCTCGGCCGCGGTGAGCGCGAGGGAGATGGTCTCCAGGTCGCGCATCTCGCCGACCAGGACGATGTCGGCATCCTCGCGCAGCGCGGCGCGCAGGCCGTCGGAGAACGAGGGCGTCTGGATCGGAACCTCGCGCTGGGTGATGATCGAGCGCTTGTTGCGGTGCACGAACTCGATCGGCTCCTCGACCGTGATGATGTGCCGGTTGTAGTTCGTGTTGATGTAGTCGAGCAGCGCCGCGAGGGTGGTCGACTTGCCGGAGCCGGTCGGCCCGGTGACCAGCACGAGGCCCGAGCGGATGTGGCCGAAGCGCTTGACCACCTCGGGCACGCCGAGGGTCTCGAGCGACATGATCTCGGTCGGGATCAGCCGGAACACGGCGGCCAGGCCGTTCTTCTGCTTGAGGTAGTTGCAGCGGAAGCGCGACTCCTCGTCCATCTCGTAGGCGAAGTCGAGGTCGCCGGACTCGAGATACATCTCGAAGGCCTTGGGGTCGCAGATCTCCTCGAGCATCTGGTGGAAGCTTTCGCCCTCGAGGACCGGCTCGTCCGGGATCGCGGTGACCGAGCCGTGGACGCGGGTCTTGGGCGGCTCGCCCTCGGAGAGGTGGAGGTCGGAGCCCCCGTTCTCGACGAGGTAGGTGAAGAGGCGGTCGATCGCAGCCATGGTGGAAGGGTCGTGGAAGGGTTAGGATTGGAAGAAGGCCTGCATCTGGACCTTGTCCTCGCAGCGGAAGATGGCCTCCTCCTGGGAGATGGCTCCCTGGACGTAGAGGTTCCGCAGCGACTCGTCCATGGTGATCATGCCGACCTTCTTGCCGGTCTGCATGACGCCGGGGAGCATGAAGGTCTTGCCCTCGCGGATGCAGTTGGAGACCGCGGCGGTGTTGACCAGCAGCTCGAGGGCGAGCGCCCGGCCCTGGCCGTCGGCGCGGGGGACGAGCTGCTGCGAGATGATGCCGCGCAGCGACTCGGAGACCATGATGCGGATCTGGTCGCGCTGGTCGGTGGGGAAGACGTCGAGGATCCGGTCGAGCGTCCGCGGCGCGTTGCCGGTGTGCAGGGTGCCGAGGACGAGGTGGCCGGTCTCCGCCGCGGTGAGGGCGAGCTGGATGGTCTCGAGGTCGCGCATTTCCCCGACCATGATGACGTCCGGGTCCTCCCGCAGGGCGCCGCGCAGCGCCTTGGCGAAGGACTCGGTGTGGAGGTGGACCTCGCGCTGGTTGACGTGGCAGCCCTTGGAGTCGAAGACGTACTCGATCGGGTCCTCGAGGGTGAGGATGTGGTCCTCGCGGTCGCCGTTGATGAAGTCGATCAGCGAGGCGAGGGTCGTCGACTTGCCCGAGCCGACCGCGCCGGTGACGAGGATCAGCCCGTTGTGGTAGCGGGTCAGCGGGATGAGGTGTTCGACGGGGAGCTTGATCTCCTCCATCGTCCGGATGTCGGTGTTGATGATCCGGAAGACCATGTCGAGGCCGAGGCGCTGCTTGACGACCGAGGCGCGGAAGCGGCCCTCCTCGTTGGCGTAGGCGAAGTCGATGTCACCCTTGTCCTGGAGCCGGGCCCACTCCTTGTCGGTGAGGAACGAGCGGGCGAGGCGCTCGGTTTCCTCCGCGGTGAGCGGTTCGTGGTCGTCCCAGATCGGCTGGAGCTGCCCGAATCGACGCCAGGCCGGCGGGTAGGCGGTGGCGAGGTGGACGTCGGAACACTCGTATTCGCGCCCGAGGCGGAGGTACTGGTCGACGTGATCGAGGACGTGGTGCTCGGTGGACATGGCGAAGGGATTCTACAGCGGGATTCGGTGGTGAAGGAAAGGGGCAATCGCGTCTCGTTTTTTTTCTCGTCCTGTCTCGCCTTTCCTCGCCGTGTCTCGGTTTTGCGGGCGCCCCGGGCGGCGGGGGAAATGGGTTCGCCTACCTGCGCCCGGGTCCGGGCAGCCGATCGCCGGCCTGGATCCGCCGGCGGCTGCCGCCGCTGCCGGGATCGCCCGATCCGGCGGGCGGCTGGCTGGTGTCGGAAACGCCGGAAAAGCCGGAAAATCCCTGGAATCGACGCTGGAACTCGCGGGCGAAGAGCTGCTGGAGCAGGGGGCGGGAGAAGGTGAAGGCGAGGCCGAGGAGGGCGCCGAACCACGAGCGCGCCGGCTTGGCGGCGCGCCGGCGGCGCAGCAGGCGGCTGGCGATCACGCCAGTGCCGAGCGAGCCGCCGAACCAGGCGATCGGATGCCTGAGCAGCGACTTGCGCAGCCGTTTCGGCACGTTGAGCCGCTCACGCAGCTGCACGGCGTGCTCGCCGACCTCGCTGCGCGACCGGGCGAGGCGCGCGATCAGTCGCTCGACTTCGTTTGCTTGAGGGTTTCGAGCCATTCGCGGTCCTTGGCGAGTTCCTGGCGGGTGAGGGGAAAGGGCGGGGTGCTGGCGCGGCGGCGCAGGGCCGTGACCGCCAGCACGCCGACCAGCAGGTGGATGGCGGCGGCGAGCAGGGTGAAGTGGAACCAGCGCCAGTCCGGCACCAGCGCGGTGAGCCAGCCGATCAGCCCGGCGACCGCCAGTGCCCAGGTTCCGACCGCCGCCAGCGCGGCGACGGCGACGAGGACGACGCGAAAGCCGGTCTCGCGGCCCGCCTGGCGGGCCTCGAGGCGGACCAGGTCGAGCCGGGCCGAGACGAACTCGGCCAGCGACTGCTGCCAGCCTTGCGGCGGGCTTTCAGGGGATTCGCTCATGGTCGCGGGCCACCGGCGGGCGCCCGGGAGCGCGGGGGAGTCCGGCGGTGGCGCCCGGGAAGGATCAGCGGCGGGTGATCAGGCCGACGAGGAAGCCGATGCCGAGGGCGCCGAGCACGCACTTGGTGGGGTGCTGGCGGATGTAGTCCTCGGCCGTGACCTGGAACTCCTTGGCCCGTACGCGGGTGTCGTTCCACTGCTCGTCGGCGGCGGAACGGAACTGGTCGGCCTTCTCATGGGCGACCCCCCGCAGGTGCTCGGCCTTCTCGTGGGCGACCTCGCGGAGGTGCTGGGCCTTCTCGGCGGCCGCCTCGCGGAACTGGTTGGCGGTGTTGACCGCCTTGTCCTTCGCGGCCTTGGTCTGCTCGCTCGACTGGTGGACGAAATCACGGGCCTTCTCGCCGGCGGCGGCGCGGAGGTCCTTGGCGGCTTGGGATACCGACGGGCTGTCGGACTCGAGGTCCTGGGATGCAAAGTTGTCTGACATGGTCGTGAGTGGTTGGAGTTATCGGAAATTCCGTGGGTTCAAGTTGCCACCATTGGCGCGGGCGTGCAAGGCATGGTTCGCGGGCCGGATCAGCGTCTTCCGGGAGGTCGGCCGGGAGGCTGGCCGGGGAGCTGAATCGAGCGCGCCTTGGGCGGGTCGAGCAGGACCTTCTGGCTCTCCGGCGGGGAGGTGAACATGACGTTCTCCCACTTCGGATTGTCGATCGGCCCGCTGCCGCGGAACTGGAACATGCCGTAGAACGGCCGCAGCGGCAGGGTGATCACCGACAGCAGCCCGCGGGCGTTCATCCGCACGGTCATCTCGAGCTCCCGCTCGCTCAGGTCGACCCGGGCGTCGCCGGTGAAGACCAGCGAGGAGGTGGTGGTGAGGAAGTCGTCGGTCCGCAGCAGGCCGCGGCGGATGGCGAAGGTGCAGAACGCATCGCGGGCCTCCTGGAAGCCGGCCTTGCGGTTGCCGAGGACCGCGGAGATCACCCCGGAGAGCGGGCCGAACATCGGCACCGAAAAGAGCTCGCCCTGCTCGAGGCCGATCAGTCCCTCGGCGTCCAGCCCGGCGGCGGCCGCGCCGCGCTGGGTGAACTCGATGCGCCCCGTCAGGTAGCCCGGCGGGCGCGCCTCGATGCCGTAGCTGCGGCACAGGTCCGGCAGCGACAGGCGGGTCCAGTCGATCTCCCCCCGCACCGCGCCCCGCCCCCCGGCCGGGGCGGTGATGCCGCCGCGCACCCGGCCCTCGAACAGCCCGGCATCGAGGCCGCTCACGCGGATCTCGCCGTCGACCAGCCGCACCCGGCCCGAGGGTGCCGCGAAGGTGAGCGGGCGGCCGAGGAAGGTGTAGTCGGCCGGCGCCCCGGTGGAGAAGTCGACGGTCAGGTCGCTGTCGCCCTGGTTGTCCAGCACCCCGATGAATCCCCCGGCCCGGAGCGTCGGTGTACGATGAAAGCCGTAGGCTTCGAGGTGGTCCGCCACCGCGGGGGCGAAGGTCCGCACCAGCGGGGCGGGCCAGAAGCTGCCGCTGACTCCCTCGACGTCGATGACCGACCGGTCGCGGCGGTAGCGGATGCGGTCGACCGTGCCGGAGCCGCTCGGCGGGCCGCCGTGCGCCTTGCGCAGCGGGTAGTCGCGGTAGTCGAAGGTCACGCGCCCGGCGGTGAAGTCCAGCGCGTCGTGGTCGAGGTCCAGGGTGACCCGGGCGTGGCGGGTCGGCACGCCGCGGAACGACAACAGCGTGCCCTCAGCCTCGCCGGCGAAGTGCCAGTCGTGCCGGTCGGCGGGGTTGGCGGTGCCGCTGCAGGTCACCGCGACCTCGCTTTCCTCTGCGGCGTCGAAGTCGGCGAGGATCGACTTCAACGGCTCGAAGGGGATCGCCCGCTGCCAGAAGTCCACCGGCAGGTCGGTGGTGAAGGCGTAGCGGACCAGGTCCCTCGAAATCAAGCTGCGCCCGCTGGCGCGGCGGCCGTCGAGCTCGGCCACGAGGTCCTGCAGGTAGAGGTGGCTGCCGTCGCAGGAAAAGTCGCTTTCCAGCCGGTCAACGGCGATTCCCGCAGCGCCGGGCTGGTCGAGCTTGATCGTGCCGTCGATGTGGAAGCTGGGCTTGTCCCCGGCGAACGAAAAGCGCCCCTGCGCGCTGAGTTGGGGGCGACTGCCGAGGCTCCAGTCCGGGGTGTCGGCGGCGGGAGGTGCGAGGGCATCGATGACCGGCATGGGGTCGATGCTGGAGCGCAGGGTCACGCGGCCCTCACGGCTGAGCAGGTCGTAGTTGCCCCGGGCCTCGAGGATTCCCCCGGGATCCTTGAGCAGGACCTGGTCGAGGACCAGCCGCGTGCCATTGAGGCTACCGCGGGCCTCGGCGAGGTCGAAGCGGATGCCCTGTTTCTCGAGCTGGGTCGCGCTGACCGAGAAGTGGGCCTGGATGCGCTCCGGATGCTCGAGATCGCCGCTGGTGCGCAGCTTGAGGACTGGAGGCGTGCCGGTCTCCGGGGTCCAGGTTTCGAGCTTGGCGATCAGTCGGTCGAGGAGTTCGCGGCGCCGCTGCCGGTCGCGCGCGGCATCCTCGGCGGATCCGCCCAGGCGCCTCTTCGGCAGCAGGTGTTCGGCCTGGAACTCGACCTGGATGCCGTTGACCTCGCCGCGGACGTGATGGAGTTCGAGGTGGCGGTCGCCGGACAGCAGGAGCTTTCCCCGCGGGTTGCGGATGGTCAGCATGCGGCCGTCGGGCTCGTCAGGATTGGTCGGCATCGAGATATCGCCGCCATTCAGGCTGAGCTGCTCGACCTGCACCTGTCCGTGGGAGAGCTTGGAGCGGTCGATGTCGAGGAACATCCGGTCGAGCCTGGCGACCTTCTGGAGGCGCTCGGGGTCGAGGAAGAGCTCGACCTGGCCGGCCTCGATTCCCTTCACCAGGGAAAGCCGCAGGCTGCCGATCTCGGCATGGATCCCGCGGTGGGCGAGGGCGCCCTCGATCTCGTCGCGCCATGCCTCCGGCATGCCGGTGCGGTTCGCCCACCACAAGCCGGCCGCCGCGGCGGCGCAGGCGAGGACCGCCAGCGTCGCCATCAGCGTGCGCAGGCGGTGGATGATCCGGATCCGTCTCATGTCCCGCGACAGCTTGACGGCAATTTCGGGTTTCCGAAATCCTGAATTGCCGTTTCACTCGGCGGCGATGCGTTTGGCGGTTCTGGGAAGTGGCAGCGGGGGCAATGCGGCGGTGGTGGAAGCGGCCGGGACGCGCCTGCTGGTCGATGCCGGCCTGTCGGCGCGCCAGATCGAGCGGCGCCTGGCGCTGATCGGGCTGGCTCCCGGGGACCTCGACGCCGTCCTTCTGACCCACGAGCACGGTGACCACACCGCGGGGCTGCGGGTTTTCCTGCGCAAGGCGGCGCTGCCGGTCTTTGCCACGCCCTCGACCCACTACGTGGTGCGGGACAAGCTCGAGGCCGCCGAGTGGAAGCTCTTCGAGAGTGGCGCGAGCTTCCGCCTCGGCGGGCTGGAGATCGACTCCTTTGCGGTGCCGCACGATGCGGTCGAGCCGGTCGGCTTCCGCTTTCGGCACGGCGGCAGCTCGATCGGCCTGCTGAGCGACACCGGCCACGTCACCGAGCGGATCGTCGAGCGTCTGCGCGGGGTGGCCCTGCTGTTTCTCGAGGCGAATTACGACGACGCGATGCTCGAGGCCGACCTGCGTCGGCCCTGGTCGACCAAGCAGCGGATCAGTTCGCGCCACGGCCACCTGTCCAATGCCCAGGCGGCGGAACTGGTGGGACAGCTGGCGGCCATCGGCCTCGAGAGGGTGGTGCTCGGGCACCTGAGTTCCGACTGCAACTCGCCCGAGGCCGCCGCCGCCGCCGTGCGCGCCGTGGCGCCCGCCGTTCCGGTCAGCTGTGCCGCTCAGAAGGAGCCGAGCGACTGGTTCACCTGCACCAGTGGATCGGGCATCCCGCTGCCCGGCCCCGCGGGATCGGCGGGGTAGTTCTCGCCGCTCCCGTGGTGGATCTTGACCCGCGTGCCGAGCCGGACCTGGCTGTAGAGCAGCGGGGCGAGCGGCTTGGGCAGGCGGATGCAGCCGTGCGAGGCGGGCAGCCCCGGTTCCGGGATGATCCCGGCATGCATGCCGATGCCGTAATTGGTCAGGCGCATCCAGAAGGGCATCGGGGCGGGCACGTAGCGGCAGCCCGGCGGCACGCGGTCGGATGACTTGGCATCGTTGTCGACCACGTTGCCGAACTCGTCCTCGATCCAGCCGTAGCGGTTCGAGTACTTGTCGACCACCATCTCGGTGATGGTGTAGGAGCCCGCCGGCGTGCGGTGTCCATCCTTGCCGGTGGCCACGAAGGACCAGCCGATCGGCCGGCCGCCGCGGGTGTAGAAGGCGCGCTGGGCCGTCAGGTTGATCCGGATCGCCACCTCGCCGGGTCCGCCGTCGTCGTTCCACTCGTAAAGGACCGGCTCGCCGGGCTTCTCGATCACCTGGGGCGGGGCGGCGCAGGAACTCAGGCAGGCAAGGCACGCCAGGCAAAGGGCCGCCAATGGCAAGAGAGGCTTCATCAGAGTTTCGCTACAAAATCGACCCAATCGGCGACTGTCCAAGAAATATTCCGCGCTGCGGCCGGATCCGGCGGTCCCGCCGTGGCCGTCGCGGCCGCCGCGACGGCCCAGGGCAGGAATCGGAGCATGGAACGCGCGCCAACAAGGCGGAGGGTGGAGGAGGGCATGGCAGGCTGCGGAGACGGCGTCGGACAGCGTCGGATTGCGCACATCCTCCTTATCCACGAAAGGAGTTGACCCCCGGGACCACTTCCTCCAAACCCTCTCGCGAGTCGCAAATGAATCTCAATAACAGAAAAGTGAAACATTGGAATCAACGCAGCAAGTGGGGACTCGCCCCGGTGATTCTGGGCCTGGCGGGCGGGCTGTCAGCGCAGGACCTGGCGGAAAACCTCGGCGCCCTAGAGGGATTGACGGTGGTCGGCAGCGGGGAGGCCGTCTGGGACCTTTCCGGATCGGCGGCCTACATCGACTCCGAGCAGTTCACCGAGCGCGGCTACACCGACATCGGCAAGGTGCTCGGGGCGGTCCCGGGGGTCTATGTCCGCGAGGAGGACGGCTACGGCAATTTCCCCAACATCTCGCTGCGCGGTGGTGACGGCACGCGGACCTCGAAGGCGACGGTGATGGAGGACGGCATCCTCACCGCGCCGGCCCCCTACGCGGCGCCGGCGGCCTACTATTTCCCCAAGGTCGCGAGGATGTCGGCGGTCGAGGTTCTCAAGGGCTCGAGCCAGGTCCGCTACGGTCCGCAGACCACCGGCGGGGTGCTGAACTTCCGGTCGACCCCGGTCCCCGGCGACGGCGGCCCGAACTTCTACTCGCGCACCACCGGAGGCAGCGACAACACCTTCTTCAACCACACCTGGTACGGCGACACCTTCGAGACCGACGGCGGCCGCTGGGGCTACCTGCTCGAGTTCCACGGCCAGTCGACCGACGGCTACCGCGACTACCTCGGCGGGCTCGACCGCAAGAGCGGCTTCCGCTTCTTCGAGCCGATGCTGAAGATGTTCTGGGAACTCGACGGGCCGGTGCGCCAGCGCTTCGAGTTCAAGCTCGGCCACACCGACTTCGAGTCGGACGAGGGCTACCTCGGGTTGACCGAGGCGGATGCCCGCCTGCTGCCCGACACGCGCTACGCGGCGACGGTCTTCGACAACATGGACTCCGACCAGACGCGGACCTACTTCAAGTACATCGTCGAGCCGAACGACTGCCTCGACATCGAGTCGGCGCTCTACTGGAACGACTTCACCCGCAACTGGTACAAGCTCGACCACGTGTCCGACGTGGTGAGCCCGGCGGTCGATGGCCGCGGCCGGATCTCGGGTCGATCGAGTCTCCACACCGCGCTGCTCGATCCCGGCCTCACGGCGGTGCTGCAGGGCTTCGCGCCGGGCTCGATCGGGGTCAAGGCGAACGCCCGCTACTACGACTCCTACGGCTGGCAGAACCAGTTCAGCTACCGCTTCGACACCGGCGCCGTCTCGCACGAGCTCGCCGGCGGTTTCCGCCTCCACTACGACCGGGTCTTCCGCGAGCAGTGGGTCGATGTCTTCAACGGCGACGGCGCGCAGGGCTTCACGCCGTACCGCTCCGGCACCCCGGGCGAGGAGGCCAACCGCCTCGAGGAGGCCGCCGCCGCGGCGATCTACCTCGAGGACGTGATGGAGATCGGCCGGCTGACGCTGCGTCCGGGTGTCCGCTACGAGTACATCGACATGGAGGTCACCGACTACCGCTCCCCGGCGAACAACGGCTCCGACGACCTCAGCGTCTGGGCGGCGGGACTCGGCTTCAACTACGAGTGGAACGACTGCCACTCGACCTACGGCGGGATCTATCGCGGCTTCTCGATCCCGGGTCCGAACTCGTACGTCAACGGCGGGGTCGAGGAGGAGGAGAGCATCGGCTACGAGCTTGGCTGGCGCTACCGCAACGGCGGGTTGATGGTCGACACCGCCGCCTTCCTGACCGACTTCGACAACCTGATCGGCGTCGACGCCGGCCTCGGCAACGGGGTCAACGCGAATGCCGGCGCCGCCGAGGTCGCCGGCATCGAGGGCGTGGTCACCTACGATCCCTCGGTCGAGCGCGGCTGGGGCTTCCAGCTGCCGATGTACTTCAGCGCGACCTGGACCGAGGCCGAGCTGAAGAACGCGCTGGCCGCCGGTGGTTCGGACAATATCTATTCCGGCGGCTTGCCGGGCGCCGACATCCCCTACATCCCCGAGTGGAAGCTGGCCTGCGGCATCGGCTGGGCGAACGAGTGCTGGGGCGTCAACCTCGATGCCTACTTCACCAGCCACAGCTACGGCACCGCGCTCAACTCGGCGGTGCCGGTGACGAGCGCGCGGCAGGGCAAGATCGACGCCCTGCTCAGCGTCGATGCCAGCGCCCACTACCGGGTGAGCGACCACTGGAAGCTGGTCGGCGGGATCCAGAACCTCTTCGACGAGCGCGGCATCGTCACCCGGATCCCCGAGGGCCCGCGCACCAACCTGCCGCGGACCTGGTTCGCGGGCGTCGAGGCGAGCTTTTGAACGATTGTTGCGTTGAGCGTGTCCGACCGGGGTCCGCGCAGGCGGGCCCCGGTCGGTTCGCGGACAGGGGGCGGCGCTTCGCGGTTGCAGGAGCGATGGGGGGAGACTACGGATCGGTCGTGCGTGCATGGATTCCAGCAATCGCCGGCGTTTTCCTTTTGTCCGTGACCCGGGCCGCGGAGGAGTCCGAGGTGGCCGAGTTGCGAGAGGTGATCTCGAAGGAGGTCGACGTCCGTGTCCAAGCCTCGGCCGAGGCGGCCGACTGGGAGGCGCGCAAGGCGGAAATGGCGGCGCTGCTCGAGCTGCATCGACGCGAGCTCGAGTTGCTCGACGAGGAACTGGACAAGGCGGGCCAGTCGGCGGGCGGCTTCGACGAGCGCAAGCGCGAGGCCGAGGCCCGGGTGGCGGAGCTGCGCGAGGCGCGCCGCGTGGCCGCCGAGGCCGTGGTCGCCAACAAGCAGCGCGCCCTGGGGCTCGCCGCACGTTTTCCCGCTCCACTGGTCGATGCCAGCGAGGCCGACCGGCTGCGCCTCGCGGAGTGGAAGCCGGGCGACGAGCCGCGCGGAGGCCTGCAGGCGATCCTCGGCCTGGTCACGGCGGCGGAACAGTTCAACCGCCGGGTGACCCGCTCGGTCGAGGAACGCGGCGGCCGCGAGGTCGAGGTGGTCTACCTGGGCCTGGCCGCTGCCTACTATGCCGACCGTAATGGCGCCGCCGGCGTGGGGCGCCCGGGCGCCGACGGCTGGGTGTGGGAGGAGAAGGGCGAGATTCACGGCGCGGTGACCGAGGTCCTCGCCCAGCTCGACAAGAAGCGTCCGCCGGAGGTCGTCCGCCTGCCGGTCCGCATTGATGGAAAGGAGGCGCCATGAGGTGCTGGCTCCCCGCCCTGGTGGCGGCGCTCGTGTCGGTGGCGCCGGCGGCGAGCGTCGACGAGGCGCTGGCCGAGGCCAGGAAGGACCTCGATGAGGCGCTCGCCGAGCTCGGCAAGGCCCGCGAGGTGATCGCCGCGGAGAAGCCGGAGCTCGCCCGCGAGTTCGCGGAGGTCGGGCTCGAGCTGAGGGAGAAGCGCCGCCTGGCACGGATCGCGCGGATGGGCCAGGAGGATCGCGAGGCGGCGATGCGCGAGCTGCAGCGCGACCTGGCCGTGCGCGAGCGCGATGCCGCCTACCTCGCGGGCCTGCTCAAGGACCATGCCCTCAAGATCCAGACGGTGTCCGGCCCGGGGGAACCCGCCCTGGCGCTCGATCCGGCGATGCTGGCCCGCGAGGCGGACGATCCGGCCCGCGCGCTCGACGAGCGACTGGCGGTGGTCGGCGCCTCGCTCGACCGGCTCGAGCAGCTCTTCGGCGGCTCCGCCGCGCCGGGACAGGCGAGTTCCGGGTCCGGCGAGGTCGTCGACGGCCGCTTCGTTGCCGCCGGGCCGCAGGCCTGGTTCCGCGCCGACGACGGCAGCCTCAGCGGCGCGGCCGTGCTCGAGAAGGGTCGCCAGCGGCCGCTGGTCCTCGACGAGGTGCCCGCCGGGCTGTTCGAGGGAGAGACCGTGATGGCCGGGGTCGACGTGACCGGCGGCAAGGCCCGCGCGCTGCGCGAGGTCGGCGGGGGATTCGACGACCTCATCCGCAAGGGTGGCTTGTGGGTCTGGCCGATCCTCCTGCTGGCGGTGCTGGCGCTGGTCTTCGGGGTGATCAAGTTGCTGCGCTTCTCCCGTTTCCGCGAACCCGGTGAGGCCTGGGTCAACGCCATCCTCTCGGCGCTGCGCGCGGGCGAGCGCGACAAGGCGCGCTCGCTGGCGGGCGAGGTCGCCCATCCGGCCGGTCCGGTCATGGCCGACCTGATCGACCGCGCGGCGAATCCCGCGGAGAGCGTCGAGGAAACCCTCTACGAGCGACTCATGGGCGTGCAGCGGCAGGTCGGCTCGATGCTGCCGGTCATCGCCGTGACCGCGGCCACCGCGCCGCTGCTCGGGCTGCTGGGCACGGTGTCCGGGATGATCCGTACTTTCAACCTGATCACCGTCTTCGGGTCGGGCGATCCCAAGCCGCTCGCCGGCGGCATTTCCGAGGCGCTGGTAACCACCCTGTTCGGCCTGGTGGTGGCGATTCCGGCGCTGATCCTGCACGCCTTCCTGGCGCGCCGCAGCCAGGGGATCGTGCAGACCACCGAGCAACTCGGCCTGCGCTTCGTCAACGGCCTCCGCGACCAATGAGGGACCTCGTCGTCACCACCCTGAACGAAGGCGGGCTCACCCTGTGGGCGCTGCTGGTGCTGGCGGTGATGATCTACTCGCTGGTGGCGGCGATCTGGTTCCACTGCCATGGCGCGCGGCGGCGGGTCGCCTCCGGGACCTGGCTCAAGACCGCGGCGCCCCGGGTGGGCATGCCCTGGGAGGCCCGCCGGGCCGGCCGCCGCGAGGTCGAGCGGCGCTTCGCCGCCTGCGAGCTCGACGAGATGGCCTGGGTCGAGCGGCGCCTGCCCTTCCTCGGCGTGCTGGTCGGCGCCGCGCCGCTGCTCGGACTGCTCGGCACGGTGGCGGGCATGCTGATCACCTTCGCCGGCATGGCCGCGCAGGGGCGCGGGGCCCCGATCGACACCATCTCGGCGGGGATTTCCAAGGCGCTGGTCACCACCCAGGCCGGCCTGGTCGTCGCGGTTCCCGCGGCCATCCTGCTCGCGCTGCTGCGCCGCGAGGCGGAGACGATCCGCCTCGAGCTCCAGCGCCAGCTTCACGAACACCTCGGAGGGCTGGCCTCATGAGACGCTTCCGCCACGGCACGAGCAGCGAGGTCGGCAGCGAGATCAACCTCTCGCCGCTGATCGATGTCGTCTTCCTGCTGCTGATCTTCTTCATCGTCACCACGGTCTTCGTCGAGGAGACCGGCGTGGAGGTCTCGAAGCCGCGTGCGGCCAGCTCGGAGGACCTCGACAAGCAGGCGATCCTGATCGCGGTGACCGCCGAGGGCCGGGTCTGGCAGGGCGGCCGCGAGATCGGCGCCGACGGCGTCCGCGCGGTGGTCTCGGCCATGCTCGAGGAGGACGACGCGACGCCGGTGATCGTGCGCGCCGACGCGGCGACGCCCACCGAGGACACGGTGCGGGTGATCGATGCCGCCAAGCTGGCCGGGGCGAACTCCGTATCCCTCGCGACCGAGAAGTGATGAAGTGGCTGGCCCATGGCATCGGCATCGGCATGGCGGCGCTCCTGCTCGTCGTGCTGGCGCTGACCCGCTGGTGGGTCACCGAGGTGAAGATCGTCGACATCGATCTGCGCGAGGTCGAGCTGGCCGCCCCCGAGGAGCCGCCGCCCCCGCCGGAGGAGGAGCCGCCGCCCGAGGTGCCCCCGCCGCCGTCGCTGAGCGAGGTCAGCGAGGTGCCGGATCCGACCCGCGTGCCGATCCCCAAGGCGGAGGTGCCGCTGGACGTGAGGATGCCGGTCGACACCTTCTTCGCCGACGTCGCCCCGTCGCCGCTGCCGCAGCCGGTGGTCGTCCGGCGTCCGGCGCCGGCGCCGAGCCGTCCGGCCGCGCCGGTGAGGCGCCCGACCCCGCCGCCGCCGCCCAAGGCCAAGTCGCACTACTCGATGAACGAGCTGGACTCGCGACCGCGCCTGCTGCGCCACGGCTCCGCGGTGTTTCCCTCGTCGCTGGCGCGGCGCGGCGTGACCAGCGGCACGGTCACCTTCGAGGTCGAGCTGAGCCAGAGCGGCGGCGTGAGCGTGCGGCGGGTGGTCTCGTCGAGCCATTCGGAACTGGTCGGCCCGGCGCGCCGCGTGGCGTCCGGCGCCCGCTTCACCCGCCCGACCAAGAACGGCAAACCGGTCAAGGCGATCATGCGCTGGCCGATCACGATTCGGAAATGAACAATATCCAATATTCAACAAGAAACACCCAATCGCCAATGCCTGGAGAGATGCATGACGATGGCCTGGAAGACCGCCTGATCGATTTCTCGGTCCGGGTGATTCACCTGTCGGAAGCGCTGCCAACCAGCCGGGCGGGGCAGCATGTTGCCGGACAGATTCTCCGAAGTGGAACGTCACCGGCGCCGAACTACGGAGAGGCGACCGCTGCCGAGTCCCGAAAAGACTTCATCCACAAGGTCAAGCTCGCCCTCAAGGAGACCCGCGAGACCGCCATCTGGATCAAGGTGATCCAGCGCGCGGGCATGGTTTCTCCCGCGGAGAAGCTCGACGATCTCCTGAAGGAGACGGATGAGCCTGCGGCGATCCTCTTCACCAGCGCCGAAACCGCCCGGCGGAACCTCTCCAAGGAGGCGGAGAAGTAGCCATGTTTCGGCAAGGAGATTCCGGATCTCGAGGTCGTTTGGACTCATCCAGGAAACCATGAACGCCCACGATCGGTCCCCTGGAAACAGGATGCCAAGACGGACCCTGGCCATCTCATTGATGATTGGCTATTCCTTGCTGAAGATTGGATATTCAGCCCCGGCCCTGCCACTATCAACGGCGTACTGGAAGGATCCGGCGTTCCTGAAGAGCTTCAACGGAAGCTACCGGATCGAGGCGCGGATCGAGCCGAACGTGTCGACGGAGGAGCGCGGCTTGCTGGTCGAGGTGCAGGAGCTGATGAAGGCGGGCCAGCGCAAGCAGGCGCTGGCGAAGCTGGAGGGGAGTTCGCTGACGAAGAAGTCGCCGGCGCTGACCTTCAACCTCGGCAACCTGCAGTTCGAAGAGGGGGAGATCGACGAGGCGATCAAGTCGTATGAGGACGCGATCGAGGACTATCCCTCGTTCCGCCGCGCTCACCGCAACCTGGCGATGGCGCTGGTCCGCGGGGAAAAGCTCGACGAGGCGCTGCCGCACCTGCTCGAGGCGATTCGGCTGGGTGACTCCGGCGGCGCGACCTACGGCCTGCTCGGCTACTGCCGGCTGCAGCGGGGTGAGTGGGCGAGCGCGCTGCAGGCCTACCGGCTGGCACAGCTCACCGAGCCCGAAGTCGCCGAGTGGAAGGCGGGGACGGCGCAGTGCCTGCAGCAGATGGAGGCCCGCGAGGAGGCCGCCGCCTTGCTCGGCGAGGTGGTCGCCCAGCGGCCCGGGGAAAGCGGCTACGCCTTGTTGCTGGCCACCGTCCTGATCGAGCTCGGCCGCCAGGACGAGGCGGTCAAGGCGCTCGAGCTGCCGCGCCGGCTCGGCAGCCTGGACCCGGCGGGGCAGATGCTGCTCGCCGAGCTGGAGCTGCGCGCGGGGCGGGTCGAGCGGGCCGCGGAAGTGGTGGACGCCGCCTTCGAGGTCGCGGAGGGGAAGCCGACGGTCCAGCAGGTCCTGCCGGCGGCGAGCCTCGGGCTGGCGGCCCGCGAGTGGGACTTCACCCAGGGCTTGATCGATCACCTGGACGGAGCGGATTCGACCGAGCTCAGCCGCCTGCAGGGGCGGCTGTGGATCGAGTCCGGTCGCGAGCCCGCGAAGGGCGTCGAGCTGCTGGAGGGTCTGGTCGGGAAGGATCCCACCGATGGCATGGCGCTGCTGGTCCTCGGCAAGCACGCGGTGTCCAGCGGCGAGCCCGGCAAGGGCGAGCTGCTCCTCGAGCGGGCGACCGCCGTGGCCGAGGTGGCGGCGGATGCCTGGGTCGAGCTGGTCCGCCTGCGGGTCGACCAGAGGCGCTACGAGGCCGCCCTCGAGGCGCTCGACCGGGCCCTCGAGATCCGCCCCGGCGGTGAGCTCGAGCGCTACCGCGAGAGCCTCCAGCGCCTCGCCGATGCGGCGAGGTAGGGAGGGCGGAGGTTTGGCTCGATCGGAGCGCCGACTTCAGTCGGCTGAGAGGTGTGAAGGAGGAGTGGAAGGGTGGCTCGGGCAGGCTGAAGCCTGCGGTCCGATGGGAGACCTACCGCGCCTCGAGCTCGAGGATCGACTGGATCTCGCCCGCCGGGTCGTTGGCGCGCATCAGGGTCTCGCCGATCAGCACGGCATTGGCGCCGGCATCGAGCACGCGCTGGCAGTCGGTCAGGTTCTTGATGCCGGACTCGGAGACGAGCAGCGTTCCCTCGGGGACCTCGTCGGCCAGTTGCTCGGTGGTGGCGAGGTCGGTGGTGAAGGTCTTGAGGTTGCGGTTGTTGACGCCGATCAGGTCGGCCTCGAGGTCGAGAGCCCGTTCCATCTCCCGCAGGTCATGGACCTCGACGAGCACGTCGAGCTGGAAGTCCTTGGCTTCCCTGTAGAGCGACTTGAGGGTGTCGTCGTCGAGTGCGGCGACAATCAAGAGGATGGCATCGGCACCGGAGACGACCGCCTCGTGGACCTGCAGCGGGTGAATGGTGAAGTCCTTGCGCAGCAGCGGGGCGGGGGAGAACTCGGAGACCTTGGTGAGGTAGCTCAGCGAACCCTGGAAATAGGGTTCGTCGGTCAGGATCGAGAGGCACGAGGCGTGGCCGTCGAGGTAGCGGCGCGCCTGGCGGACGGGGTCGAAGTCGGGGTCGATCACCCCGGCCGATGGCGAGGCCTTCTTGATCTCGGCAATCACGCCGAGCTGGCCCGGGCCGCGGTCGAGTGCGCTGCGGAAGCCGCGGAACTCGTTGCGTTGCAGGGCCGCGGCCCGAAGATGGCCGGCGCGGGGGAGCAGGGCTTCGACCTCCTGCTGCTTGGTGGCGATGATTTCAGCGAGTTTGTCGGACATGATCGGGCGTGCGGCCGATGGAATGACCGGAATTCGACCCAAAAGTCCAAAATTTTCTCTTGCGGGGCGCCCGCGCCAGTGTAGAAACCGCGCACGCGTTCGCGCAACGCGGGTGTAGCTCAGGGGTAGAGCGCAACCTTGCCAAGGTTGATGTCGTGAGTTCGAATCTCATCACCCGCTCCAGCTTTCCAAGGGGCCCGGTCTTCAAAGGACCGGGCCCTTTTTTCGGGTGATGAGGTTCGAACTCACGCCCCTTTTGGGAGTTCGAGCCGGAGCGTAGCGGAGACCGCGCGCCGCGCGGCAGCGTCGGCGTGCAATCTCATCACCCGCTCCAGCTTTCCAAGGGGCCCGGTCTTCAAAGGACCGGGCCCTTTTTTCGGGTGATGAGGTTCGAACTCACGCCCCTTTTGGGAGTTC
>JAUIJB010000052.1 GCA_030430455.1 Verrucomicrobiia bacterium | reverse complement strand
TGAGGAGCCGCTCATGAAGCTGCGCCGCCACGAGCTCCCCCACTCGATCCGTCGCTTCGCCAGCACCATGGTGGTGTCGATCTACCAGGTGTCCGAGCGGACCGAAGAAGCCCTCGCCGAGCTCGACGCCTCCCGCGACGGGGGCTACCGGAGCCCGATGTGGCACTACCAGCGGGCCGGCTCGCTGGCGGCCGCCGGGCGCTTCGACGAGGGCGCCGCCGAGCTGGGCAGGCACGCGGAGACCTTCGGCTGGGACTCCGACAGTCTCGAGATGCTCTCCGACTGCCACTTCGAGGCCGGCCGGCTCGACGAGGCCCGCGACGCGGCGCTGCGCGGACTCGAGGACAACCCGGGCTCACCGCGTTGCCTCGCGTCGCTGGCGGCCGCGAGCAGCGTCGAGCAACTCCGCGACCCGGCCACCGCCGAACTCTTCGCCGCGGGCGAGGATCCGGAATCCGGCTACGAGGTGGCCCTCGACTACCTGATCAGCCTCGACAAGACCGAGCCCGCCGCGGTGCTCTTCGAATCCCTGCGCAACCGGCATCCGGACTCGGAGCTGATCCCGTACTACGATGAGGAACTCGCCGCGGACGGGGAAGTGTCACCCGCCGAAGATTCCACCGCGGAGGAATAGCGGGCGCGCCAGCCGGCCCGGCTCCTTCACGAGGACACCGACGCCAGCGCCAGGAGCCGGCGCAGCCGGTCGACCTCCGTCGCGGTGCTCTTGGCAACGAAGCCGCGGGCGTGGGCGAAGTGGACGTCGTCCTCGCCCTCGATGCGGGTGAAGTCGAGCCGCGGGTCGTCGCGGAAGCGCGACAGGCCGTAGCCGCTGCCGCGGCGGTCCGGGTAGACCAGGCCGGCGACCTCGTCGGCGAGGCCGAGCCGCTCGAGGTGGCGCCCCAGCCCGGCGGAGGGCTCGGCCGGCAGCGGCTCGGTCCGCGGCATGAAGAGCACCTTCAGGCCACCGTCGAGGTCCCACAGCTCGGCGTGCCCGGCGACGAATGCCAGCCGTTCGCGCAGCTCGCGGATGTAGCCGACCAGGTCCTCGCCGATCCAGCGCATCACCTGCCCCATCGGCTCGTCGGGCTCGACTCGCTGGCAAGCGGCGAAGCGGCGCAACAGGGTGACATCGATCGGCGAGTTCAAGCGCGCCAGGGCCTCGCGGTCGACCCCGAGCCAGGCCGCGGTGGCGATGGGTCCCTCGACGTCGAAGCGCTCCGCCGTCTCGAGCCAGTCGCAGAAGGCCCGGGCGTCCTCGTAGAGACCGAGATGATCGAGGACCAGGCTGAGGGCGCAGCGGGGTTCGGCATCGGTGGCGAACTGGTGGTGGTCGAAGTTCGAGCGACCGGGCTCATGGCGGTGGCCGACGTCGACCACGGCCGTCGCGGGGTCGTCGAGCTCGGCCTCGCCGGGCTCGCGGCGGACCACCGGCGCGCCGTGCTCGGCCATGAGGACGCAGCAGGCGAGGAACTCGTCCTTATGGGCGCCACCGGGGTGGGTCAGGATGGTGCGGATCGGCATGGGCCGCGACCCTGGGGGCCCGGCGGGCATTGCGCAACCCCCGGCCCGCCCCCGGCCCGGCGATTGCCGGAAAGAGCACGGGCTGGTCGGCGCGTAGTCGGCGGGAGCGCCCGCTTTGCACCATGAGAACCCTGGCATCCCTTGTCCTTCCGCTCCTGCTGACCACGCTCCCGGCCCGCGCCGCCGACTGGCCGACCTGGCGCGGCCCCGACCGCAGCAACCGCTCCCCCGACAGCGGGCTCCTGCAGCAGTGGCCCGACGGCGGCCCGCCCCTGTTGTGGACCTTCCGTGACGCCGGCAAGGGCTACAGTTCTCCCGCGATCGTCGGCGACCGGATCTACCTCACCGGCCAGTTCGACGGCAAGGACCGCATCCTCTGCCTCGATGCCGCGAGCGGCGGGCAAGTCTGGGCGGCCCCGCTCGGCGAGGACCCGGGCAAGGGCTACAACACCGGCTGGGGCAGCGGGCCACGCGGTGCGGTGACGGTGAGCGATGGCCGCGTCTTCGCGATCGCCGCGAATGGCGAGCTCGCCTGTGTCAGCGCCGCCGACGGCAGGCCGGTCTGGCGCCGGAACCTCGTCGACGACTTCGGCGGCAAGATCCCGAAATGGGGCTACGCCGAGTCACCGCTGGTCCACGAAGGCAAGGTTGTCGTCACCCCCGGGGGCGCGCAGGGCGCCATCGTCGCGCTCGACCCGGCGACCGGGGAGACGCTGTGGCGCAGCAAGGAGCTCGAGGACGAGGCGCAGTATTCGTCGATCGTCGTTGCCGAGGCGGGCGGCCGCACCCAGCTCATCCAGCTCTTCATGAAGTCGCTCGCCGCGGTCGCGCCGGAGGACGGTGAACTGCTCTGGCGCGAGCCGTGGCGAGCCGGCCGCGTCGCGGTGATCCCGACGCCGGTCGTCGATGGCGACGAGGTCTACGTCACCGCCGGGTACGGTGCGGGGTCGCGCAAGTTCGACATCGCCGGCGACCAGCCCGAGGAGCTGTGGAGTAACAAGGTGATGAAGGTGCACCACGGCGGCGTGGTGCTGGTCGACGGCCACGTCTACGGCTTTTCCGACGGCAGCGGCCTGACCTGCCAGAGCTGGGCGGACGGCGAGCGGGTGTGGAACCAGAAGGGAGCCGGCATCCAGAAGGGGGCCGTGCACTACGCCGACGGCATGCTGGTCTGCCTCGACGAGGCCGAGGGTTCCGTCTTCCTCGCCGCGGCCAGCCCGGACGGCTACGCCGAGAAGGGGCGCTTCCCGATGCCGGAGAAGACCAAGCTCCGCGAGGGGACCCGCGGCAAGGTCTGGACGCACCCGGTGGTCCTCAACGGCCGACTCTACCTGCGCGACCAGGACCTGCTGTTCTGCTTCGACCTGGGCGGGAAATAGGATCGCGCCCCCGGGCGGATGCCCTCCCCTCGTCGCGGCGGATCCGGCCCCGTCGCGCGCTCACACCGGCCGGCACAGCACGAAGGGCGAGACCACCAGGGCCTCGAACTCGACCTCGACCTCCTCCCACTGCGCCGCGTGGAGGGCGCCGAGCTGGACGAGGTCACCCGACTTCAGCCAGGCCTCGACCTGCTCGGTGCGGTTCTCCGCCATGGCCTTGCCGGCCACCTCGAGCGGGATCTCCGGATCGAGGAAATAGAGGCTCTGGTTCTCCAGGTGCGGCCGGAGGTACGACCAACTCACCCGGCCGCAGTACTTCGAGAGCTTCTCCTCGTCGCTCGCGCCGTCGCTGCCGAGCAGGGCGTACTTCATCGGCTCGGGGCCGGATCCGGGGTCGGGGGCGATCATGCCGTCGACGATTCCCGCCCTCACTCGGCGGTCTCCCCGGTCTCCCCGGCTGCGTCGTCCCCGCCACCGGCGGCATGCTCGATCTTCTCGCCCATGCGATTGAGCCAGCGACCGGTGGCGGCGCCGGCCTTGCGCAGGCCCTCCTCGGTCTTCTCGCCGGCGGTCTCGAGCGCCTCGCCGGTCTTCCCGGCGGCGGTCTCGATCCCCTCCCCGGTCTTGCGGGCGGCCGTGCCCAGGCCGCCGCGGGTGGCGTCGATCGCGCGGTCGAGCTTCTGCCCGGCCGTCTCCGGTGGCGCCGCTGACGCCGGGGGCTCCTCGACCGGCAGCGCATGCGGCGCCCGGGCGCCCTCGCCGGCCACCATCTCACGCTCGGCGGGAACCACCACGACCGGCGGCTCGGCGACGGGTTCCGCCACCGGCTCGGTCACCGGGACCGCGGCTGCCGGGGGCGGCTCCGGTGCCTCGGACACCTCGGCGACCACGCTCGCCTCCGGTTCCTCGACGACCTCCGCCTTGGGCGCGTCACCGCCGCGCTTGCAGGCCGCGAACGCCAGCGCGACCACCGGCAGGATCCAGCTGATGCCACTCTTCATGGCGGCAAGGTGGACCCCCCGGCCACGCTTGTCAGCCTCAT
Organism: Verrucomicrobiia bacterium; assembly: GCA_030430455.1. Taxonomy (GTDB): domain Bacteria; phylum Verrucomicrobiota; class Verrucomicrobiia; order Verrucomicrobiales; family Akkermansiaceae; genus Haloferula. Next base: position 28,013 of record JAUIJB010000052.1, on the reverse strand, counting down.
TCCTCGTCCGACCGCGGGGCCTCGCCCAGCGGAAACCGGTCGCTGCGGAACGGTGCGGCGGGCAGGCCGGCGTCGTTGACGAGGTTGGCCGGCCGGGGATGGTCGGCCCAGGCATAGCGCACCGCCACGGGGCGCCCGACCCGCGGGCTGCGCAGCGTCAGCTCGCCCTCGCCCGGACCCGTTTCCACCGCGGCCCAGTGGAACTCCCGGTCGCTGCCGGCGATGGCGAAGCCCTCGATCGCGCCGCCACCGCGTGCCCGCAGGCCGGAGCCGGCATGGTCGAAGCGCACCACCAGGCTGCCGTCGCCCGGCTTGCGCGTCCCGCGAAAGACCGGGCCGCGGGCCTCGATCGGCCGGCCGTAGACCTCGGCGAGGGCAAGCCGGGCGAGCCGGCGTCCCACCTCGGGCTTGTTCGCCGGGTGGATGTTGCCGGCCTCGCCGATGTCGATCGTGACCGCCATGCCCGTGTGCGCCGTCGACCGGTCCACGCGGTCGAAGCTCTCGCGGATGACCGGCCAAGTGTCGTGCGCCTCCACCGGGTGGCGCTGCGGCCTGCCGAAGTTCGGCAGCTGGACGAACAGGAACGGCAGTTCGTCGTCGCGGAAGCCGTCGCGCCAGCTTCGGATCAGGCTCTTCAACTGGACCTTGTAGAAGCGGCTGCTGGCGATGCTGCGGGTGTTCGCCTCCCCCTGGTACCACAGGCAACCGCGCAGCGTGAAGGGCTGCAGCGGCTCGATCATGCCGCGATACAGGTTGCCCGGATAGTGGCGGCCCTGGTCGGGACGCTCGGGCGGGCGCTGCCGCACCCGCGGCGGCGCCCCCTTCCACCTCGACAGGCGGCGGCGTTTCCCCGCCCCCGCCCCGGCCGCGGATTCGTCATGGCTCGCGCTGTCGCGGTCCATCTTCGCCCGGCGCTGGCGGGTCGAGGGGTGGCCGGCCTGGTGCTCGTCCGCGATCCACGACTCGATCGCGGTCCCGCCCCACGAGGAATGGACCAGGCCGACCGGCACCCCGAGTTGCTCATGCAGCTCGCGGCCGAAGAAGAAGGCCACCGCGGAGAAGGCCCCGGTATCGTCGCCGTCCGCCACCAGCCACTCGCCCTCGCAGGTGGCGCCGCCATCCCGCGAGGCCTGCTTCTCCACCCCGAAGTGGCGCAGCGCCGGAACCTCGAGTGACCCGAGCGGAGCGGGGAGCTCGTGCCTGCGCTGCCGCACGCGGGCCACGGACATCTGCATGTTCGACTGGCCGGAGCACAACCAGACCTCGCCGGCCATCACCCCGGAGAAGGTGACCCGGTTGCCGCCCGCGATGGTGAGGTCGTGGGGTCCGCCGGCGCGGGGAGTCTCGAGGCGCAGCTCCCAGCGGCCGGCCGCGTCCGCGACGGTCGCCGACCGCGCTCCCCAGCTTCCCGACACGGTGACCCGCTCGCCCGGCGATGCCGTCCCCCAGACCGCCGCCCGGCACTGCTGCTGGAGCACCATCCGGTCCTGAAACAGGGCCGCCGGAACCACCTTCGCCGAGACGCCGCCAAGGCCCGCGAGCACCAGGGCCGCGGCCAGCCAGGCGCGGAAAGTCGGTGCGGCGTGCGGGTTCACGCCGCCGACCATGACCCGCGGGCGGCGCCGGCGACGAGCAAGAAACCGGAAGCCCCGCCCGGCACCGCGGGCATTGCGGACACCCCTTTCCCCGCGTCTTGATTCAGGCGCCGCAAAATGAAAGCCTGTCCCATTCCCGGGGTGGCCGGGGCTGGAAAAGCCCCGCCCACCCTTCCGGGGGGGAAGCCACGCTGCCGCCCCGGGACCCCGATCCGCACCAAGACCCACGCCAACCGCATGCCGATCCGTTTCGCCTGCCCGAACTGCAACAAGACCGTCGAGGTCGAGAGCCGCTTCGTCGGCAAGCTCGCCGACTGTCCCTATTGCCAAGAGGAAATCCAGATCCCGACGACCCCCACCCGGCCACCCAAGGTCGAGGTGAAGGTCGCCGAGGAGGAACCGCCCGAACCTGTCCGCTGGGGCAAGCTGCCGTGGGCGGACTCCGCCTCGGTCGACAACGCCCTGCGCATCGCCCTGCTCGTCGTCGGCATCGTCATCGCCCTGCTGCTGCTCCGGATCGAGCGCCACCTCGCCGGCGTCCCCACCCTCGGCGACCGCTACGAGGAGTCCGGTGAGACGCCACCGAAGGGAACCCTCGAGTCCGACCTGCGCACCCCGCTGGTCACCCCCGCCGCCGGAGTCGAGGTGAACAACCGGGTGAAGGTGGCCGTCGACAACCACGCCGACGAGCCGGTCCCGGTGAGGATCCGCGAGTGAGAATCCGCGAGTGAACCCCCGCGATCGGCCGGGCAGGTCGGCCGGTCGAACGCGGGAAAAGACGGAAAAATTCGGTGTTTTCCGCGCCTAGAGGCTTGCCGAGCCGCATTTCAAAGTGCAAATCAACGCCTTCTCTCCACGAGGAGACCAACGACTAACCACACACCCAAACATGGCCGCCAAGAAGAAGACCATCGATGCCAAGTACAACAAGACCCAGATCCTGAATGCGATCGCGGAGGATACCGAACTCTCCCGCGCCCAGGTGTCCTCGGTCCTCGAGTCCCTCGCGGACGTCATCCAGCTCCACGTCAACAAGCGCTCCGTCGGCGAGTTCGTCCTCCCCGGTCTGCTGAAGATCACCACCGTCAAGAAGCCCGCCGTCAAGGCTCGCAAGGGCATCAATCCCTTCACCGGTGAAGAGCAGATGTTCAAGGCCAAGCCCGCCTCCATCGCGGTCAAGGTCCGCCCGCTCAAGAAGCTCAAGGAAATGGCCGGCTGATCCGGGCTCACCGAAGCTTTTTTCACGAACCGCTTCCGCCCTGTGCGGAGGCGGTTTTTTTGTGCCCGGGTGTCCGGGGGGGGGGCGTCCATGCGGAATCTCCGCGGCTTCTTCACCTTCCCTTCATTCCCCCGTCAATCGCCCCGCGAAGCATGGCGCCGTCAAACCGGACACGACCATGCAAGCAAGCACCCTCATCACGGGCCTGACGGCCCTCGCCACCGCCGCGGTCGCCGCCACCGCCGGCGCCACCTCCACCGCCACCCCCGCCGATCGCACGGAGTCGCCGCGCTTCGAGATCGCCGGCGGCGAGCAGAACCACGAGGTCTTCCCCCTCAAGTCGACCGAGGTCGCCGCCTCGGTCTCCGGCGTCATCGCCGACGTCACCGTCACGCAGTCCTACTCGAACACCGGCCAGTCCCCGATCGAGGCGGTCTATGTCTTTCCCGCCAGCACGCGGGCCGCGGTGCACGGCGTCGAGATGCGCATCGGCGAGCGGATCATCCGCTCGAAGGTGCAGGAGAAACAGCAGGCCAAGAGGACCTACGAGAGGGCCAAGCGGGAGAACAAGACGGCCTCCCTGCTCGAGCAGGAGCGGCCGAACGTGTTCCGCATGAACGTCGCCAACATCCTCCCCGGCGACGAGGTGGTGGTCACGCTGCACTACAGCGAGAAGCTCACCGCCACCGAGCGGATCTACGAGTTCGTCTACCCGACCGTCGTCGGCCCGCGCTACACCGGCGCGGACGCCGGCAAGGAGTCGTGGACCGGCAACCCCTACCTCGCCGAGGGCAGCCCAACGCCCGCCACCTTCGCGATCCGGGTCGACCTGAATGCCGGCCTGCCGCTGCAGTCGCTGGCCTCGCCGAGCCACGACCCGGCGATCGACTTCCACGACAAGGACCGCGCCACGGTGAGCCTCGCCGCCGACCCGGGCGACCGCGACTTCGTGCTGCGCTACCGGCTCGCCGGCGACCGCGTCGCCTCCGGCCTGCTGCTCCACCAGGGTGACGAGGAGAACTTCTTCCTGCTCAACCTCGAGCCGCCGGTGCGGGTGAAGCCCGAGCAGATCCCCGCGCGGGACTACCTCTTCGTGATCGACGTCAGCGGCAGCATGAACGGCTTCCCGCTGGACACGACGAAGTCGCTGATGCGCGACCTGCTCGGCTCCCTGCGGCCCAGCGACACCTTCAACGTGCTGTTCTTCGCCGGCGGCAACCGCGTGCTGGCCGAGGCGCCCCTCGCCGCGACGAGCGACAACCTCGACCAGGCGATCCACCTGATCGACTCCTCCCACGGCGGCGGCGGCACCGAGTTGTTGCCCGCCCTCGAGCGGGCCCTGGCGATGCCCGGCGATCGCGACACCTCGCGCAGCATCATCGTGGTCACCGACGGCTACGTCAGCATCGAGAGCGAGGCCTTCGAGCTGGTCACCCGCGAGCTTGGCAGTGCCAACCTGTTCGCCTTCGGCATCGGCAGTTCCGTCAACCGCCACCTGATCGAGGGCCTCGCCCACACCGGCCGCGGCGAGCCCTTCTTCGTCCTCGGCCCCGCCGAGGCCGCCGCGACCGCCCGTCGCTTCCGCGACTACGTCAGCGCGCCGGTGCTGACCCACATCGAGGTCCGCCACGAGGGCTTCGACGCGCTCGCCGTGCAGCCGGCGGGCGTGCCCGATGTCTTCGCCGACCGGCCGATCGAGCTGATCGGCAAGTGGAAGGGCGAGGCGCGCGGGACGATCGTGGTCACCGGCACCTCGGGCGACGGCCCCTACGAGGCCCGCATCGACGCCGCCGAGGCCGCCGCGAAGGGCACGGACAACCCCTCGCTGCGGCCGCTCTGGGCGCGCGACAAGGTGCGCGAGCTCGACCACCGGATCGACGTCAACGGCAGCGACCGCAAGGAGCTCGCCGCCGCCATCACCGAGCTCGGGCTGAAGTACGAGCTGCTGACGCCCTACACCTCCTTCGTCGGGGTCGACGAGACCCCGCGCGAGGTCCTCGCCAAGCTGCGCAAGGTGCAACAACCGCTGCCCCTGCCCCAGGGGGTCAGTGAGCTGGCGGTCGGAGAGGGGCAGACGCTGATCTCCACCGGCGGTGGCGGCATTGCCGGATCCGCCCCGGAACCGGGCGTGATCAGCCTGCTGCTCCTCTCCCTGACCGCGGCCCTGGCGCGCCGCAAACGCCCATGATCCTTCCCGCGTTCCATGGTTGGTGGCAGCACCCCGGGTCGGGTGGCCGGCAGCGCCGAGCCACCCGACCCACGGAACAGGCCGCGGTGATCGCCGCGGTCTGCTCCACGCCGCTGGCCGGCTGGCTGCTCGGCCAGCCGACCTTCGCCCCGCCGGGCGAGCGGGCCTGGCTCGCCAGCGGGGTCGCCATCGGGGCGGCCGCGCTGGCCCTCGCCCGCCACCGTCGGCAGCTCGCCTGGTGCCCGACCCCGCTGGCGGCCGCCTTCCTGCTGCCGGCCCTGCCGGCGACGCTCGGCGCCGCCCTGCCGGCGTGCCTCAGCGCCCTCATCGCCGTCGTCCTCGCCACGGGTGCGATCCGTCTTCCGCGCACGCCCTGCCGCACCGTCCCCTTCCTCCTGCTGGTGCTGGCGATCCCGATGATCGACGCGCTGCAGTTCTTCGTCGGCTACCCGATGCGCCTCGGGGCCTGCCTGCTCAACGAGCTTCAGCCCGGAGTGCATCGCTGGGGAACCCTGCTCAGCGACGGCCAGTCCCTGGTCGGGGTGGACCCCGGGTGTTCCGGGGTCCGGACGCTGTGGTGCAGCTGGTTCTTCGCCACCCTGATGGCGCAGCGGCACGGACTCGGCGGCGGCCGCAGCGCGTGCCTGCTGGCCGCGGCCACGCTCGTCGCCTTTGCCGCCAACACCGTGCGGATCGGCCTCATCTTCCACCACGAAGCCGGCCACCTCGGCCTGCCCGACAGCTTCCATCCGGGGATCGGACTGGTCCTGCTGGGCGGGTGCCTGCTGGCGATCTCGCAGCTGGCCGGTCCGATCGCCCGGATGCCGGCGCCACCGCGGCCACGCCCTTCGCTGGTCACCGCGGCGGTCCTGCTCGCCGCCCTGTTCCTCCACCATTCCCCGCGGCCGGGCAGCCCGCTCGAGCTGCACTCGCTCGGCCGGCTCGCCCTGCGACCCGTCGAGGCCCCCGGGCTCCGCGAGTGGTTCGGCGGGGAGGCCTCCATCCGGCAGGGCGGCGACGCGCTGGTGGTGACCCGGCCGGGTTCGTCATTGCTCCTGCCGGCGGCCACACTGCTCGAGCGGAACGGCTTCGAAGTCCATGCCTGTCCGGTCTTCGAGGATCGCGACGGCCAACTCTGGGGGCGCCACGTCGCCCACCGTGGCGACGAGCGTTGGCTGGTGCTCGAGCGCTACCTCGACCCCCGCGGCCGGCTGCTCGCCACCGACGCCCCGGCCGCCTGGTGGCTCGCCCGACTCGGGCCCGCCGCGGGCATGCCGACCGCCGTGACGGTGCTCGAGCGGCTGCCGGCAACGCCGGCGAAAGCTCCCGCGATCGCCGCTCTCACTCCGTCAGGGTAAAGCGCGGACGCAGGAAACCTCGCGCCATGGAGCCCGCCGCGATCGCCTCGTTGATCTCGACCACCATCTGCGTCACCCCGTCCTCGACGATGGTCACGCCCAGGGGCGACCAGTTCTCGAGGTCCACGGAATGGTCCACCGCCACGGTCACGTCCTCGCTGCCGAGGACCCGCGGGATGGTCAGGCGCAGCCGGTCGCCGACCACCTCCACGGTGAACCCCGGACGATCGGCCGGATCGGTGGCATCGCTGCCGGTGACGTACTCGACGAGGTTCGCCACCCCGTCGCCGTCGAAGTCCTCCTCCGCCCCCGACAGCGGCGGCAGGCCGGGAAAGGTCAGCTCCCGCCAGCCGGCGAAGCCGGGGATGTCCGGCGCGGTGAAGGGGTCCGACTGCTTGATCGAGCCGTCGCGCCCCACCGCGATGAAGGTGTCATCGAAGAAGACCACCGCCTCGCGGTCGTCCTGCGCCGCGGTGGCCAGGGCGGCCCAGTTCTCGCCGTCGGTGGAGATCAGGTTGATGTCGGCGTCGCCATTGTCCTTGTCGATCCCGGCGGCCAGGTAGATGCCGTTGCCATGGGCGAACGCCGGGAACTGCTCGGTCCCCGGGCGGGTGGTCGCGAAGCTCGCGCCACCATCGGTCGAGTGCCGCAGCTTCGAGTACCAGCCGGAGGCGAGGAAGCGGTCGTGGCAGTACTCAACGTCGTGGAAGCCCTGCCACCCCGCCGTGCCGGCGCCCGCCGAGGCGTTGGTCCAGTAGGAGCCGTTGGTGGAAGTCAGCACCACGGCCGGCCCGCCGCCGGCCCCCGCTCCCACCGCGACGAAACTCCCGCCGCCGTGGCTCACCCCGTCGAGGTCCTCGACCACCCCGGTCGGGACCGGGTTCCAGGTGACGGCATCGACCGAACTCCACATCGTTCCGGCATCCCCGACGGCCACCAGCACCCCGCCGCCGTGGGCGACATCCCTCAGTTCCTCGCCGGAGAAGTGCCGCCGGGTCCAGTCGCTCCCGTCCGGCGAGGTGTAGATCGCGCCGACCCACGCGGGGAGGCTGAAGTCGTAGTCGTAGCCGACCGCCACGAAGCGGCTGCCGTCATGGGTGAGCGCGCGCAGGTTGACGTTGGTGCCGATCGTTCCCCCGCTCCAGCCGACCCCGTCGGTCGACTCGAGGTAGGTGCCCGACCCCGAGCCCACGGCGACGAGCTTGCCGCCGCCCGCGGCGATGTCGAACAGGTCGGCGGTGGTTCCCGAGCTGCGCAGGGTCCAGTTTTCCAGCGGGTCGCTGAGCGTGATCGTGTGCACCGCGGAGCTCACCCCGCCGCGGCCGTCGATGGCGGTCACGGTGACCTCCTTGGTCCCGCCCTGCGGAAAGGAGTGAATGACCGCGCTTCCCCCGCGGAGGCGGGTGCCGTCGTCGAAGTCCCAGATGAACTGCAGCGGGTCGCCGTCGGCGTCGCCGCCGGTGGTGGAAAGGGTGACCAGGGTCCGCGCGGTGCCGGCCGGCGGGGCCGAGATCGACACCAACGGGGCCTGGTTCGCGGGGAACAGCGCGTCGCTGCGCGACAGCTCCCCGTCGCTGCCGTGCACGGTCACCACTTCGCCGGCGCCGATGGCTACGCTCGAGCTGTCGGGAAACGCGGCGGACGACTCCGCCCAGGTCAAGCCGTCGCCGGACACCAACAGGACCGGCCCGACGGGGCTCGAGCGCCGCTCGGTGGCGGCAACGAGGAGCCCCCCGGCCGCGTCGATCGCACGGATGTCGTAGTTGCGGTCGCCGGCGATCGTCATCGACTCCCAGCTAACGCCGCCATCGGTCGACCGCTGCACGCCGCTGTACCAGCCGCCGGCGTAGAAGGCGCCATCGTGAAAGACCACGTCCTTGAAGTTGTGCCACGAGAGCAGCTGGGTGCCCGGGCTGCGGTCGACCCAGGTCGACCCGTCGGATGAGTTGAGCACCGTGGTCTCCCCGACGGCGACATAGACCCCCTCCCCCCAGGCGACGCCGTCCAGGTCGTCGCTCGTCGCCACCGGCTGGACCGTCCAGGTCCCGCCGCCATCGACCGAGAGCAGTACCAGCCCGTCGTCGCCGACGGCGACGAACTCGCCCGGCGGCCCGGCCGTCACGTCGCGCAGCCGCGGCAGCACCGGGAGTTCCGCCGCCGTCCACGTGCGGCCGTCGTCCGACCACCAGATGGCCGCGCGCCAGGCACCGAGGTCGGAGTCCCAGTCGTAGCCCGCGGTGACGAAGCGGTCGCCGTCGCTGGCAAAGTCCTCGCTGCGCAGGTTGAGGTCGCTGTGGACCTCGCTCCAGGTCACGCCGTCGAGCGAGAGGTGGATCGCGTTGTCGACCCCGACGAGGTAGCGGCCGTCGAGGTAGCGGATGTCGCGCATCGTCAGTCCGGGGGCGATCGCCCCGGTCGACCAGTTGTCCAGCGGGTCGCTCACCGTCACGACCGCGCTCCGGGTGACGCTTCCGCCCTTCATGTCGCTGACGGTGACGCTGACGGTGTGGCTGCCGCCGGTTTGCCAGGTCCGGCTGAGCGTGCTGGTGTTCCCCGGGATGGCTCCCTCGCCGAGGTCCCAGTGGTGGACCAGCGGGTCACCGTCGTCATCCATCGCCGCCACGCTCAGGATGACCTCCTCGCGCGCCGGCACCGTGGCCGGCACCACCAGGGTCGCGGTGGGGGCCTGGTTGCCGGGAAAGGGGCCGATCTGCACGTTGACGTCGAGCCACTGGTCGGCGCCACTGCCGCCGCGTTCGAGCGGCGTGATGTGGACGTCGGCCAGCGCGTCCGAGTAGGTCGCACCGATCGCCAGGGCCGAGTCGGCGACGCCGGCAGCGGAGCCCGGGGTGGTGTCGAGCAACCAGCTGCGGGTGTGGCCGGGGCGCTGCCAGACCAGGTAGGCGCCGTTCTCGAGGTGGGGGTTGCCGGGGATGCCGGGGCGGTAGCCGATCCAGTAGTACTCGGCCGGGTCTCCGGGGTCGGCCGCCTTGCTCACCCGGATGCCGCGATGACTGCCGCTGGTCGCCTCGTCATCGAAGCGGTGGATGCGGTGGATCCCGGAGCCCGCGAGGTCGGCGTCGATCCACTGCGACGGCTCGAGCCAGTTCAGCCGGCTCTTCGCCTGCACGTGGAAGTGGCCCTCCGGGTCGGGCCCGCTGCCCATGATGTCGAAGTCGTCGCCGTATTCGTCGTTGGCGCCCACGCCGGCGACCGAGCCGTCGGTGGTCTCCCAGAAGCTCGCGTGGCCGACGCCGTAGTTGTGGCCGAACTCGTGGATGATGACATTCGCGCTGGTGGTCCCCTGGAGCCACTGCCGGCTGCCACCGGCGAGGCCGGCGTAGGTCAGCCCGCCGCTGCTCTGGATCCCGATCGAGTCGAAGTGCACCCCGATGATGTCGTAGGAATCGAGAGCTCCGGCGCCGGCGATCGCCTCGTAGGCCGCGATCGCGTCGTTGTGCAGGCGGTTGTTGTCGTTGGGCAGGTAGTCAGCCGTCGGTTGAGGCATCCGCACCGTGGTCGCGCTCACCGTGGCGTTGATCGTCGTCTTCCCGTACGACATCTCCGCGATGCTGTCGGTGACCGTCGTGTTCAGGATGTTGGCGAGGCTCGCCTGGCTGACGACCTCGCCCGGCACGTCGGAGAAGTCGATGCGGATGAAGAAGACGCTCTTGGGTTCCTCGGTCCAGCTGCTGGCCTGCTCGTCGGCCCATTCCCGGGCGTCGCCAAAATCGAATCCACCCTCGCCGCCGTCGGCCAGCAAGGCCACCCGGCTGCCGCCGTGGGGCCCGGGCAGGTCGTCGAGGCGGGCGAGCCAGGCATTGAGGCGTTCCAAGCCGGCGGTGGAGGCGAAGTGGTAGCGCCTTCCTCCGGCCAGGGCGACGACCGGATCGCCGGCGATGACTTCGCCGCTGACGAAATCGCGGCCGGCATCGGCCTGGCCGAGCGGCGTGCGGGCATGCCAGCCGGCGTCGGCGGGCGAGAGCGGCGCGAACACCTCGGCGGCAATGACCGCCCGCTCGCCCAGCGTGATGCCCGCCAGGGGAGCCGACTCCTTGCTGTCCTGGCCCCGGCGCCGGCCGAGCACCTCGGCCCGCCAGGTTCTCCCGTCCATCTCGAGCAGGCGCAGCGGCTCGTGGCCGTGGGCGCCCGGAGCGCCACAGACCGGCAGCACCCGGAGGCTTGCCGTCGCGTTGAAGGGCCGCTCGACGAGCGGCTTCACCTCCTCCGGCAGCGCGGCGTATTCGGCCCAGCCGACCGCCTCGTCGAGGGCCCGCTGCGGGTCGTCGGCCATCCACCCGAGCATCTGCTCGCGACGCAGCCGGGCGAGTTCGATGAGCTCGTCCAGATCCGGCGCCGGCGCCGGCGCCGCGGCCGGGTCGCGGCGGTCCAGCCAGTCGCGGAACTCAGCCAGCGCCACGGCTCGATCGCCAGCGGGTGACGCCGCCGTCGCCGCGCTCGCCTCCGCGATGGCACGGGGCTTCCCGGTCTCGATCGTGCCGCGAAGGAACAACAGGACAATCAAGACTCCCGGGACCAACCACCCGAGGCGACTTCGCATGGTCGCGGAACTTAGGCCCACCGGACCATCAAGTCGATCCGAATTCCCGCACGGGCCGATCCGTCCTCGGTGACCACCCGGCGGGGTTTCATCCGGTGGACCCTCTCCAGCTGTTGCGGAGGGTCGGCGTGGTCCGACATCGGAATCACCTCGTCCACCCGTTGGCGGAAGTAGGCCGATGGGTGCAGCCGGTGCAAGCCGCCCGGCCACTCATGCCGTGTCAGTGAAACAACCGGACTCTCCTGGTCGGGTGGGATGGCCGCAGATTGCGGGAGCGCAGATGGATTCTGGAATCCGCGTCAATCTGCGAACCGGAGCGCAGCGGAGATGGCCCTTAGGCAAATCCGCGGCCTCCCTTCCGTAGAATCTCACAAGGTCGGATTGAATCTCAGAACTCGTATCAGTCGGCGAAGGATGCCAGCAGCCCCATCACCGTGTTCGACACGGCCTCGCCGATGCCGGGAAGCCGCGAGCGTTCCTCGCCCACCGGATGCTCGAGCATCGCGCGCGGGTAGTTCCAGCGCAGCGCCGCGGTGCGCCGCGAGTTCTCGCGCATCAGGGCCCGGTGGCCCAGCTGGCGCTCCTGATAGATCACCTTGCCGCCGGCATGCCACCATTCGAGCAGGCGCTTCAACTCGCCCCCCTGCAGCCAGCAGCCGTGGACGCCGCAGCGATCGAGGATCACGCCGCTCTCGTGGCCGAAGTTGTGGTGGCTCATCCGCTCGCGGCAGATCGGGCACTTCAGGTAGACCACCTCGTGGTTGAAGCCGTAGTTCGCCTTGATCTCGTCGAGCCGCTGGCGATCGAGCCAGACCACCGGGTTGGTCCGCGCCGCGAGCAGGGCCTCGAGCTCGCCCGGGTTGAAGAACAGCCCGAGACAGGACTCGCAGCGCTCGATCCGGATCGCCGGGTCGGTGTCGAACTCGATCACCCCGAGCGTCGCCTCGCATCCCGGGCAGGGCAGCGCCCCCTCGTGGCCGAGGTCGCGGAAGTGGACCCCCTTCAGGTCGATGTCCTGGCGCGTGCCGCAAAACGGGCACCGTGTCAGGTTCCCCTCCAGCCGGCCGCTGCAGTGCTCACACTTCACGCCGGCGATCCTGTCCAGCCGGCCGCGCCCGCCTCAAGTGCAATCCCGGCCCGGTTTTCGACCCGCCGCGACCGGCGCAAAAAAAGAAGCCGCCCGGCGATCCGGGCGGCTTCTGCAGATGGAATCCTGGAAGGTCCAGACGGGACCGGCTCAGGAGGTCGGAACCTCGGCGATGGTCTTGAGGATGCGCGAGGCGATCGCGTAGGGGTCGCCCTGCGAGTTCGGGCGGCGATCCTCGAGGTAGCCCTTGTAGCCGTTGTTGACGAAGGAGTGCGGCACGCGGATCGAGGCACCCCGGTCGGCCACGCCCCAGGAGAACTGGTCGATCGACTGGGTCTCGTGGAGGCCGGTCAGGCGCATGTGGTTGTCCGGGCCGTAGGCGGCGATGTGCTCGTCGCGGTTCTTCTCGAAGGCATCCATGAGCTTCTTGAAGTACTCCTCACCACCGGTCTCGCGGAGGAACTTGGTCGAGAAGTTGGCGTGCATCCCCGAGCCGTTCCAGTCGCCGCGCAGCGGCTTGCAGTGCCAGTCGACGTCGACGCCGTAGCTCTCGCACAGGCGAAGCAGGATGTAGCGGGCGACCCAGATCTGGTCGGCGCACTTCTTCGAGCCCTTGCCGAAGATCTGGAATTCCCACTGGCCCTTCGCCACCTCGGCGTTGATGCCCTCGTGGTTGATGCCGGCCTCGAGGCAGATGTCGAGGTGCTCCTCGACGATCTGGCGGGCGACGTCACCGACGTTCTTGTAGCCGACGCCGGTGTAGTACTCGCCCTGCGGTTCGGGGTAGCCGTTCTTCGGGAAGCCGAGCGGGCGGCCGTCCTCGACGAGGAAATACTCCTGCTCGAAGCCGAACCAGGCGTCCGGGTCGTCGAGGATGGTGGCGCGGCTGTTGGTCGGGTGCGGGGTGCCGTCCGGAAGGAGGACCTCGCACATCACCAGCGCACCGTTGACGCGGGTGGCGTCGGGGTAGATGGCAACCGGCTTGAGCAGACAGTCCGAGCTGCTGCCCTCGGCCTGCATCGTCGAGCTGCCGTCGAAGCCCCACACCGGGAGCTCCTCGAGGGTCGGAAAGCTGTCAAACTCCTTGACCTGGGTCTTGCCGCGAAGGTTCGGGACGGGCTGATAGCCATCGAGCCAGATATACTCCAATTTGAACTTGGGCATCGTATTGTGTCTTGGTTTGGTTGGGATTCGCGGGATTGCGCGGATGGTCGGGGACCCGCCAACCAACTCGGTCGGAGGCTCACCCGGCGACTGCGAAAGCACATAGCGGGCCAGCGGATGCGACGAAATGAAAATTTTTGCCTTTGTGCTCCATCCTCGCCTGCGCAGCCTGTCGCCAGCGCCCTGCCATGGAAACCGCCGAGGCTGAGAACCCACCCCTGAAGATCCGCTGGTCGGGTCGGACCGACGTCGGCCGCTTTCGCAAGAACAACGAGGATGCCTTCCTGGCGTTGACCTTCGACTCCCGCGAAATCCGCTACCTCGGGGCGGAGGGCGAGTCCTGCATGGGCGAGGCGGACTTCGTCTTCGCGGTGAGCGACGGCATGGGCGGGGCCCGCGCCGGCGAGGTGGCCAGCAAGATCGCGGTGGAGCAGATCACCCGCCTGATGCCGGCGAGCTTCGAGCTCGGCGCCCAGCGCCTCGACGCCGGTTTCGCCGACGTGATCGAGGAGATCTTCCTGCACTCGCACGATGCGATGACCGAGTTGAGCCGGCACTACGAGGAGTGCGCCGGAATGGGGGCGACCCTGAGCCTGTGCTGGTTCATGCCCGGGTGGATGGGCTTCGGCCACGTCGGCGACAGCCGCATCTACTACCTGCCCGCCAGGGGCGGGATGCAGCAGGTCTCCCACGACCACAGCCATGTCGGCTGGCTCCAGCGCGAGGGCAAGATCACCGAGCGCGAGGCCCGCAGTCACCCGCGGCGCAACGTCCTCAACCAGGTCCTCGGCGGCAAGACCATCAAGATCGAGCCGCAGGTCGGCCGGGTCGGTTGCCAGCCCGGCGACCGCTTCCTGATCTGCTCGGACGGCCTCAGCGACGGCCTGTGGGACCGCCGCATCGAGGAGATGGCGCGCGACGGTCTCGATGCCCGCGCGCTGACCGACTACGCGGTGGCCGAGTCGGGCCGCGACAACACCACGGCCCTGCTCATCGAGGTCGCCTGAGCCGGTCGGGTCATTCGCCGTGGTCGCCGTGGCCGCCCCCCTGCCAGTCGGGGTCGTTGGCCTCGAGCCAGGCCTCGCGGGCGGCCAGGCTCTCGCGCAGCCGGTGCAGGTGGTCGCGCTCGGTGACGATCTGGTGGTAGAGCCGGACGGCGTCGGCGAAGTCGGCCGAAAGGTTGCGGCGGGCCTCCTCGAACAGGCGGGTCATCTCGTCGGCCTCGTCCTTCGAGGCGGCCTGTCCGGGCTCGGGAGACGGGGTCGTGACCTCGACCAGCTGGCGGCGGCGCGCGGCGAGGAGCCCCTCGACGTGCTCCAGCTCGTAGGCCTGGATCTCGCGCTCGGCGCTGCTGAGGGACTCGTTGGAGAGCTTCGACCGGATCGAAGCGCGGCGCCGCTCGAGGTCTTCGATCGCCCCCTCGAGCGCCTTGCGGGCCTCGCGGCGCGACTTCTCCGACTGCACCTTGTCGCGGCGGTTCTGCCGCCACTCCTCGCTGATCCGTGAGTTCTCCCAGCCCCAACCCCAGCCACCGTAGTAGCCGTCGCTCTCGTACTTCCCGATGTCCTTGGCCCCGGGGATCGAGTCGACCAGCTTGACGATCTGGTCGGCGCGCTTCTCGACCATGGCGTCGATCCGGGCGACATCGCCGGCGATGCCGTCGATCGAGGCGCCGGCGTCCTTCTTCACCCGCTCGACCAGCTTGCGGCGCTCGCTCTGGTAGAAGGAAATCTGCTTCATGAGGCCCTCGGCGACCTCCTGCTTGAGCCGCGAGATCCGGGTCTTCGAGCTTTCCGAGTCCTTGATCTCGGCCAGCGAGTCGACGATCCGGCCGATGCGCTCGTCGATCGACTCGCCCTGTTCGCGGAGGTCCCCGGTGACCTGCTCGAGCCGGGCCTCGCGCGAGGCCAGCTGGTCCCGCATGGTTTCGACGAGCTGGCGGCGTGCCTCCAGGTCGACCTTCTCTTCGGCAAGCGCCAGTCCGGCAAGCGCCGCGACACCAAGCAGGATTCGCAGGATCATGCCGGTGGATCTAGCGCATCGGGGAGTCACTTGGCAAACCTCCGCCGCGTCAATCCGGCCGGGCCTACTCGCCCGCCGCCCGCCGTCAGGGTGCCGCGATCACCATCCAGCCGGCGCGGCGGAAGCCGGCCTCGGCGGCCTTGCTCACGCCGCCGCCGAGGACCAGCACCTTGCGCACCTCGCCGAGGTCGCCGCGGTTGGCGAACTCGTCGATCTGCGCCGTCCACGACACGAAGTCGACCGGTGCCGCCACCTCCAGCCCGCCGTCGGCGGTGATCGCCGCGGGCAGGCGGCCGTAGGGGCTCATCGAGGCGTAGGGGCGGTTGGCGTGGCGGTGGCCCAGCATGTTGAGCGACTGCAGCAGGAACACCGCCTGGCCGCGCTTGTCGAGACCGGCGGCCACCTCGACCATCCGCAGCCGGCCGTCCCCGCCCGGCAGCCGCGCCAGCGCGGCGACGATGCCGTGGCGCAGCGAAACGGTGAGCACCGGGTTGTCGAGGACGCGGTTGATGAGCTCCTCGCCGGCACCCATCTCGACCAGCGCGTTGCGGTCGCGCAGCGCCATCTCGGCCGGGGTGACATCGTAGATCTCCCCGGGCAGCCCGACCGTCTTGGTCGCGGTCAGGGCCATCGATGCCCCGCCCGAGACGGCGGCCGCCCCGACCCGCAGCGGCAGGCCACCGGCGAAGAAGGCCCAGGTCACCTTCTCCATCTCCTCCTGCAGCCGGGCATTGTCGGAATACGGGTCCACACCGAGCTGGCGGGCGCAGTCGAGCTTGGCCTGGTCGAAGCCGGCGGCGCTCTTGGCGGCGTTGCCGATCCCCCGGCCGGCATCCGCGGCGGAGCCCCCGCCGCCCTCGATCCGATCGCCGACCCGCCGCGCGGTGTTGCCGACCGAGCTGCCGACCTTGCGGAAGAAGTGCCCGACGGTCGAGGGCGCCTTGCGCAGCGACTCGGCGGGGTCCTCGACGATGTTCTTCACCGCGTCGACCGGTGCCTCGACCGAACGCTGCAGGCCCTGGGCGAAGAGGTCGCTCTTGCTGACCGCCACGAGGCGGGCGATGGCGTCGATCTCGCGCAGGCGGGTCTCGAGCTCGCGCACCCCGACACAGGTGAAGGTCCCGAAGTCCGAGTCGACGGTGAAATGGGTCAGGTAGCCGTCGCTCGGCGCGGATGCCCGCACGCGGTGGTGGGGTCCGGCCAGCTGCCCCGGCTTGAGGACCTCCGCGGCCTGGAAGACGGGCGGGATCTCGTGCCCGCTGGGCGCCTGGGCATGCAGTGCGGGAGCCAGCTGGAGCAGGCCGAGGGAGCCGATCAAGGCGGCTCCGGAAAGGGGCAAGGATTTCATCAGGGTCACCAGCCCAGCCCGGCCGCCCCCTCCTGTCAAGCCCGCCCGGGGGGCTCAGTCGCCGAGGAAGACGAACTCCTCGGCCATCCGGTTCAGCGAGCGCCGGGCACAGGGCATCGCCTCGGACAAGTCGCCGAACAGGCGCCGCGGCGCGCTCTTCGGCGCGGCGCGATTCGATGCCGCCTCGCGGTAGGCGCGGCGCGCAAAGTCCTCGTAGAATTCGATCCCCGGCGCGCCGCGACGCTGGCAGCGGCCCTCGATGAAGCCGGGGAACAATCCGGTCAGCACGAGGAACTGGTTGCCCGCGGCAACCTGAAGCAGGAAGCGCATGCGACCGCGCGCGGACTCCATGATCGAGACAAAGTCGGCGGCATGGACCAAACCGGAGGGCACGCTCTTGAGCACGTCGTCGGGATCCGCGCAGGTCCGCTCGGCGAGCACCCCGGCAACGAAGTCCGCCAGCCCCGGGTCCTCGATGCCCGCATCCAGAAACGAATGCCGCACGAGCACGTAGAAGTAGAACGAGGGCGACACCGACAGCGCTGCGGTCGAATCGAGCAATCCCCGCCGGACCTCCTTGAGGTCGAGCATTTCGCGGAGCGCTTCGGGATCCTCCCAAAGCGTCCACAGGCACCGCTTTCTCTCATCCGGGGCGAGAATCTCGGCCAGGAAGGCGAAGTCGGCGGGTGAAAACCGATCGCAACTGGATGAAATCCAACCAACCATGCGATCTCGCACTAGCAGAAGGGGAACCAAAGCGCCACAAAAAATTAACATAGCTTAATTATTTACCCGATATCCCCCGGACTTGCGGAGTTTTCGCCGTTTGGACCCCCGTTTTCTCGTGGGTGAGAAAGGTCGAAAACGGCTTGATCCCTGACAACGAAGGGTTTACGGCGCCGCCGGGCAGCCCCCCCGAGGGGCACCTCCCCAACCCCGATCCCACCATGAAGCGAAGCTCCCTGACATCGATCGTGACCCTGATCACCATGCTGGTCATCTCGTCCTGCGCAACGACCCGCGCCAATCACTCGAGTTCGACCGCCCGCTCCTCCTGGAAGGTGAAGTCCGTCGAGCACGGCAAGGCCTCCTGGTATGGCATCCGCTGCAACGGCGGCACCCAGACCGCGAGTGGCGAGAGACTCCACAACCACGCCCCGACCGCCGCGCACAAGACGCTGCCGATGGGCACCAAGGTCCGGGTGACCAACCTGAACAACGGCAAGAGCGAGGTCGTGCGCATCAACGACCGCGGCCCCTTCATCAAGGGCCGCATCATCGACGTCACCGAAGGCGTCGCCAAGCGGCTCGATTTCTTCAAGCGCGGCATCGTCCGGGTGAAGGTCGAGGTGCTCGAGGACGACGCTCCGGAGAGCGACGAAGCCTGAGCCCGCGGGCCCGGTTTGCGGGGGGGCGGCGCCGCCCCTCCCGGTCCTGCTCGAAAGGCGCGGTCTGCTCGCTTTGGGCTTGTCGGCAAAGGCTGGAACCCCAAGCCTTTTCGACCATCCGCAGCCTTTTTCGAACATGACCAAACTGCTCACGGACCACGGTGTGGTCCTCTCGCTCGCCCTCGGGGTCGTCGGGCTCATCGTCGCCTTCATCCTGATCCTGCGCGTCGTCCGGGCCGACGCGGGAAGCGAGGAGATGCGCGTCATCGCCCGCGCCATCCGCGAGGGCGCGGTGGCCTACCTGCACCGCCAGCTGGTCTCGGTCGGGATCATCGCGGCGCTCGTCTTCGGCGGCATCTGGTGGCTGCGCGACGCCCCCACCGCGATCGGCTTCGTCGTCGGTGCCGCCTGCTCGCTGGCCGCCGGCTTCATCGGCATGCTCATCGCCGTGCGGGCCAACATCCGCACCGCCCAGGCCGCCTCGGTCAGCTCGCACCGCGCCCTCCAGGTCGCCTTCAACGGCGGCGCGGTCACCGGCCTGCTGGTGGTCGCCCTCGGGCTGCTCTCGGTCGGCGCGTTCTACCTCATCGTCCTTCGGCTCAGCAGCGATCCCAAGGTGGCGATCGACTCGCTCATCGGCCTGGCCCTCGGCAGCTCGCTCATCAGTGTCTTCGCCCGCCTCGGCGGCGGCATCTACACCAAGGCGGCCGACGTCGGCGCCGACCTGGTCGGCAAGAACGAGCAGAACCTCCACGAGGACGACCCGCGCAACCCGGCGACCATCGCCGACAACGTCGGTGACAACGTCGGCGACTGCGCCGGCATGGCCGCCGACGTCTTCGAGACCTACGCCGTGTCCCTCATCGGCGGCGTGCTGGTCGGCTTCCTGACCGCCGGCGAGCACGCCCAAACCCAGGTCTTCCCCTTCGTGATCTGCGGGCTGTCGATCCTCGGCGCCCTGCTCGGGATCGGCTTCGTCAACTTCACCCGCATGTCGGCGTCCCGCTCGCTCAAGGGGGCCGTCGCCGTCAGCGGCATCGTCACCGCCGCCGTCCTCCTCCCCGCCACCCGCGCCATGTTTCCCGAGGCGATCGAGATCGGCGGCCGCAGCGTGGGTGCCAACCAGCTCTACGTCTGCCTCCTCGTCGGCATCGCCATGACCTTCGCCTCGGTCTGGATCACCAACTACTTCACCTCGACCGATCACGGCCCGGTGCGGCGCATCGCCAAGGCCTGCGAGACCGGCCACGCGACCAACATCATCGCCGGGATCTCCACCGGCCACCACGCCACCCTCGCCCCGGTGCTGTGCATCGCCGGGGCCATCTGGCTGTGCTACACCCAGGCCGACCTCTACGGCATCGCCGTGGCCGTGGTCAGCATGCTCAGCCTGTCGGGCATCATCATCTCCCTCGACGCCTTCGGCCCGATCACCGACAACGCCGGCGGCATCGCCGTGATGAGCGGCCTGGACCCCGAGGTCCGCCGGATCACCGACGAGCTCGACGCCGTCGGAAACACCATGAAGGCGGTCACCAAGGGCTACGCCATCGCCTCGGCGGGCCTCGCCGCGATGGTCCTCTTCGGGTCCTATGTGGCCGAGCTCAAGGCGCACCTGCCGGACCGGGAGTTCGTGTTCGACCTGACCAACCCGATGGTCATGATCGGCCTCTTCGTCGGCGGACTGCTGCCGTTCTCCTTCACGGCCTACGCCATGGATGCGGTCGGCTCGGCCGCCGGCGCGGTGGTCGAGGAGGTCCGCCGCCAGATCCGCGCCCACCCGGGCATCCTCGACGGCACCGACAAGCCGGAGTACAGCCACTGCGTCGACATCGTGACCAAGGCCGCGCTGCGCCAGATGATCCTCCCCGCCCTGCTTCCGGTGATCTTCGTGGTCGTCATCGCCTTCCTCGGCCCGGAGGCCCTTGGCGG
Organism: Verrucomicrobiia bacterium; assembly: GCA_030430455.1. GTDB lineage: Bacteria > Verrucomicrobiota > Verrucomicrobiia > Verrucomicrobiales > Akkermansiaceae > Haloferula. The sequence continues at coordinate 8,151 of JAUIJB010000052.1, read as the reverse complement.
CGTGCTCGTCGGCACCATCATCACCGGGCTCTTCGTCGGTATCGCCATGACCTCGTCCGGCGGGGCCTGGGACAACGCCAAGAAGTTCGTCGAGGACGGCAACCACGGTGGCAAGGGATCGCTGGCGCACCGCGCCAGCGTCACCGGCGACACGGTCGGCGACCCCTACAAGGACACCGCCGGCCCGGCGGTCAACCCGATGATCAAGGTGGTCAACATCCTCGCCATCCTGATCATCCCGATCATGTTCCACTGAAGCCGCGCGATGTTCCCGCTCACGATGGCCGTGCCGCCGGTGGACCGCCCGGGTGACCACGGGGGCTTCACCACCGGAACGACATGAGCCGCCGCCACCAGCACCGCGAAGCCCGCGGCCGCGGGGCCGCGGTGGCCCGCTCGCTGCCCCATCGCGGACCCTACGTCGGGGCGATGTTCCTCGCCGTGCTCCACTGGCTCTCGATCGTCGCCACGGTGACGCTCGGCTACATCGTCTTCCGGATCGGCAATCCCTCGGCGAACCGGTGGTTCCTCGTCGCCGCCGTGCTCGTGGTGGTCACCTGGATCGCCGGTTTCCTGCGCCGCCGCAGCATCAAGTGCCCGCTGTGCAAGGGGACCCCGCTGCTCGACTCGGCCGCGGTGCACCACCGCGATGCGAGCCGGATCCCGCCGCTCAACTTCGGCACCAGCGCGCTGGTCCGCCTGGTCACGACCCAGCGCTTCCGCTGCATGTACTGCGGCTCGCTGTTCGACCTCCTCAAGAAGCCCGGACAGCGGCTGCGCTGAGCCCACCTCGCCATGCCCGGCGCCAGTCGGGTGGATCCGAACCCGCCAGAACACCCGTCCCCCCGGCAGCCGCCAGGCCGGTGCACTCCGGGCGCGCGTTTTTTAGACGGGCGCCCCCCGGACTGCGGCGACCCGGCGCCGCCGATTCGAGGCGAGGCCTGCCTCGCCGGGGCGCGCCAGTGAGGACGGACTCGAACCCGCCCGAACTCCCGCCCCCCACAGCCGACAGGTCGGCTCCTCCCCACGGCGCCGACAGGCCGGCGCACTCCGGGCTCATCCCGTCCTCGGAAGGCAATCGGCTGCCTTGGTTGCGGGATCCGCAGCTTGCCCTTCGATGAAGCGAAAGGGTCCATGGCTCCGTTCGATGGGGTCTCAGGCCCCGTCGTGCCCCGCCAGTGCCATTCGGTGGGCCACCTCCGGCACGTAGTCCCGCCACTGCGGGTCGCCGGCGTCGATCATCCGCTGGATGTCGCGCCCGGTGTAGCGCAGCAGGTCGAGGTTGCGGTAGGGCACGTTGCAGACCCGGCCGCTCGCGACGAGGTGCCGGTAGAGCAGGTCGGCATCCTCCGGGGGGCGGAACGAGTCCGAGGTCACCACCTCACCGGTCTCGCGGTTCTGCCAGGGATAGACGTAGAGCTTCACCTGCTTCTTGAACAGGCGCCCGAAGGACTCGAGACGGCCACCGGCCAGGTTCTCCGACCACTTCGGTTTGAACAGCTCGTTGAGCAGGCCGATGCTGAGCAGGATCCCGACGGGCTCCCTCGTGTTGCGGCTCAGGTAGGCCGAGATGCGATGGAACTCGGCGAATGCCGAGATGAGGACGGTCTTGCCGAGCGCCTGGAGGGCGTCGGCACGGTCGATGAAGTCCACCGGGTCGACCTCGCCGCCGCGGAGCAGGTTCGACATCGAGATCTCGCACAACTCGAGCGACTCGTCGACCGCGACCCGCTCGGCCGAGGCCACCCGCCTGCGGAACAGGTCCTTGGTCTGCTCGAGCATCTCGAGGTGCAGCTTGGTCACCGGGTCGAAGCTGCCGCGCAACAGCATGATCGGCTTCCCGTAGAGGGCGTCCGAGGCCTGCACGACCTCGCCGTCGGGGCGGAACATGGCCGCCTCGGTCAGGCCCGACTCGACCAGCTGGAGGGCGCACAGCCGGTTGTCGAAGAAGTCGTAGCCGTGGCCGGAGAACCGCAGCATGTCGACCTCGACGCGGCCGTGCCGGAGGTTCTCGACGAGCGACTCGGCGAAGGACTTCAGGTTGTCGCGGCGGTAGACCGCGGCGTGGATCAGGTTGACCCCGACCACCCCGAGGGCCTCCATCTGATCGAGGTTCTCCTCGTCGAGCAGGCGGACGTGGATGTGGATATCCGAGGGCGGGTCCCCCGGGCGGCGCTGGAACCTCAGGCCCAGCCAGCCGAAGCACTCCCCCTGGTCCTGGTAGCCCCGCGCCTTCACCGTGTTGCAGAAGGAGAAGAACACGCTGTCCTTCCCGCGCAGCGGCCCGAGTCGCTCCATCAGGATCCCGAACTCGTGCTCGAGCATCTGCCCGAGGCGCTGGCTCGACACGTAACGGCTGCTCTTGCCGTAGATCGCGTCGCTCATCGTCATGTCGTAGGCGGAGATGCTCTTCGCCACGGTCCCGGCCGAGGCCGAGACGCGGAAGAACCAGTTGGCGGTCTCCTGCCCGGCGCCGATCTCCGCGAAGGTCCCGTAGACCGAGTCGTCGAGGTTGAGCTCGAGGGCCTTCTCGTAGGTGCTGGAGGTCTGCGATGTCTGGTTCTTCATGGCGGCTTACTCCCGCAGGTCCACCCAGCCGTCGCTGGCGCGCTCGATCAGGACCTGGTTGCCGGACGGGTTGTCGGGCGGGAACGAGACGTCGACGAGGAACGGCTGCGAGCGCTTCCCCTCGCCGGTGCGGAGCAGGTTGTCCGTCTCGCTTCCCCGCCGTGCGTAGCCGTAGAGCCGGTGTTCGTTGTCGGGCGACTCGAGCAGGAAGGACACCCACTTGAGCTCGTCGTCGAAGGAAAAGTTGTAGTAGGTGACCGGCTTCACCCGCGCCCTCAGGCGCAGCGGTTCCCGCGGGCGCGATTCGCCGGGCTGAGACCAGTCCGTGTCGCTCCAGCCGACGGAGGCCTCCCAGTCGACCTTCGGCGCGCCGCCCTCCTGCTCGACCAGGTAGACCAGGCGGCGGTCGAAGGAGCCGTCCTCGACCTCGACCGGGCTGACCCCGTCCTTGCGGATGATGACTTTGCCTTCGACGATCCTGCGGAAGCCGGGCGGCGCGTAGTCGTCGCCGTAGTGGTCGCGCATCCGCGGCAGCGCCCGCTCCGGCATGCGCGCGGCGGCCGCCATCGACTCGATGTCCGGCGCGGTGAGGAAGCGCTCGATCACCGGGCGGAAGCGGTCGTCGACCTCGTCTACGGTGACCAGGTCCGGCCCGGCAGGTTCGGCCTCCTCCGGCTCCGGCTGGGTGACCGCGGCGGGCTCCTGCCCGGGCTCCGCGATCCCGGCCAGCGGCTCGCCCGGGTCCGCCCCGGTGAAGGTTCCCGCCGGCGGGATCAGCAGGATGATCGCCGCCCCCACCGCCAGCGCCGCCAGAGAAATCATCAACATCTTGAGCATTCTCGCGTCGTCCGGCCGCTCGCGATCGTCGTCGTCGAATCCATCCTCCTGATGGTGCTTGTGGCGCTTGTGGCGGCGGCGATGAACCCGGGTCGCCTCGGACGGGGCCTCGCGGGAGGGCACGACCAGCATCGGCGGTTCCTCGCCGACCTCGGGCAGCCGCAGCATCCGCCGGCACGACGGGCACACCACGCCGCGGCCGTCGTGGTCCCGGAGGACCCGGAACACGTGGCGGCATTCCGGACAGACGTATCCGTTCCAACTTCGTCGGGGCTCGTCGATCGTGCCGGCCACGGGTCCACGTTGTCGGCCGCCCGCCAGGAGCGCAAGAGCGCGGCCGGCCTAATCGGGGGAAATCTCGAGCCGCTTCGGCCGCGGCAGCGGGAGCTGGTCCTCGGCCTCGTTGAGGTCGAAGCTGTCCAGCACGTTGGTCCTCCCGCCGCGCCTGGAAACCGCGGGGGCCTGGCCGGGGGTCAGCTGCTCGCAGTGGTAGGGGTCGGCACCGATCAGCGCGGGCGCCTTCGGGATCACCGGGGCCGTGTCGATCACCGCCAGCTCGGACAGGCCGAGCGAGCGGATGTTGGGGTCGACCTCGGCGGCTCCCGAGTGGATCGGACAGAACGGCAGCGACTCGGTCCCGCGGCGGAAGTACTCCGGCATCTTCGCCGGCCGGCTCCGCGAGCGGCCGGTCTCGGGATCACTGACCACCTCGTAGCACCAGTCGGTCGCCTGCTGGCCGGAGACCCGGCAGACCTCGACCTCGACGATGCTCGGCGGCCGCGGGATGCCCTTGCCACCGAAGTCCCGCGACGCGGCGTTCATGGCCTCGACCCAGACCGGCATGGCGAGGTCGCGCGAGAAGGCGCCGGTGTAGATCGACTTGCCCGGCTGCAGGAACCCCACCCACACCCCGCAGGCCACCCGGCCGTTGTAGCCGAGGAACCAGTTGTCGGAGAAGTCGTGGGTGGTGCCGGTCTTCCCCGCGCCGTTGAACGGGCGCTCGATGAGCTGGTCGAGCACCCCGGCGGCGCTGCCGTGGCGCATGCTTCCCTGCAGGATGCTGTGAATCTGGAAGGCCGTGGCATCGCTCACCGGGTTCAGGCGGCGCACCTCCGGCCGCGGCCGCTCGTAGACCTTGAGCCCGCGGCTGTCGGAAATGCTCTCGACGTACCACATCGCCGCCGGCGCGCTCTTGCCGTTCCGGCCGAAGACCGAAATCGCCCGCACCGCCTCCTTGAGCGATGCCTCCTCCCAGCCGACCGCAAGCCGCGGCAGCAGTTCGGCATCGTCCATGGGCAGGCCGAAGGCCTCGGCCGTCTCGGCGACCTTGGCGAGACCGACCTCGTTGGCCACGCGCACCCCGGCCGCCACCTTGGAACTCTCGAGTGCCTGGCGCAGCGGGATCTCCTTCTGCACGTAGGTCGGCTGGGTCGTCTCCATGCCCCACTCGCCGAGGATGCCCTCGCGGCCGCCGACCATCACCGCCCGGTTGTCCATGGCGTCGTCGAGGACCTTGCTGGCCGGTGTCATCCCGCTCTCGAAGGCCGCCGCATAGAGGAAGGGATGGAACGCGGTGCCGAGCGGCCGCCGGCCGAGCTCGATCACGTCGAACGGGGCGTCGGCGTAGTCGCGCCCGCCGACGTGGGCGATCACCTCGCCATTGCGGTGGTCGACCATCAACACGGCCCCCTGGAGGTACTCCGGCATGTCGTCCTCACCCTGCTTGACGAAGTCGCTCCGTGTCGGGTGCGAGTAGCCATCGACCGACTCGGCCCGCTTCAGGCTGGCCTCCAGGGCCCGCTCGGCGGACCGCTGGACCCGCGAGTCGATGGTCGTGCGGATCGTGAAACCGCCCGCCGAGAGCGCCTCGCCGCCGACCAGCTGGCGGATCTCGTCCGCGATCCGCTCGTAGGCATGGTTGGTCCCCCGCAGCAGCGGCTTGGGGTCGGTCTTGACCGGCATCGTCCGCAGGCGGGATGCCTCGGCCTGGCTGAGTTGGCCGAGGTTCGCCATCCGGTCGATCACCATGTTGCGCGCCCTCAGACAGCCCTTGGGGTCGTTCAGCGGCGACAGCCGTGTGGGGTTCTTGATCAGGCCGACGATGGTCGCGGACTCCAGCTTGGAGAGGTCGGCGGGTTCCTTGCCGAAGTAGCCGAGCGAGGCGGAGCGGATGCCGTAGTAGCCGCTGCCGAAGTAGATCCGGTTGAGGTAGAACTCGAGGATCTGCTGCTTGCTGTAGCGCTTCTCGATGCGGATCGCGAGGAAGGCCTCGACCAGCTTGCGCTCGATCCCGGACTCCTCGCGCTTGCGGCGCTCGGCCTCGAGCGAGTAGGCGCCGCGCGCCAGCTGCTGGGTGATCGTCGAGGCTCCCGAGACCGCCTCGCCCTCCTTGAGCCAGTCGATCCCGGCCCGGAGGATGCCGATGTAGTCGACGCCGTCGTGCTTGAAGAAGCGCTTGTCCTCACCCGCGGCCAGCGCGGCGACCAGGTTGGTCGAGACCTCCTCGATCGGCACGACGCTGCGGTTCTGGACGAAGACCCGGCCGATCTCCCCGCCATCGCGGCCGAGGATGATGCTGGGCTTCTCGATGTCGTTGATCCGGTCGAGGTCGTAGGTGTCGGCGCGCTCGCGGTAGGGCCGGGAGAAGCGCTCTGCGGCGACCCAGCCGACCAGGCAGGCCAGCAGCAGCAGCCCGAGTCCACCCAGCCAGAATCCCTTGCGGCGGTAGAATCGACGCTTCTTCGCTTGTTTCCCCCTGGTGTCGCGCGCCATGCCGGATCGTCCTCGTGCCCGCGGGAATCCCTCCCGCCGGACAAGGGAGGAGATAACCCCTCGTCCGGGGCGGCGCAACTCCCGGCTTGGCCAGCCGTGGGGAGCCCTGCCCGGCATCGGGCCGACCTCACCCGCCGCGGCAGCCCGAGGCCCGTCCGGGTCCGGCTTGGCGGGGACCGCCTGGCCTAGCGGGGCATCGAGATGTCCCGGAAACCGGTCATCTTGATGTAGCGCCCGGACTTGTCGGAGGTGGCGACGTAGAACACCCGTTTCTTGCCGGGGTGCGACCAGCTGCCCGAGGCCACGGACCTCCACTCATCCCCCTGCTTTCGGAAGGCAGCCATCGCAGCCGCATTGCGTTTCCCGACCGGGACCTCATCGATCAAGATCAGCTCGTCCCGCGGCAGGGCGTACTTGTTGCCCTCGAGTTCGAGCCTCAGTTCGACGCCGGACAGGTTGAGAATCTTGAATGAGCCGGCGGGAAAGGCCTCAAGCGAGTCCTCGGCGAAGAGGACCCGGGCCGGGCGCTCGCCGACCGGCGGTTCGAACACGAAGAGGCAGGATTCGACCCCCGCGGGAAGCGTCACCCGGCCGACGACCAGGGATTCATCCTCCACACTCGCTGCAGCCGAGTCGCTCGTGAAAACCAGCTCGTTTTCCTTGATTTTGATCTCCTGGCGCTTGTGGTTGAGGAATCCCTTCACGTCGAGCGGCTCGCCGGCCCGGCTCGAGCCGTGGTGCAGGAAGACACCGGTCTTGGGGTAGCCGTTCTTCACCGTCAGGCAGCGGATGCTCAGATCACGGGCCCCGGCGTCGGCGGAGAGGGCCGCCAGGGCAAGGAACACGAGGAGATTCCGGAGTGAGCGCACCCGGATGTTGGCAACGATGGTCATGGATTGAATTGGGTTGGGTTGGGTTGGGTTGAGGTCGCGGGAGGCGACAACCGCCACCGTCCCACAGCCTCCCAATGTATCAATCCCTCACCGCAATGTCACGAATTCCTCGAATCTCGAAACGGCGGGAATCCGGATTGATGAAGGCGACCTGAAGCACCCGCTTCTTGCCCGGATGAGGCCACACCCCGGCACCGACCCGCTGCCACTGCCCCTTGTCGAAGGTGAAGGCCTTCATTTCGGAGGCGTTGGCCTCGTTGACCGGCGGGTCCTCGATCACCCGGGTCGAACCGCTGCGCAGGTCGAACTTCTTGTCACAGAGCGTCAGGCGAAAGGGCTCGCCGCTGATGTTGACGATCTTCAGCGAGCCCCGCGGGAACGACTTGTTCTCGTCGTCGATGGGCAGGATGCGGTACTTGGGCTCCCCCTCCTTGTTGCTGCCGGGGAGGAACATCAGGATTCCCGATCGCATCTTCTCGGGGACCTTGAAGCGGGCGAAGAGCTTGTCCGGCTCCTTGATGCTCGCCGGATCCGCGTCCGAAGTGAAAACCAGCTGCCTCGTCCGCAACGGAATCCGCTGCCGCTCGTGGTTCAGGTAGGTCTGGACCTTGACCGGCACCCCCTCCGCGGGCTCCTCGCCGAGCGGGACCGCGTGGACGTAGAGGGGCGGGACCTTGCCGTCGATTTGGAAGGCCAGGCAGCGGGCGCTGATGCTCGGGCCCTCCTGCGGCGCCTGCTGCGCGGCAGCCGGCGTTGCCAGCAGGGCGAACCCGAGGAGTGCGAGGGAGATCTTGTGGATCATGATTCTAGACTTCGTCGGGGGCCACCCAGCGGAACGAGGTGATGACGAAGCGGCGCCCGAAGTTCTTGTTGGTATCATTGCTGGAAAGGTCCGCCTCCGCAACAAAAGGCTCGTCCACGGGGTCGATGTAGCTCGGGACCCGCTGGACCACCCCCTCGCACCACGCGCGCGCGGCGATCCCACCATCGCCGTCGAGCGAATCGCCGTAGGCACGGATGCGGAAGGTGTCGCCGCGCACCGTCATGATCGGGGCCAGCGCCATCAGGAGGTCGTCCTGGC
>JAUIJB010000125.1 GCA_030430455.1 Verrucomicrobiia bacterium | reverse complement strand
TGCGATCCGATGCTCAACACCGACGCCTGCCCGGCGGACTGCAAGCCCTACCCGCTCGACCGCATCACCCGCCACGCGCCGCCCGGCTGCCCCTCGCCCGAGGGCAAGTACCCGGTGGTCACCGGCCTCGAGCACGACGAGTGGGGCCACCCCTCGGCCAACCCGCAGATCCACGAGCAGATGTCGGCGAAGCGGCGCGAGAAGCTGATCAAGTTCGCCAACTCGCTGCCCGCGCCGGACATCTTCGGCGACGAGCAGGGCGACCTGCTGCTGGTCGGCTGGGGCTCGACCTACGGCCCGATCAAGGAGGCCGCCGCCCGGCTCCGCGAGGAAGGCTACAAGGTCGGCTCGATCCACCTGCGCCACATCCACCCGCTGCGCAACGGCATCAACGACATCTTCAAGCGCTACCGCCACGTGCTGGTCCCGGAAATGAACGATCCCGGGGTCTACGGCCACGGCCAGCTCGCCATGCTGCTGCGCGCCGCCACCTGCAACCCGACCATCCAGTCCCTCAACAAGATCCAGGGCCTCACCTTCCGCGTCCGCGAGATCCACGACGGCGCCCTCAAGGTCCTCTCCTGACTCTCCGCTCTCCGCTCTCCGCACCCCGCTCAAAATGGCCACCACCGAAAAACTCACCAAGAAGCAGCTCAAGGCCGACCACCCGACCTGGTGCCCCGGCTGCGGCGACTTCGCCGTGCTCGCCTCGTTCTTCAACACGGTGCAGAAGCTGCAGATCCCGCACGAGAAGATCGTCTGCGTCGCCGGCATCGGTTGCTCGTCGCGCTTCCCCTACTTCGTCAACGCCCACGGCATCCACTTCATCCACGGCCGCGCCCTGCCGCTGGCCACCGGGATCTCGCTGTCGCGGCCGGACCTCCACGTCTTCGTCTTCGGCGGCGACGGCGACGGCTACTCGATCGGCGGCAACCACCTGACCCACACCGCACGCAAGAACGTCAACCTGTCGTACGTGATCATGGACAACTTCGTCTACGGCCTGACGAAGAACCAGACCTCGCCGACCTCGCCGCTCGGCCGCAAGTCGAAGACCGACCCGCGCGGCGCGGTCGACCGGCCGATCAACCCGATGCGCCAGCTGGTCGCCAGCGGCGCCACCTTCATCGCCCGCACCCACGCGACCCAGGTGAAGCACATGAACGAGATGTTCGAGCGGGCGATCCTCCACCCGGGCTTCGCGGTGGTCGAGACCCTCTCCGAGTGCACCATGTTCTACCCGGGCTCCTTCGACGCCGGCAACCCGCGCAAGGGCGGCACCTTCGAGCTCGTCGACGAGGAGACCCAGGACCTCGAGTCGACCGCCGCCGCGATGGCGCTGGCCGAGGAGGAATGGCCGGGCCGTTTCGGCGTCTACTATCAGTCCCACCAGCCGACCAAGAACGAGCTCGAGTGGCAGTGGGTCGAGGAGGCCCAGGCCGCCAGCCCGGACCTCTCCGCCAGGGACCTCCTCCGCAAGCGCTTCGCGACGATGCGGTGACCACCGGGGCCAATCGGACCGCCGGCTTCAGTCGGCCATGAGGTGTCGGCGAGGAGCCAAAGGGTGACTCGGGCGGACTGAAGTCCGCGCTCCGACGGCAACCGCTGCAAGGACGAGGGACGAGAACGACGAGGAAGAACGCGTCGCCCCCCCTGGCAACCAGCTACCAGCTACTTGTGGCTACTGGCCACCCGCCACACCCCCCGGGACATTCGCCTGCGGGGTCTTGACCCAGGCCGGGGCCTTCGGGGTCACGTCGGCGAACACCGCCACGAGCCCCATGCCGAGCAGGCCGACGAAGCCGGCGTAGAGCCCGGTCATCGCCGTGACCATGCCCACCACGAAGGGCGTGAAGACCAGCAGGCCCATCACCATGAAGCTGGGCTTGACCTCGTAGGCGTGGACCACCAGCCGCATCCGCGAGCGAGCCAGGGCGAGGCCGAGGACGACGAAGCAGAACACCGCGGCCAGCGCGTTGAGGTGCCACATGACCGCGATTACGCTCTCCGAGGAGCCACCCGACTGGCGGCCCGCCAGCCCGCCCATCACCGCGGCGATCGAGCTCGCCGCCGACCACAGCGAGAACAGCAGCATGGTCATGATCCGCCCGCCGAGGCCGCGGAACGAGGAGGCCCCGATCGCCCCCGCCGTGAGGATCGCCGAGACCGCCAGCACGGTCAGGGTGCAGCCCAGCTCGCGGATCAGCTCGACCCCGCCGATCTGGTAGCGGCACAGCACGTAGGGCAGCAGCGAGAACAGGGTCAGCACGCTCAGCGACCACAGGCTGATGAACTTCCCGCGCACCACCTTCCAGCGGCTCAGCCGGGTCAGCAGGAGCAGCTCGTGGTTGCCCTCCTCGAGCTCCTGCCCCATCAGCACCAGCCCGCCGAGCGGCATGATCACCCCGCAGACCACCGTGATCACGATCCACAGCGGGCCGTTGGTGAGGACCATCGACAGGTTGAGCATCCACGGCAGCTCGGAGAAGCGGTCCTGCGCCCCGGTCTGGAACTCCATGACCATGGCGAGCACCGCCAGCAGGTGGACCGCGATGAAGGGCACGATGAAGCTGCCGCGCCGCATGTTCTGGCGCATCTCCTTCACCAGCATCGGCCCGAAGCGGTCCGGCAGGTCGTTCTTCGGCACATCGGCCACAAGGTCATCCTGAATCGCACCGGGTTCGGCGCAAGCGGGGAATCCACCGGGGAGGCCCCCCGTCCCGCGGCCATTCCCATGAACGCAGAAGGCCCCGGATCCATCCGGACCCGGGGCCTTGAAGGTGGTACACCCGAAGGGACTTGAACCCCTAACCTCCTGATTCGTAGTCAGGCGCTCTATCCAATTGAGCTACGGGTGCATTGGCGCGGAACCGGAAGTCCTGCGCGGGCCGGAAGGAAGCGAATTTCCCCGTCCGGTGTCAAGGATTTCAGGGGTTTTCCTGGTCCGGCCCGGCGGGCAGGTCACGCAGCGGGCCGTAGAGCCCCGTCGCCTCGAAGGTCGCACGCCGCGCCTCCGCCTCCTCCGCGAGCCATTCGAGGACCTCGTCGGGTGTGCCGGAGCGCAGGCTCAGCGTTGCGATCCGCTCGGCATGGCGGGCGTGGAGGCGGGCCAGGACGCGGTGGCCGCCGCGACCGACGCGGCCGACGCGGCAACGCTCGGGCAGGATCCACTCGGGCCACGGCCGCAGCAGCGGTTGGTCGCAGGTCACCCACAGCCGACCGTCGGCACCCCACGAGCGCAGGGCGCGCTCGGTCACCTGGTTCGAGTAGTTTCCCGTGGCGACGCGGACGAGCGACAGGCTCAAAACCTGGCAGCCGGCCGGGTCGAGCAGCACCACGGTGTCGGTGCGGATGTCGCCGGCGGGCGACGGTAGCCGCGACGCCCGGACCGTCAACCAGCCGCCGAATTCCGGCATCCGCCGTACGACTTCCAGCTCCTCCGCCAGCATCGGGTCGACCCGGTCCGCGGCGATCTCGCGCGCCTCGCCGGAGTCGTACTGCTCGCGCTCGAAGCGCGGCGAGCGGGACAGCTTCATCACCGCCACCGTCGCGACCAGCAGCGGGTTCCACCACTGGTGGCGGACGAGGAGCGACAGCGGCAGGCGATGGAGGTGGACCGTGAAGCCCTTCCAGGTTTGCCGCCCGGCGCTGGCCTCGACGAGCCGGCGGTTCTCGGCGTCCTGCCGCGCGCTCAACTCCCTCAGCGCACGCGGCGAGAAGCCGGTGATGCGGAACCAGCCGTCGCGTGCGGAGACGCACTTCAGCGACTTCAGGAAGCGGTTGGCGATGGCCGCGGCGAGGAAGGACAGCATGAACAGGGGCAGCGTCCAGGGGGCCGTCTCCAACGGCAGCAGGTCGAAGGCGAGCAGCAGGACCCCGGCCAGCCCGAGCAGCCAGAGGACGCTCAGGACGGTCCGCAGGCGCTGCCGGCGGCGCTCGGCCGACTCCTCGACGTGCCACGACAAGCGCGCGGTGCGGACGCTTCCGCGCACCGCGAAGCGGCTGAGCAGCATGACCAGCACCATGAAGGGCAGCCAGCCCCAGCCGATCAGCCAGGGCGAGTTCCGCAGCGCCAGGAAGACGATCACGGCCGGACCGGCGAAGAGTACCAGCAGGCGGAGCCCGGCGCGGGCACCGGAGACCACCGCGAACTCGCGCGAGACGGGCAGCAGGACGGCGCCGGCCTCGCCGGCCTCGCGATCCGGGCCCGAGAAGACATCGATGGGCGGCAGGCGGGCGCCGTCGCGGATCAGCAGGCCGCCCTCGCCCGCGCGCCACAGGCCGGCGGGCAGCTCGACCTCGCCGGGGTCGCCGGGGGCCTGGTAGGGATTGACCGGCTCGTCCGCCACCCGGCGATCCTCACCGGGTCCCCCGGTCCACCGCAAGCCGCCGCTTCGGGCTTCCTTGCCAGCCCGCGGACTTCCTGCTTGGCTCGGCCTCCATGGTCCTGCGCATTCCCGCCGCCCTGCTTGCGGCCATCCTGCTCTGCCAATGCGGCGGAGGTTTCGGTGGAACCAGCGTCAGCGAGTCCCCCGCGGTGCTCAACGTCTCCGGCTGGGACCCCAAGGAGGTCCAGCGCGGCGGCGACCGCTACAGCCAACACGACCTGTCGGCGCTGGCCCGCAACGGCTCGCGCGGCCTGATCGCCCGTTCGGCCAAGGGCCCGCTGCTCGACGACAAGTTCGCCGACTTTCTCAAGTCCGCCGACCGCACCGGCATGCGGGTCGGCGCCTACCACTTCGTCACCATGGACCAGAGCCCCGAGCTCCAGGCCCGCAACTTCGTCGCCCGGGTCCGCTCGGTCGCCCGCGCCCGCGGGATCTCGCGCCGCCCGATCCTCCTCGTCGGCGACTTCGACACCAAGTCGACGCCCGACCGCCTGGTCCGCTTCATCGAGACGGTCGAGTCGCTCACCGGCGTCACGCCGGTGACCTACCTCGAGAACAGCGCCGGCCTGCGCAGCAGCCTGCGCAACGCCAGCCCGGCGCAGAAGCGGGTGATGCGCCGCTCGCCCTACTGGATCGCGCTCTACGGCCCCGAGGGAACAGAGCGGCCGATGCGCTTCGGCGAGGACCTGACGCCGGATGGCCTGATGGAGCAGTACGGCGTCTGGAACCACTGGGTGATGTGGCAGTATGGCGGCGTGTTGTGGCAAAACGGCCGCTCGAACGCGAAGCACTACAGCACCGCCTCATGGCGCAGCCCGCGCTACTTCGGCCGCATGGCCCACCCGATGGAGCGCAACGTGTTCCGCGGCAGCGAAGGTGAGCTGCAGCGCTTCTGGGACCGCCACGGGCTGAGGTGGTGGGAGTAGGGGAGCCCGTAGCGAGTAGCTGGTAGCCGGGGGAATGCGACTCGTCGCCGCGCCGCCGTCATCGGACCGCGGACTTGAGTCCGCCCGAGCCGCCCTTGCGCTCCTCGTTGACACCTCACGGCCGACTTCAGTCCAATGCCTTTAAGGATTCAGCAGGCTCGACTGAGCATATTTTGCTTGTACTAT